>DBGCYC010000014.1:0-44172 GCA_048390825.1 Candidatus Merdousia sp.
GCTGGCTTGGTTGCGCTGCGCGCAATCCGCGCTGTTCTCGGGCGCAAGGTGCGCCAGCCATTGAGGGGGATACCCCCTACGGCGATTGGCGAAGCCAATGCGCCTACCCCCTTAAATAGTAATTGCGTATGTATTATTCCTATCTTGGATAAAATGCTAACGCATTTTATCCTTCCCGAAAGCCTTATTTTATAACCTTGCTGCGCTTCGGATAAAATAAGCTTTCGTTTTCATTGCGCCAAATCGGATAAGCTAAGGTTTTCAGAACGAATTTCGGAAGCGTTAGATTTATACTGGGGATAGCCCTATTGCGTGAGCAATCGCCGTAAGGGGCTATGCCCCTTCTATGGAAGCGGCACTGCCGCCCCTTCTATGGCCGGCGCACCTTGCGCCCCTCCTTAAATGGCAGTGCGCCTCGCACCGGCACTGCCGCCGGCGCGCCTTGCGCCCTGTTTTGTCTTATTTGCAGAGGGCGGAATTTTTGAAGAATTTCAGGTTGTGCGATATCACTTCGTCCTGCGTGTGGACTTTCCTCTTCACTCCCTGTTCGAGGACGAGCCACCCCCTGTATCCGCTGTCTACGATGGCCTTGAAGCACTTGTCGAAATCTTCGGGCTGCTTTGCCTCGTCGAAAAATTCGGCGTTGGCCTTGATGTGGATTTGCGCTATGCGGTCCTTGCCGAGCTTCTTTATCGCAACGTCGGGCTGGTCGCCCGTCCAGACGATGTTGAGCGTGTCGAAGTACACTTTCACGTTCGGTTCGCCGATCATGTCGAGGAGCTTTATGTTGTCCTCGGCGGTTATCGTGTTTTCAAGCGCGAGCACGATGTCCTTTTTCGCGGCGTACCGGGCGATTTCCTTTATGCGCTTCACGAGCGGTTCGAGGCGTTCCTGGCGGAATTCCTTTTTGTCCTTCTGGTACAGGCTCGACTTCCCGAAGAAGGGGATTAAGATGTTTTCCGCCCCGATCTCCGCCGCGGCGTCGATTACGTTTTTCATGTACTCGACGCAGTTTTTGTCCTCTTCAAATAGGAATTTGTGGTAGCAGGGCACGCATATGGAGCACACCTGCATGTCGAGCTCCGCCATTTTCTTTTTGATGTCGTCTATGTCTTTGCGGGAGTATCCGACCTTGTCGTCCTGGCCTTTGCGTTGCCAGTTGTCGAGCTGGACGCCATCGTATCCGGCTTTTTTGGCGCTTTCAAAGGAGCCCCCGAAATTGCCGAATTTGAAGTTTTGCGCCGCGAACGCCGCCGAAACCGATATGGCGAGCGCGGTCAGGAATACGTGTATTTTTTTCATCATATGCTGGTTTTGTTGTTTCTCGAATTGTCGCCCGGCGCGCGGCCGGAGTCAAAATTTATTTTTCTCCGCGGGCGGAAAAATATTCCGCGAGCGATTTTGCGATGTTGGCGCCCAGCCCGCGCATATTTTCGGCGGAGATTTCCCCGCCCTCGTTTTCCGAGTACGGGATTTCTATCGACGAGGCGAATTCGGACTTCGGGTGTTTGGCGGTCCACGCGGTGAATGTCGCGCCCATATTGTTGGAGGGGCGGTTCCACAGCGTGTTGAATTTTACGTCCCATTCGCTCAGATGGGTTATCGCCCCGTTTCCGGATTTGAGCGTCGCGGCTTCGAGGATTTTGCTGAACTTCCGCAGCCCGCCGAGATTTTCCTCCTCCGCCCACTCTACGAAGTATGTACGGTTGTTGGTGTCGCTTTCGCCCCCGCGGAATATGAACGGCGAATGCAGGTCGAGCGCGACGACAGTTTCAGCTTCCGCCGCCTTCGCGTTGTAGAGCTTTTGGAAGGCCGCGACCGACGGATATATTGGGGGATTCGAGAGGTAGTCGCGGTTGTGGTCGTGCGGCTTGCGCCCCTTGCCCTGGTCGCCGTCCAGAACGCCGTCGAGATCCATGAAGGGCACCGCCACGATTTCCGCGCCTTTCAGGAGCTTTGAGGCGGCGCCTCCCTCCCTCAGAAACTCCTCGAGGATTCCCTGCATTGCGAAGGTTCCGGTGGCCTCGCAGGCGTGGTGGCGCGACGTCAGGAAAATTTTTATTTTGCCGCCCGGATTGCCGAGGGCGTACGCGAAATTTTCGCGCCCCTTGCGCGTCTTGCAGAGCGGGATTTTTTTGAGGCCCGGCGCGGATTTTGCGAAGGCGTCGAAGTCGGAGGGCATGTACGGCAGGCAGAAGGCGAAGCGGGCGTCTTTCGCGCCGGCGGGGATCGACGCTTTGAAGGACGACGAGTTTTTTTCGCGTTTTATTCCCTGCGCGCCGAGCCACTTCCAGGTCTTTCCGCCGTCGAAGCTCGCCGCCGGCCCGCGCGAGCCTATGACGTCGCCCGATTCGGAAAACTCGAACGTCAGGGTCTTGCCCTCCGCGCCCCTCACTCCGAAGCTCCAGTAAAACCACCAGTCGGAATCGCGGCACTGCTGGCGGATTTTCGCGCCGCTTTCTCCCTTTTCGACGATGTCGATGTTCCCGCCGGGGAAGTCGGAATAGATTTCAAACGCCGCGGACTCCGAAACGGCCGCGGCCATCGCCGCAATCGCAATAATATGTTTCATATGGGTTGCAGAGTATAGCGCCCGGGCTGGCGTTTCAACAGGTTTTTCTTTGGTTTGACTTCCCCGTCCCGCCTTGCTAACTTTCCAAAATTCAGAGGAGGGCTTGTTTATGGAATTGAAATTCGCGTTTTTTGCGGCGGCCGCGCTGTCTGCGGGCTGCGCCTTTGCCGGCGCCGCCGGAGGGGGGACCCGTTACGGGCTCGACGACTACCGCAACTACTACGGCTCGTGGGCGGCGACTTCGCCGAAGGAGTCGCTGCAGTTCGCCAAAAATATGGGTTACCGGTATGTCCTGTACATGCCCGGTATGGAGAATTTCAGGGAGTCCGACGGCCTGTGGTTCGTATTCGAGACCCCCGAGTACATGACGTACAGCCGCACGATAGACCTCCGGAAAAAATACTCCAAAAAGCAGATTGCCGAGTGGGAGGAGATCTGCGCGATGAAGGACGCCTCCCTTCCGTTTCCGGACAATATTGCGACAGGCTGGTTCTGGGACATCTGGGAGGCCGACATTTCCGGCAAAAAAATGCTGTATTCGTCGTTCAGCGCACAGCTCAATTTCCAGAAGAAGTCCGTGATCGACAGAACCGTCAAAAAGATAATCGAGCGCGCCAGGGCCGTGACGGGCAAAAACCCGAAATTCAGGTTCGGGGGGTGCTCGTGGGATGTTCCGGATCCGACGGGGGACTTCTACGGCATTTCCCCCGGCTGGAAGAGGCCGCGGCAGGTCGGGCTGAAGTTCTGGACGGGGAAGGACAGCGTCTCCGTCCGCGAGGGCGAGAAACTCGACTATCCGACTTACACCGAGGGCACGCTGCGGTACCTTTGCGCGCTTCGCAGGGCCGCCCGCGCCCTGAATCCCGACGCGAAGTTCATAATGGATCCGTGGCTCATATACCGCGACTATGTAAAACACATAGTGGACGGCGGATACAATACTCCCGAGTTCGCCGACGCCATGCCGGATCTGCTGATGTCGGAAGGCCCCGGGCCCGATTTCGCAACGGATCAGCGCAACTTTGAGGGCGGCATAACCGACCCGTCGAGAATTGCGACTTCGAGCGATCTGTCGTCCTACGACTACGCCCGGGAGATCCGCAACGTGGGGCTCGCGGCGGCTGCCGGTTCGTGGAGCATATGGTTCGGCAACCCGTGCCCGACGATGAAGAGCATACGCGACGTCCCCCCGCGCATGAAAATCGCGCGCGCTCTCGCCACATGGGAGAACCTCAACAACACCCCGCTGTCCGAGCGCAAATACGACCCCGAAAAAAACGCCTACGACAGCCCGACCGCGCACATTTGCGCGGACTGCGTGTGGGCGACGCACCCGGAGACGAAGCGCATTTTCTTCTGCATGACTTCCCCCTCCGGCGAAGTCAGGATTCCGGAGGGCCGCGAACTCGAAAAGATATGCGCCCTCGATTCGGTTTTCGGAGAGTATCGGTGGGCGAAACCGGGGGCGGCGTTCGACGTCTCGGACGGGAAAATCCGCATTAAGGACGGGTGCGCGTACGTTTCGGGCGAGGGGTTTTCGGCGGTTCTGAAAAAGGGGCCTGCGGATTGAAAAACGCAACCGCAGGCGCAAAGCCCGCGGTTGCGTTTGCGTTTCGCCTTTGGGTAAAAAGCGCTCAGAGCGAGAAATCTCCGTCCAGGGGTATTCTGAACAGGTCTCCGTCGCGCTCCCATTCGCCGGAGATTTTGCCTTCCGGAACGAGGCGCTGCGGAATCACGAGAGCGCGCCTGCGGCTGTCGGATTTTCCGGCGGAATACTCGAGGCTCGCAAACTTTCCCCCCTCTACTTTCGCCGCGACTTTCGCTCCGCCGTAGGAGGGGAGCTCGAAGGAATAGTCCGCCCAATCCCGCGGGGCGGAGACGGCGACGTCTACGTCCCCGTTTTCGCGCGGGTTTACGAGCATCTGGTTTACGGCGTGCACATAGCTGCCTGCGGCGGTCATAAACCACGGGGTGTGGCGTATGCCGGGCTCGTTGATCTCCCACGTCTCCCCGAACCTGCCGGTATTGCGCGCGGTCGCGGCGAGCATGGCGGCGGGGCCTTCGCAGTCGCGGATGTTGGCGAGCGCCGACGACAGTATCCCCGCGTACCAGGAGCACGTCCCGTTGCCGACGGGGTACATGTTGCCGGCCTTGCTTATGTTTTTCATGAAGTCGTAGAGCGCGGCCACCTGCAGCTTCTCGGTTTTGTCGAATATCGTGTACGGGTACAGGCCCGTTATTGAGACGAAGCTCTTTTCTTTGCACCCGTCGAAGGGCAGGTACATTTCGGAGTTTCTCGGCAGGCTTTCGCGCAGGCGCCCCGCGGCCTCCGAGAGCTTTGCGGCGTAGTCGGCGTCCACCCCGAGAATGGCGGCGGCGCGCGCGGCGATCTCGAAGTTGTATATCGCCCCGCACGAGCTCATGAAGGCGTTGAGAACCGCCGGCCCGAGCCTTTCGATGTCCGTGCACCTCCCGAAGATCGTCCTGCCACCGGCGTCCTCGTAGAGCATGTGCGAGTAGTAGAACGCGGCGCATTCGCGGATCACCGGGTATCCGGTTTCCTCCAAAAACTTTTTGTCGCCGGTATAGAGGTAGTGTTTCCAGCAGCTGTTGGCGATGTTGGCCATGTGGAAGACGTGGTCTATCCAGAATCCCGCCGGGTTGGGGGCGCCCTCCGCCCCGTCCTCGAGAGTTTCCCACGCGTAGCGCGCTCCGAACTTCTTTTGGGCGTTGTCGGAATAGTGCTGCACCCGGCGCATGGCCGTCGGAAGTATGGCCTTCCTGAAATTCGGCGTGCGCACCGACAGGTCGAATTTGCCCGACGACACCGCCCCGGACTGCGCGAACATTTCGTCGAATCCGAAGAACCTCCCGGACCAGCCCGCACCGTGCCCGAAGAGCGCGACGGGGAACGACCACTTCGTGCACATCGTGCGCAGGTGGTAGAGGCCCGTCATGTAGGCGTCCTGCATGGGCCTGTCTGGCAGGGAGACAAATTCGGAGCCCCAGAAGTTTTTCCAGTTTTCCCTGTGGCCGTCGAATATCCCGTCAAAGCCCTTTTCGAGCGCGAGCCTTTTTAGTTCGGAAGAGGTCTTTCGGGCGTCTGTTCCGCCGAAGTCGTCGGCGTAGGTTATGAGATAGGCCGCCTCCGCCGCGCCCTTGGATAGGTCGAAAACCGAATCGAGCGCGACGGAAGTCTTGCCGGCGGAAACTTTCGCGGGCGCGGAGGATATGACGGATATCTCCCCGTTGTACGTTTTGTGCCCGTAGGAAGTGTAGAAGAGCGACGCCGAATTGTGGATTCTCTCGTATTTGGGCGCCCGCATGATCGTCCTGTACGGCGGGTTTCCGGTGTCCCTGTCGGTGAATTTGTAGGAGAATCTTATTTCCGCGGACTTGGCGCCTTCCGATTTCGGCAGAACGGTCTTTTTTACCGCGAGCATGTCCTTTCCGTAGGGGACGAAAGCGACGGTTTTGACGGTCGCCGCGGCGTATTCCACCTCGCACTCCGTGAAGGCGCCCGACGTGTTCAGCGACTGCCTCCACGCGACGGGTTCTCCCAGCGGCTTTCCGTCTACGGATATTTCGCATTCAAAGTGTCCCATGGTGATCAGCGACGTCCCGGGGAGGCTCGTCCTGCGCCCGGCCCAGACGACTTCCGGATAGTACGTGACGTACTTGCGCTGCGCCTGCCCGCCAAGGTTGTCGACGCTCGTGCATATCGAGCCGTTGCCGATTACCGGCGGGACATAGTCCTCGGGGCGCGAGTCGCCCCTTCCCGAAGTTTGCACGGCGTGCGCGCCGGCCGCGTACGGCAGCGATTGTACGGCGCAAAAAGCCGCGATGAGCAGTTTTTTCATGGTTTTTCCTCCCTTTGATATAGCGATATTGCGATATAATCCGGCCACAATAGCATGTCGGTAAGCCCCCTGCAAGAGCCTTTTTCGCGCCGGAATTTTTTTATCGGGCGCGATAACCGCTAACAAAATTTTTATGCGCTTGCCACTCTCCGCCCCGCGGAGTATCAGGTATGCCCATGAAAAGTACGTTGGTTTTTCCCGCCGCCCTGGCGTTTTGCTTTGCGATTCATGCTTTTGCCGAACAGGTCCGTTACGATGATTCCCCGTGTCCCGGCGAAAAGGCCCGCCCCGTTTCAGACGAGCTTCTAAAATCGACCGTATACCAGATTTTTTTGCGCCCGTTTACGCAGGAAGGCACGCTGAAATCCGCGGAAAGGCTTTTGCCGCACGTCGCGTCGCTCGGCGTTAAAATAATCCAGTTATGCCCCGTCGCACTTGCCGACGACGACCCCGACAGGAAATTCTGGAGCGTCCGCCAGCGCAAGTTTGGGCTGAATCCCAGGAATCCCTACCGCCAAAAGGACTATTTTGAAATCGACCCGGAATACGGCTCTCCGCAAGACCTTAAAGATTTTGTATCGTCGGCCCACGGTCTCGGAATGAAAGTCGTGTACGACATAGTCTATTTCCATTGCGGGCCGAAAGCGCGCCTTATTGACGGGCATTCGGATTTTGTCAGGCGCAATTCTGACGGTTCCGTCAAGATTGGAGACTGGAAGTTCCCGCAGCTGGATTTTGACAACCCCGAATTGAGGAGGTATCTCTTCAAAAATATGGAGTATCTCGTGCGCGAATACGGATTCGACGGTTTCAGGTGCGACGTCGAAGACCTCATACCCCTGTCGTTTTGGGAGGAGGGCGCGCGCAGAATGCGGGAGATAAAACCGGGTTTTCTGTTTTTCAGCGAGGGCATACGCCCGCGCAACCACCTTGAAGCGTACGACGCCAGCTACGGGTTCTACTGGCTTTGGGCTCTCAGGAGCGTCTATGGGCGGGGAGATTCGGCCAAAAGGCTCAGGGAGGCCGAGGAGCGCGCGGCGCGCGAATTCCCGGCGGGGTCGGTATTTTTGCGCTGCCGGGAAAATCACGATATGGCTATGGACGCCGGCGGCGCGCGCCCGGACAAAATTCCCGGGTCAGCCGCGATGGATTCAATGCTGTTCCTCAATTTCGCCGTGGACGGTGTGCCGTTCATATACAACGGCAACGAAATCGCGGACTGCGCCCCGCACAATATTTTTGCCAATCGCCGGTTCGGAAGGCTGTTCATAGATTGGTCGAAGGCGCTTGCGGAGGACGGAAAAAAGCGCATGGAGCTGGTGCGGAAACTCGTTTCGATGAAGGCGGATTCCCCCGCGCTGTACAGGGGAAAAACCGTATGGCTGGAAAATTCTGCGCCCGACAGGGCGGTTTCATTTGCAAGAATTGACGACGTCTTCGGACAGACGCTCTTTTGCGCGGCCAATACGAAGCCGGAACCGGCGGAATTTTCCGTTGATTTTTATTCCCAAAATGGTTTTGGGGAAAGATTGTCGTCGGGTGCGGAATGGAGTTTTTCCGGCGGGAAGCTCCGCGTGCGCCTCGCCGCCTACGGTTATCTTATGTTGGAGGCCCGTTAATAGCCGTTCGCGCGCCGTTGCGCCGAAAAAAATCGCGGAGGAAGGCGCCCGCGCGCGAGTTGTCTTGACGGTCGGCCGATTTATGGCGATATTTTTTTCATGCCTTTCATAAAAGCCATTCGACTCGGGGATTTTCCAGGGCAGGCCGAATGCCTGGAATACATGCTCGGCGCCCTTTCCCCGGACATGCCGGACAAAACCCTTTCGGACCTCAGGGAGGCCGTGTACCTGCGCGAGGACACCGCCTCGACCTACCTTGAAGACGGGCTTGCGGTGCCGCACGGCAGGATTTCGGGGCTCGGCGCCGAGTACGTTGTGGCGGGGGTGAGCCGCGGCGGGGTGGACTGGCCCACGGAGGACAGCAGGGCCAACCTCGTGGTGCTGGTCGCGGTGGACAGGAGCCGCGTGGCCGCGTACCTTTCGATTTTGCAGAAGATAATAAAATGGAGGAAGTCGCTCGGCAAATCCGCCGCGCTGATTTCTCCGGAGGAGATGGCGCGCGGCCTGGAGCTCGCGCTGGACTGACTCCGACCCGCCGGTGAACTGGTTTTTCAAGTTTTTGCTTCTGGCCAGAATCCGCTTCAGCCTCGCGGGGCGCAGCGGGGTGTATTTCTACGCGGTTCTGGCAGGGGCGCTTTCGGCGGCGATCGCTCTGGCGTTCCAGTTTGCGACGCGCCTCATTCTCGAGGCCCTCACGGGCGCGGACGGGGAAGGGGTGGTGGCGTCCTTTCTGCAAATCCCCCCGTGGCGCAGGATTTTCTCCCTCGCGGCCGGGGGCGCGGTTGCGGGCGGAATTTTGCTGTTCGCCGCAAAGAGGGTGAGAAAGCCTCCGACGCCTTACATGGAGGCCGTATCTATCGGCAACGGCTGCATACCCGTGCGCGCCAACCTGCTTCGCAGCGCGGCGGCGATAGTCACGATAGGCTCGGGGGCCTCCATCGGGCGAGAGGGGCCGCTCGTCCAGACCGCCGCGGTGTTCGCGTCGATGGCGGGCAGGCGCCTGAACATGTCCACGCCGCGCCTTCGCCTGCTCGTGGCCTGCTCCGCGGCGGGGGCGATGGCGGCGGTGTTTCACGCGCCGATGGCGGGCGCGCTCTTCGTCTGCGAAATCGTCATAGGCATAATGTCGATGGACATGCTCGCCCCGCTGCTGGTGGCCAGCTGCGCCAGCTACCTTACGATTTGCGCGTTTGGAAACCCGAGCCCCCTCTACGAAATTTCCGGGGCGTACCTCGAGATAAACGCCCAGACCGCGTTTTTGAGCGCGCTCCTCGGAGCCGCCGCGTCCGTTTTGGCCAATTTGTGGCTGGCGTGGCTGGCCAGGTGCAGGCGCCTGCTGAACAGGGGCGCGGAGTTTCTCCCGCTGAGGCTCGCCGCGGCGGGGGTGGCCGTGGGCGCGATAGCGGCGTACTTCCCGGAGGTGGCGGGCAACGGGGCGCACATTATCCGCGGGCTCGTGTCGATGGATTTCTCGCTCGGGGACGTCTCGGCGATTCTGGCGCTCAAAATATTTTCCGTGGCCCTGTTCTTCGGAATGGGAGCGGTCGGCGGGGTGCTTACGCCGAGCCTCACGATAGGCGGCGTATTCGGGTTCGTTTTCGCGCAGCTGCTCGTATTGGCGGGCGTGCCGCTTGGAACCGAGGAGGTGATAGGGTTTTCCCTGCTCGGAATGGCCGCGTTTTTCACGACTGCGGCGGCGGCGCCCCTGACGTCCCTCATTCTCGTGCTTGAGTTCACGATGGCCGGCCGCATGATTTTCCCGCTGATAATAGGGGTGCTCGTCTCTTACGCGGTGTCGCGCCTGGCGGCGGCGAAGTCCATGTACGCGGCGGAGGCCGCGGGCGGCGTGAAGTCCGCGTTCAGCAAGCCCCTCAAAGACGTGAAAGTCGGCGACCTCTTCCGCAAGAGCGACAACACGGTTTCCCCCACGACCCTTTTCCGCAGCGTGGCCGGGATATTCCTGAAAAACCCCGATTTTGCGGTGTACGTGGTCTCGCGCAGCAACAGGTATCTCGGCGGAATCCTGCGCGGCGACGTTTTGGCCTTTGCGAAGTCCGGCGCGCTCTCGAAAAACGTCATAGCCGACGACATAATGCGCTCCGACATTCCGACGCTCAGCCCCGAGACGGGGCTGGTGGACGGCGTAAAGGCGTTTTCGGATAATCCGGGCGCGGAGGAGATGCCGATGGTCGAGGCGGACGGAAAGTTTTACGGCATAGTCAACCGCGGCGACATATTCATGGCGTTCGCCGAAATCTCCGCCCGCTCCAAATTCGGGGGATAGGCTCCGGCGGCTTCTCCGGAAGCGCCGCAAAAAAGGGGGATCCGGCGTATTATTTTGTTGAACGGCCCCCTCCCGGGTTTAGTTTGGAAAACATGAAATTTCGCAAAATCGCAATACTCGGCGCGGGGCTTCTGGGGGCCTCGTTCGCATTTGCCGCGAAGGGGCGCGGATTGTGCGAAAGGGTATCCGCGTGGTCGAGGAGCGCGTCTACGCGCGAAAAGTGCTCGCGCCTTCCCGGGATTTTCGACGCGGTGCACGCCGAGCCCGCGGAGGCCGCGGAGGGCGCCGACCTCGCCGTCCTGTGCGCGCCCGTGGAAAACATTCCGGAGCTCGCCGCAAAAATCGCGCCGGCGCTCAAAGCGGGCTCGCTCGTCACGGACGTGGGGAGCGTCAAGGGCAGTATCTGCCGCCTGTGCTCCGAGTCCGTCGGGGCGGCCGGCGCGCGCTTCGTGGGCTCGCACCCCATGGCGGGCTCCGAAAAGGCCGGCATGGACTTTGCCGACGAAAACCTCTTCGACCTGCGCCCGTGCTTCGTCACCCCGCTGCCGGATTCCGACGAAGGCGCGGTTGCGGCGGTTTCGGAGGCGTGGGGGGCGCTCGGAATGAAGGTGTATTCCGTTTCCCCCGAAGAGCACGACGCCATCGTCGCGCGCGTAAGCCACCTTCCGCATTTGGCCGCGGCCCTCGTCTGCGGCGCGGCCGCGGATTTCGACATAAACCTTCTGCCGTATTCCGGGCAGGGATTCAGGGACACCACGAGGGTGGCCTCGGGTTCCCCGCGGATATGGGAGAGCATCGTCGCCGACAACCGCGGCGAGATACTCTCCGCCCTCGGAGACTTTTCCTCGCGCCTCGGCGCGATGATTGCGGCGATAAAGTCCGGCGACAGGGCCGGCGTGTCCTCCGCCCTCGAAAAGGCGAAGGCTTTCAGGGACAAGCTCTAAAACCATGCCTACAGAAATAGCCATAAAACCTTTCCGATTCAAATGCGCCTCTTCCGTCCTGCCGCCGGGCTCGAAGAGCCTCACAAACCGCGCAATGGTTCTGGCCGCCCTCGCCGGGGGCAGGACGCGCATAGAGGGTGCGCTGTTTTCCCGCGACACGGAAATCATGGCCGACTGCCTCTCGCGCCTCGGGTACGTGGTGGCCCTCAACCGCTTCGACAAGACCATAGAGATCGACTCCCCCGGCCGGCAGCCCCCGAATTCGTGCGCCAGTCTGCATGTCGGCAACGCGGGGACGGCGGCGAGGTTCGTCACTGCGCTGGCCGCGCTGCGCAGGGGCGGCAAATACAGGTTCGACTGCGACGAACCGATGCGCTCGCGCCCCATGGCGGGGCTCATAGAGGCGCTCGAGTCGCAGGGGGCGAGCTTCGAGTTTTTGGGCGCGAAAAACGCCCTTCCGTTTGTCATGAAGACCGACGGGCTGAGGGGCGGCGGCGTATCGGTGGACGCCGGCGCGTCGAGCCAGATGCTTTCGGCGCTTTTGATGGTCTGCGCGTTTGCGGACTCCCCGATGCGCGTGTCGCTGCGCGGGGACACCGTGTCCAGGCCGTTTGTCGAAATGACGCTCGGGATAATGTCGCAGTTCGGGATAAAGCCGTCCCTTGAAGGCGGCGCGCATTCGGCCGTTTTCGAGCCCGCGGCGGGCGCCGAGCGGGTGTACCGCGTGGAGCCCGACGCCACGGCGGCGAGCTATTTTGTCGCGCTCCCTGCGGTTGCCGGCGGCGCGTGCGAGATAAAAAACTTCGCGGGCTGCGCGCTGCAGGGAGACGCGGCGTTTTGCGGGCTTCTCTCCGGGGCGGGGCTCGTGAACTCCTTCGCCGTCGGGGATTCCGTAGTCGTGGAGGCTTCGGGGCGGACGGATTTCCCGGAGAGCCTCGAATTCGACTTCAACGACATTTCGGACACTTTTCTGACGCTGGCGGCGATATCGCCGCTTCTGCCGTTCCGGCTTTCGATAAAGGGTATCGCCCACACGCGCGCGCAGGAGACCGACAGGGTTGCAGCGTGCGCCGCCCAGCTGCGCAAGTTCTGCGCGAAGGTCGAGGAGGCGGAGGACTCCCTTTGCATAACCCCGCACCCGCCGGAGGGGCTCGCTGAGATCGCCAAAACCGTGACCCTCGTCAACACCTACGCCGACCACCGCATGGCGATGAGCTTTTCGATCCTCGCCTCCCGCGACGTCCGCGGCGACGGAAAGCCGTGGATAGCCATAGAGGATCCCGGATGCGTTTCCAAGACGTGGGCGGAATTTTTCGAGGTTCTCTACACGGCGCGCTCCGACTCCGGCGCGCTGAGGGTCGTGGCGGTGGACGGAGGGGCTGCGGTCGGCAAGTCGAGCGTTTCCAAGGAGTGCGCGCGCATTCTCGGGTACATGCACGTCGACACCGGCGCGCATTACAGGACTGTCGCATACGCGCTGCTCGGCGAGGGCATAGGCCCTGACGACCCCTCCGCCGTGGAGGAGAGGCTGAAATCCGTGAAGATGGACACCGTCCTGTGCGGAAACTCCGCGCGCGTGGCCCTTGACGGGAGCCTCGTTGACGACGCGCTCATTAGGACCGAGCGCGTGAATTCGCAGGTCGCAAAATTTGCGGCGATAGCCGCGGTCAGGGAGTTCCTCAAATCCTACCAGAGGTCTATGGCGGACTTTGCGCGCTCGCGCGGGTTCGCGGGGCTAATCATGGAGGGGCGCGACATAGGTTCGGTGATTTTCCCCGACGCCGACGTCAGGATTTTCCTCGACGCCGACGAGCAGACCCGCGCCGCGCGCCGCGCCAGGGAGGGCATAGCCGACTCCATCGGCCTGCGCGACGCCATGGACAGGTCGCGCAAGACGGCCCCCCTCCGCTGCCCGGAGTCCGCCGAGCGGATAGACACTTCCGGCATGACCAAGGAGGAGGTCGTCCGCCGCACGCTGTCGCTTATTCTGGAGTCCTGATGCGCGCGAGGTATTTCAAGTTCGGCGGGAAAGCCGTATACAAGGCGTGGTGGCATATATCGTCCGTCTTCTGCGACGTGTTCGGGCGGGTGGAACTGTACGGGTACGAGAACGTCCCGAAGCGGCCGTGCATAATAGTCGCCAACCACGTCAGCTACCTCGACCCCATGGCGATGGCGTTTTTCCACGAGACCGAGCTGTGCGCCGTCGCGCGCGACACCCTCATGCGGGGGCGGATTCTCGGGTGGATTTTCAGGCGCCTCAACGCCATACCCGTAAAGCGCGGGCAGTCCGGGAACCTCGGCGCGTTCCGGGAAGTGCTCGCGCGCGTGAGGGGCGGGGTGGGCGTGGTGATATTTCCGGAGGGCACGCGCGGCGGCGGTTTGGGGCTGCTGCCGGGCAAGCCGGGGGCGGGGCTGCTTGCGATAAAGGCGGGCGTCCCGATACTGCCGGTGCGCTCTTTCGGATTTGAGGAGGTGCTGCCGCGCACCAACAGGCTCGGCGGCGGCGGAAGGGTCGTGATATGCGCCGGAAAGCCTGTGCGGCCGGAGGAGATAGACCCCGGCAAGGACTGCCCCGACAGGGCGCAGATCATAGTCGACAGGCTTATGGAGCGCATCGCGCAAATCGAGCGCCCGAAGGCGCGGGAGGTTTAGGGTGCGGCTTTCCGTTGCGCGCGAATCCGCGCCGGGGCCTTTTTCCCCGGAGGCGGCCGCACCGAACCTGCGCGGCGGGGCCGCTTGTAATTGGCGGCAGATGATTTGAATAGCGGACGATTTGGATAAATTGCGGACTATCGCGGACGCGGAGCGGTCTTGCGGCTGTTTGCCACTATTTTCAGGTTTGGCGGATTTCCCGCGGTAAAGCCCGGATATGGGCAGTTGAGCGGTTTTTTCTTCCGACGCACAGCCGGATTGAAAAAGAGAGCCCCTGAAACGCCTTGCAGAACCTTTTTTATCATTGCGCGGAAGGTATCAAACTAAAACTGCCCAAACGTTTGGCGCACTGTGCCAAACCTTTTGGCGCGATGCGCTTGGGCGCGGGCGGGCGGGGATTTCCTGGCTAAATTTCGCCGCCGTTCGCGTCTTCCGCGGACGCCCGGGGCGAACGGGCCGCCGCGAGGGCGGACAGGGGCGCCGCAAAAAAAGAGCAACTGTTCATTTTTTTTGTTGACGCCCGGTTTCCGCATCGCTCTAATTCGCCGAGTTTTTTTCAACCAACGGAATTTTATGAGCTGGATTTATCTTTTTCTCGCGGGCGTTTTTGAAATAGCCTGGGTGGTCGCCCTCAAATATTCGCACGGCTTTACGAGGCTCGTACCGTCGGTTGCGATGGCGGCCGCAATGCTTTTCAGCATGGGGCTGCTGGCGCTCGCGGTGCGCGTACTGCCGCTGGGAATGTCGTACGCGATCTGGACGGGCATAGGCGCGGTAGGGGCCGTGGTGTCGGGGATCCTGCTTTTCGGCGAGCCTTCGAGCCCGCTGCAGATTTTCTTTCTGTCGCTGATAATAGTCGGAATCGCGGGCGTGAAGATAGCCTCCCCTCACTGAGGCCCGATGCGCTCCGATAGGATTGTGCGCACGGTGGCGTTGTTGCCGAAATATTCGAGCACGTCTTCGGGCGTCCAGTCGGCCTTGTCCTCCGGAACGCCCTTCGCGGGGTTCAGGAAGGCGTTCCACTTGTTGACGAAATTCCCGTCGAGCGGCCCGGACGATCGGAAGTACAGGTTTTGGGTCAGGTAGTTGACGCGCGGCCTGCCGTTTTTGAAGAAGTTTTCGAGCTCCGGGTACTTTTTCAGGTAGGTTTCGGACTCTATGTCGGCCTCGGATTTGAGCTTCCGCCGCCACGCGGGGCTGTTTATGTTTTTGAGCCACCATTCGTCCTCCCACGGGGAGTGCGACACGCCGACTGCGCAGTCGATGAAAACGTTTTTGTACGCCCTGTTGTCGTGGCCGCCGTGGAAGTATATCGCCGCGATTCCCGCGTTCGTCTCGCCGGGGTCGGCGGACTTTATGCGGCAGAATATGTTTTCGCGTATGTCGTACCCGCCGGAGCCGTCGTCGATGTACACTCCGCGTATCCTGCACCCGCCGTCCTTTGCGAGGCATTCGGAGAAAAAGTTTCTGCGTATGACGTTGCCCTTGTCGCTCGGATTCCTGCCCGTGTACACCACGCCCATGTCGCTTATGTTCCGGCAGATTCTCTCGAACCTGTTTTTCTCTATGACGAGGTCGTTGCCGCCGAACTGCAGCGTGTTGAACGGGTCGTCGCGGAACAGGCAGTTTGCCGCGCGCGCGCCGACGTCGTAGAGCGAGAGAGACGGCGAGTATTTCAGGCCCGCGCGGGAGTTGCGGTAGAACTCGCAGTTGCGCACCGAATTCCCGGACGGCATGAGGGCGCGCTTGTCGCCGCCGCTTATGAATGCGCCGCCGAGGGCGTTGTCGTGGATTTTGCAGTTCTCGAGCGAAATGGCGGAGTTGAACTTGAACCTCGGGGCCGGGTTGCGGAGATTTTCCGGGGGATTTTGCGAAAACGCCGGGCCGGCCGAGATTGCTACCGTTCCGAAGTTTGAGAACTCGCACGAGTCTATCCTTATGTTTCTCGACGAATTTATATATATCCCCATTCCGCGCGACGGCCCGAACTTGACGTTTCTGACCTCGGCGCCGTCGAAGTTTTTGAAGGCGAGTATCGGCTCCGTAAGCGTCGAAAATTCGAGCGTCCCCTCCGGCTCGGAATCGAGCGCGGCGTAGAATATCCCCGACTTTCGGTCTATGTAGAACTCTCCGTCGGCGTCGAGCTCTTCGAGGAGGTTTTGAACCCGGTATCCGCGCGTCGAAAGGTCTTGGGAGAATTTCGGGTTTTTGGGGTCGGGCAGGCAGCTCATGACCCCGTATATGTGCGGCGAGGCGAGCTCCACGGTCCCGCGCTTCGGGTCGATTTTTTTGATTTTTATGCAGTCGTCCGCCCAGCCTACGGAAAAATTCCCGAAAGCGAAGGCGTCCGGCGCGCCTGCCCAGCGCGCGTGCCGCGGGTCGGCGTACTCGAACACGGCCCCTCGGACGTTTTTGTCGCCGGACGGCTCGTCGTACCCGCGGTGGGTGCGCACTTTTACCTGCCCGGGGTCGAGAACCCTCCCGATTTTCATGAGGCCCTCGTTCGGGTAGCGCGCGGCAAATAGCGCCCTGCCGTTTAGAAACGCCTCGGTTTCGGGAACGTCGCGCGGGGTGCCGAAGCCCTTTTGCGCCGGCTCGCCGAGGCCGGTTAGGCCGAGCTTTTTCAGGTCGAGGAAGTAGACTTTCGCGCGGCGTTCGGGCGGGAGTTTTGCGAGGGCGGGGCCGTCGCGCAGCTCCTTCAGGGCGGAGGCGTCCGCGCGCGCGGTTCCGCAGAATACCGTGTCTCCCGAGCCCTCTATGAGGATTTTTCGATTGCCCGAATCTCCTCCCTCAAATACGGCGCTTTCCCTGAATCCGTATATTCCGTCGGCGAACTTGAAGACGATTTTTCCGCCGCCGCCCGACTTTTCGGCGAACTCTTTTGCGGCTTTGAGCGACGCGAACGGCCTCTTTTCGGAGCCGTCGGCGGAGGCGTCGTCGCCGGAGGGGGAAATTCGGACTACCGTGTCGGCGAGCGCGGACGCGCAGAATGCGGCAAGCATCGCCGCTGTCGTTCGGAGGATTTTCATGCGGAAAATCTATCCGGCCCTGCGGCGGGGTTTCAACAAAAAATGTCAGGGCTTGGTTTCGGCGCGCCCGAGGCGGTCGGCTATTGCGAGCCCGATTCCGGCGAGCGGGGGCCTCTGGCATAAAATGTCCTTCCCGCCGGCGTCGAGCCTCCTTATCAGCGCGAAGAGGTTTTTCGCGGCCTCGGCGAGATCCCCGCTTTCGCTCAGCCAGTATTCGTTCCCCTTCGGTTCGGCGGGGCGGGAGAGGTATATCACGTTTCCCGGGAATCCGGCGGGAATTTCCGACGGGTCTGAAAACAGGGAGAGTTTCGAGTGCGGGCTGTAATGCGATTTCAGCATTCCCGGCGCCTGCGGGCGGGCTTCGTTTACCTTCGGCGAAACGTCGAGGCTTTCGCCGAGCGCGCGCGCTATTTCCTCCGGCGGAATCGGGCCCGGGCGGAGCAGCTTTTTGGGCGAGGAGGCCATCATCACTATCGTGGATTCCACTCCGCACGCGCATTCGCCGCCGTCGATTACAAAGTCTATTTTGCCGCCCAGCGCCGAGCGCACGTGTTCCGCGCACGTTGGGCTGACATAGCCGAACGGGTTGGCGGACGGCGCCGCTATTGGCCTGGAAGAGGCGCGTATAAGCCCGAGCATGTCAGGGTGCGACGGCATTCTGACGGCCACGGTGTCCATGCCAGCGGTCGTTATGGCGGGAATGACGGGCTTCTTTTTGAGCACCATCGTCAGCGGCCCCGGCCAGAATTCCCGGGCGAGCCTTTCGGCTTCGGGGGTAAATTCGGAGACTTCGCGCGCCATGCCGATGTCGCACACGTGGACTATCAGTGGGTCGATGAAGGGGCGCCCCTTGGCCTCGAAAATTTTTCTTACGGCGTCAGGATTTGCGGCGTCGGCGGCGAGCCCGTATACGGTTTCCGTCGGGACGGCGCCTATGCCGCCGCGCGCAATAAAATCAGCCGCCTCCAGTATGTCCGAGGGCGGCCGCTTGAGATTTTCCCGCTTTGACGAGAAGTTCCCCATTTCGGGAGGGGCTTATTTCATCAGAAGCATGTTGCGGGCATGCTTGATCGTCTTCTTGACGTGGCGCTGTTCCTTCGCCGTCAGCCCCGTGAATTTGCGGGGGAGGATTTTTCCCGTTTCGGTGACGTAGCGGTTGAGCGCTTCGGCCTCAATGAAGCCGACTTCCGTGACTTTCTTTTTGTTCGATTCTTCAGCCATGTTGTTTCGTTTTAAAATAATGTCGAACCATTCTGCCGGGCGCAGTTTGCTTGGCAAGACTTTTTTTTGGGTTTTTCAATGACTCCCGCGCGCAAATTCAAAATTATTCTTGTATCGCCGCGCGCGCCTACCCAATATTCGCGCATATGAATGAAATTTTCCGCGAAAACGGACGGCATTGGCTGGCGGATTTGGCCGCGATTTTCGCAGTCTCGTGCGCGCTGTACATGTCGTTGAGCTTCGTGCGCCCGCTGGCGAGCCCTGACGAAGGCAGATATACGGAGATCCCCCGCGAGATGCTCGCGCACTCCGACATGACCACCCCGCGCCTCAACGACATGCCGTACTTCTATAAGCCGCCGATGTTCTACTGGATGCAGGCGGCCTCCCTGAAAGTTTTCGGGACGGGCCAGTTTTCGGCGCGGTTTGCCAATTCCCTGATGGCGGTTTTCGGGGTGTGCGCCTCGTATTGCGCCGCCCGCGCGCTCTACGGCAGGCGGGCGGGGGTTTTCTCCGCCGCGTTTTTGGCGACTTTTCTGCTCTATTACGCGCTCGGCCAGATAGTCACGCTCGACATGGCGGTCGCCGTTTTCATATCGGCGGCGATGTTTTGTTTCATCGTGGCGCTGGGGCGTTCGGGGGCCGTGCGGGGGGCGCTGGCGGTCGGGTTTTTCGCGTTTTGCGCGCTCGCGGTAATGACCAAGGGGCTCATAGGCGTCCTGATTCCCGCCGCGTCGGTGTTCATATACGCGCTATTGATAGGGCCGGCGGCGTTCCTGAGGTCGCTCAAAAAGTCCGACATAGCGTGGGTTGCCCTTGGGCTCGCGGTTTTTGCGGCGGTTGCGCTGCCGTGGCACCTGCTCGCCGCGGCAGCCAATCCGGCGTATCCGGAGGCCGAGGGGATTTTCTCGAAAAAGTGGAACGGCCAGGGATTTTTCTGGTATTATATAATACACGAGCACGTACTGCGGTTTGTGGATTCCGAGACTTCAATGCGCGCCCAGCCGTTCTGGTTCTTTTTCGTCCTCGTCCCCGTCGGGCTTATCCCGTGGGTTGTGTTTCTGCCGGCGGTCGTGCGCGGCGTCTTTGCGGACGGGTGGAAAAGGCTGCGCTCGGAGAATCCGGAGGCGCTCTTCTTTCTGGCGTGGATTTGCTTTGTGGTGCTGTTTTTCTCCGTTTCGCGCTCGAAGCTCGCGCCGTACATAATCCCGGTCTATCCCGCGTTCGCCGTATTGTTCGGGGCGTGGCTTTCCAAAAACTGGGGCGAAAGGGTGGCCGGGGCGCAGGCTGCCAAGAAGATTTTTGCGGCTCTGGCGGTGGCGGGCGCGGCGGCGGCCCCGATCGCCTGCCGCGTTCTGATAGGCAAGGGGAAGGTCGCGGATCCAGCGGCTGCGTGGGCGACGTTCGGCGCGCTCTCCGTTTTTATGCTCGCCTCGTCCGCCGCCCTTTTTGCGACGATTCGCGGCGGCGACGACAGAAAATTCTTCGTCCGCGCCTTCGCGCTTTCGGCGGTATTTTTCCTGTTCTTCAACCCGCTGGGCAGGTTCGTCCAGCGGCCGAGCGCGCGGCCCCTGGCGGAGGAGGTTCTCGCAGCCGATCCCGCCGCCAAAGTCGCCGTCGCCTACGATTACAATTATTTTCAGGATCTCCCCGTATGGCTCGGGCGCACGGTGCTCATGATAGGATCTCCGCCCGAAGAGCAGAAGTTCGGCTTCATGCGCGGCAGGGGAGAGTACGACGGGAAATTTTTCGCCTCCGAGGGGGCGTTTAAGGAGTTCGCGGCCTCGTCGGGGTCCCCCGTGTACGTGGCCCTGCGCGCGCGCGACCTCGGGAGGCTGTCCGGCGCGGGGGTGCGCTTCGACGCCGTTTGCCGCAATCTGGACATGGTTCTCGTGAGGGTTAAAAAGTGACGGATGCCGAAAAAACTCGGAAGCGGGAGAACCCGTGGCTCAACATAGGGTTTAACATAGCGATCCCGAGCCTTCTTCTCATAAAGGGCAGGCGGATCTTCGAGGCGGCGGGGATTGCCGGCGAAAGCGTCGACACGCGCGTTTTCGTGTTTGCGCTGCTCTTTCCCGTGGCCTACGGCATCTGGGATTTGGCGGGGCGGCGCAAGTTCAACGTATTTTCCGCAATAGGCGTCGTCAGCGTGCTGCTCACTGGCGGGATAGGCCTCATGAAGATGTCGCGGGAGTGGATTATCGCTAAGGAGGGGCTGGTGCCGCTCGCGCTGGGCGCGGCGGTCCTGGCGACGGCCGCCACGCGCAGGCCGCTGGCGAAAATCATTATGCTCAACGAGAGCGTCGTGGACCTGCCGAGGATAGAGGCCGCGCTCGACGCGCGCGGCACGCGCGAAAAGTTCGACGCCGCCCTCAGGCGCGCGACGCTGTGGGTGGCGGGCTCGTTCCTGCTGAGCTCCGTTTTGAATTTCGCGCTGGCTGCCTGCATATTCAGGAGCGAGGCCGGAACCGAGGCGTTCAACGCGGAGGTCGGGCGCATGACGGCGCTGTCCTTTCCGGTTATCGCGCTTCCGACGATGATTGTTCTGTTTTGCGCGATGTACAGGCTTTTCGGGGCTGTGGGCGAGTGCACGGGGCTCTCGCTCGAAGACGCGATGTTAAAGAGGGAGAAAAAATGACGCGCTTTTTCCGCGCGCTTTCCGCGCTTGCCGCGGCGGCCGCAGCCGCGGGCGCGCATGCGCGGACCGTGGAGGACGCTTCGGGAAAGGTTTTTGAATTCGCCTCCCCCCCGAGGGCGGCTACGGTCGTCCCGAGCCTGTCGCAGGAGATCTTCGAGATAGGCGCGCAGGACTTCCTGCTGGGCAATTCCAATTACTGCATATACCCGGAGGCGGCGAAATCCAAGCCCAGGCTCGGCGGGCTGCTCAACCCCGACTACGAGAAGATCGCGGCCTTGAAGCCGGACATATTCCTGCTTCCGCTCAGCCCCACCGGGAGGGCGGTAGCCCGGAGGCTCGAATCGGTCGGGGTTTCCGCGTTCTTCACCAATCCGGAGGGCGCGGGGAACATTTCCAAAGACGTCGCGCTGCTCGGAAGGGTTTTTTTCAGGGACGCCGAGGCGGAGAGAATCGCGCGCGGGTTTGACGCGGAGCTTTCGAGCCCCGGGGGCAGGGCGTCCGGGCGCGGCAGGAGGGCGCTCTTCATGTTCGGCGAAATGGCAGCGGGCAGGGGCTCATTTGTCGGAGGCCTTCTGGAGGCGTGCGGGCTGAAGAATTGCGCGGACTCGTCGGGCGCGCCGTGGCCGGCACTCTCCCGCGAATTCATAGTCGCCTCCGCGCCGGAGATAATTTTTGCGGAGGCGGCCTCGGCCGCCGACGAGCGCGAAATCTTGCGGCGCTTCAAGTCCGACCCCGCATGGGCTTCCACGCCAGCCGTCAAAAGCTCCAAAATTTGCTTCATACGCCGCGATATCGCCACAATCCCGAGCCCGCGCGTCCTGGAGGCTCTGCGGATTATGCGCAGATTTTGCGAGTCGAATTAGCCCCGCCCCCTGCCGGGCGAAGGGGAGGGTGTCGGAAATGGCCGCCGCGTTTTCTTAATTGGGATTTTTGCGGGCGAAAACTCCTGCTTGCGCCGGGGCGTTTTTTCCTTTTCGAGGCGCGCTTTCAAAGGGGTTTTGCCGTGTCGGATAAAAAACGGCGAAAATTTTTGGGCGCCGAAGCTTTTTGCCGCTTGTAAACTGCGGAGGCGCCGGTCAGAATCCAAACCATGAAACGCGCCGTTTTCCCGTTTTTATCCGCCGCCGCATTCGCGCTGTCCGCGCCGGCGGACGTTTCGCCGTCCAAAGTCTATGTCGTCGCCAATTCGGACGATCCCGATTCGCTTGCGATAGCCGGCTTTTACGCCTCCGCGCGCGGCATACCGGAGGGGAACATCGTCGGACTGCCGATGCCGAAGGCGGGCAAAATTTCAAAGGCGGAATATTTTGAAAAGATCGAGAACCCGCTCGTGGCCGAGCTCGTCAGGCGCGGGGCGGTGAAGGCCGTGGGGCTCGGCGGCAGGGAGCCGTCCGGGCGGGAAATCTATTCGTACATTTCCCACGATATCGGGTTTCTCGTGCTCTGCCGCGGCGTTCCGTGGGGGGTGAACCCATCGCCCGGATCCCCCGCTCCGAATCCCCCGAAGGTGTTTTCGGACGCCGCGAGCGTGGATTCCGAAATCTCCGGCAGGTTCGTCTCCTCCAAGTCGCTCGCTGGATTTTTGAAAAACCCGCTCTTCAACAACTATTCGTGGGGCATGGCGCCGTCCATATCGGGCGCCATTCCCGTGGCGCGGCTTGACGGCGTGTCGCGCGCGGACGCGGAGGGGCTCGTGAAAAGCGCGCTCGAGGCCGAGCAAAGGGGTGTGGCCGGGCGGGTTTACATAGACAAGTCAAGGCGCGAAAAGGCGGGCGACCGCTGGCTTGAGGCCGCCGCGAAGATTCTCTCCGCCGCGGGATTTGACGTTTCGGAAAATTCGGAGCCCCGGCTCTTCGGCTGCGCGGAGAGAATGGACGCGCCGGCGTTCTATTTCGGGTGGTATACTTTCCGTCCGTGCGGGTATTTCGCCGAAAAGGGGTTTTCCTTCCCGCGCGGGGCGAGCGCGCTGCACATATATTCGTACAGCGCCTCGGACATGCGCAGCATATCCGGCTGGACGCCGGCGTTCGTATCCGAAGGCGCCGCCGCGGCTTTCGGGAACGTCTACGAGCCGTACCTTGGCGGAACCCACCATCCGCACGTCTATGCGCTGGCCCTTGCGCGCGGAATGGCCGCCGGCGAGGCCGCGACAGCCGCAATGCCTTTTCTGAGCTGGCAGGGCGTGTTCGTCGGCGACCCGCTTTTCAAGCCTTTCAAGACCGGCCTCGGCGAGCAGATGCGCGCGATCGACTCCGGCTCGGTCGACCCTCTTTCGCAGTATTCCGTAATCCGCATGATGAACGGAATTGAGCGCGAAAAGGGCGCGGGCGCCGCGTTCGACTTCGGCTCGAAGTACGTCGGAAAAATGCCCGACGGCGCGCTGCTTTGGAAGCTCTCGCAGATCGCCGCGGCGCAGGGGAACGCCGGGGAATCCGTCAGGCTCGCCTCGGCCGCGCTCGGGAGGGATCTCTATTCGGAAGTTTCAAACAGGGGGCTTGCGATGGAGATATGCCGCCGTCTAATCCCCGTCGGCGGCGGCGCGCGCGCCGCCGCAAAGGTCGCGCTCGAGCGTCTCGCGGGGCTCTCCGATTCGGGGGAGTATGTCGATGCGGTGGCTTCCGTCGCGCGCGAACTCGCCGCGAGCGGGGACGCCGGCGAAATCCTTTCAAAGGCGATTGCGCGCGCCGAGGCCATGAAAGCCGGGGCAGGGCGCGCGGGGGCGGAGAAGGCCCAGCCAGCCAAATAGCCGCGCGGCGGGAAAGGTTATTGCAAAACCCGTCGCCGAGGAACGGACAGGGTTGCCTGGAGAGCTCGAAAAGATATGCGGATTGTGCGGCAGGTTTATTTTGTAGGCGTTCTTCTTTATGCATTCAACAATAAGGCGGAATTATATGCAGATGCAAAAATGGGTTTGCAGATGCGTTGAAAATGCCTTGAAAAGACTTGTGGGAATCGCCTCGTTTTTGCTTGTCGTTTTTATTTACATCTTCCCTTGCGCATAGCTTTATAAAATTTAAAAAATAAGCCAACAATTGATTAAATAGTGATTTAAAACCGATTCCAAACCGCCATCCGTGGTTATGCTATGACAAACAAAAAGCCGCAAGTCATTGAACTTGCGGCTTTTCAAATGGTGGGAGTAGCAGAACTCGAATCTGCGACCCCTTGCGTGTCATGCAAGTGCTCTAACCAACTGAGCTATACCCCCGTTGCTTGATTTTTGAAGTTTTTATTCAAACTTTTTGCCGGACGTTTGCAAGCATTTTTTTGTTTTTTCTTTAAAGGCATTCCGGTTGCCGCTTGGTTTCTCCGATGGGTTGTCGTAGCGGAGCCTTGCCGCATCTATCTTCGCGCTTTTGCCATGTCTGCTGCCGTCCGGCCGATTTGTATCTTTTCCGCGACTATGGTATCCCCTCTCCGAATTGAGTTAATGTTCGGGTCTTTTATGCCCTATAATGCATGCGCCCATTTTTTCAGTTTTACCGCATAGGGGGGAGGGAGGCGTAGGCGCCGCGCGATTTTTTGCGGCGGCGCGCGCGGAAAATTCGCACCCGCAGTATTGCTGGTTGTAGAAGCCGCGCTCGCGCAACAGCCGGGCGCGACGCTCGCTCAGTCCGCCTTTGCGCCAGTTGCGCGCCCAGAATTTCGGGCCCCCGATAGCCTTTTCGGCGAACGCGCCGGCCTCGAATATCTGCTCCACACTTTTCCAGCGCGAGGACGACAGGGTTGTCGAAAACACGGAGCAAGAGGTGCGCGCGGCGCATTCCGCCGTCTTGAGAAGGCGCAATTTGAAGCATTCGAGGCATCGCGTGCCGCGCTCGGGCTCGTCAGCGAGCCCGCCGCACGCGGCGAGCCATTCGCCCCGCTCCCAGTCCGCGTCTATAAATTCGACGCCGAGGCTGTCGGCAAATTTTTTGTTTTCCGACTTCCTGCGCTCGTATTCCGCGCGCGGAAATATGTTCGGGTTGAAATAGAACACCGAAAAGTCCGCGCCGTCTTCCATGAGCCGCTCAATTATCGCGGCCGAGCACGGGGCGCAACACGAGTGCAACAGAATCCTGCCTGGCGCCGGCGGCCCGGAGTTTGGCGCCGCCCTCTTTCCTGCCGAAGACATGGTGACACTGTTTTACTGGGCGGCGGGATTGTCAATTTTTATCGGGGGGCGCGAAACAAAAAAAACGCCCGAAGAAAAACCAACCTTCGCGGCGCTTTGATTTTGATGAAACTTTTCCATAAAACAAAAAAAACAATTTTTGCTTTATTTCCCAACCTTATTACCAAACCCAAAAACGATGTAAAGATAATATTTTTAAAATTAATAAAATCATAACTATTATGCAAAATCCCCGCCCGAGCGTTCTCTCGGGAATCCCCGTCTTTCAGCGCGTTTTTTGACGGTATGGCAGGACGGCGCGCGGCTTGATGTACGGCAGCGCAAAGTTTGAGGGGCAAAATAGAACGTTAGGGAGGGCATTTTTGGAGACTTTCGGAAAGGGTGCTGCAAGAAACATTTTTGGAGGTTGCAAGAGGTCGGCAATCTCCGTTAAAATGGGAAACGAGTGGAGGGTGCGCTGTTTGCAGGGCGTTTTCTTGACATGCAGTTCGCAGACGCCGTTGCGGTGTCCCGGGGGACTTGCGGTTCGGCGTAGACGAACCGTCCGTCCGCCGCCGCTTTGGCTTTCCAGTCCGCGGGCGGGATTTTCGCCTCGCGCGAGATGTCCTTGTATTCGGCTCCGGTCTGTTGTTGTGGCACGAATATTTCGCAGTCCGCCAGATCCGAAAAAGACATATGAAACGTCGCCTCCTTGCGCGTAATGGCCTTGCGCTTTTTCATGACGCGCGTCGGGTACGCGCGCGGCGCATATCCCTGTTTTAGTTTTAGCGCCGGGTTGTAAGGGTTGTTTCCGTCAAACGTTCGATTTTTTGCAGATTATCGGCCCGCCGGCATTTTTTATCAAACCAATCCCGCGGAGTTTCCAGCGGCCGACAAGCTTCCTGTTTTGGCTGCTTTCGGGGATTCCTCAAACCTGATGGCGCCGGGCGCTGCGAAAAATCTTTCCCGTACAAAAGCTTTTCGGCGGCCTGCTCGCGGACGCCGCGTTTGCCGCCTGTTTCCCGGGAGTTTCCGCGGCGCGGTTTGCGCCCGTTCCCGCGCGGGGGCTTCCCGGCATGATTTTATCTTGAAAACCGCCCCCTTTGTGAAATTATGTTTTTATGTTAACAAACGTCAGAATCGCCGCGGCGTTTTTGGCGGCGGCATGCGCCTTTGCATCTGCGGGGCTTGCGGAAGTCGCAGCGCCCTTTTCCGAGGCGAAAAAATTCGCCGAAGGCGATAGGGAAATGCGCGCAGCCTCCGCTCGCGGGGCGCTCGACGCCGGTTTGCCGGCGCTCGCGCAGATGATTGTCGAGGACTCCCGGAAGGCGGGAGACGCGCGGCGGCCGGGTTCGGAGATGGATCTTATATATGTAGATTCCATGATAGCGCAGGGCGAGTTCGACAAGGCCCTGAGGGAAATGGCGCCGATACTCGAAATGTCGCCTACGCCCGAAAACAGGATAAGGGCGGCGCTCGCGCACATAGGTCTCGGAGACGCCGACGGGGCTGAGGAGGCGCTTGCGCCTCTCTCCGCGGGAGGCGTTCCGAAATCGTTCGAGGGGTGGTACCGGCTCGCGCTCGGCTACATAGCCTACCAGCGCGCGGACGTGGCCAAAGCCGTAGGGGAGTTTGAAAAAGCCAAGGAATTTGCGGTGGGCGGCGGAATGCTCGCCGACGCCGAAATCGCCCTGAACATAGCAAGGCTCGCCGGCAGCCTCGGCCGAGGAGACCTTGAGAAGATGGAGGGCGAGCTCGCCGACAGTGTGAAGATCTACATGGGCACCCCGCAGGGTTTTCAATTTGCAAAACAGTACGCAGCCGTTTTGTTCAAGCTCGGGAAGTTCGACGAGGCGGTCGAAACGATAGAGCAGCAGTTGCAGATAGAGCTCTCCGAGGAGATAGACCGCGACGAGCTGCGGCTGATAGGCGCGCTCATAGCCCGCAATTCCGCGCGCCAGCTCTCGATACTCCGCGACGTCCTCAAAAAGACGTCGTCGCCCGGGGTCGCCGAGTATGCCGTCGCCCTGCTGGGAAAAAATCCGGAGATCAGGCAGGAGGACTTCGACTCGCTGATAGACGACATTCTGAAAAACGGCTCCCCGAAAATCCGCGACAAAATCCTGCTCGAAAAGGCGAAAATCTGCGTGAAGAGGGGCGACGCCAAAGGTGCGGAGGAGTTCGCCAGGCGCCTTGCGGCGGAGTTTCCGGGCTCGGTGTACAGGCGCGACGCGCTGAGAATCCTCGCGTGGGCGGCGTATTCCCGCGCGGAGGGCAGGGCGCCCGAATACCGGCTCGCCGCCGCGCACTTGTCGGAGCTCGCGGGGCTCGAAAGCAATCCGAAGCAGGCGAGGCTCATAAAGCTTCTGGCCGCGGACTGTTACAGGCTGAGTTCCGACTACCAGAGCGCGGCCGCGCTCTATCGCCCGCTCGTCGCCCAGTTTCCGGAGCGCGCGGGTTTGATTCTCTTCAAGGCGGTGGACGCCATGATTGAGGCGGGCGACGAGGAGGGGGCCGTCCGAACGCTCGACGAGTCCGCGGACCTCCCGTCCGTTTCCGACGGAGAAATCTGGAACGCGGAATGGCTGCTCGCGCAGAGGCTGAGAAATTCCGGGAGGAGTGGCGAGGCCCTCGCGCGCATAGGCCGCCTGCTGGACTCCGGCAGGGCCGGCGGGCTGCGCGGCAGGCTGCTCTGGCTGAAAGCCGTGATTCTCAGGGAAAATGCGGACTATGAGGGCTCGGAGAAGGTCTGTTCGGAAATCCTTTCCTTGAAAAACCTTTCCCCGGAGGTCGCGGCGGGAGCGATGCTCGTAAGGGCATCGTGCCTCGAATCGCTCGGCAAAACCGGCGGCGAAAACGGGGCTTTTGCGGTCTACGAAAGGCTCAGGCGCGAATACCCCTCCACCGGCGCCGCGCAGATATCCTACATAAACCAGGCGCGGGCGGAGGCTGCCGCGGGCAGGTACGCGGAGGCGCGGAGGCTCTGCGTGGCGCTCACCGAAAAATACCCGGAGAGCCCGTTCGCGTATTCCGCCCTCTTTGACGCCGCAAGATACGCCGTCAAAGTGGGGTTGGAGGCCAGCTACAAGGACGCCCTCTCCATACTCGACAAGCTCTGCGCCTCCCACCCGGACGACCCGCGCAACTTTTACGCGAGGCTTGAGCAGGCGGACGTGCTGAAGCTGCTCAACTCTTTCGCCGACGCCCGCGCGCTCTACAACGAAATTCTCAACAAATACCCCTCCCACCCGGAGGTGCGCCTCGCGTGGCTCGGGCTCGGCGACGCGACTTTGGCGCAGAATTCCCGCACGCTCGAGGCCGCCGCAATTTTTGAAAGGCTCTACTCCCTGCCGAAAATGCCGCCGGCGGCGCGGGCGGAGGCCGCGTTCAAATGGAGCTTCGCCCTCGAGAGGGCCGGCAAGCCCAGCGAGGCCAACGAGGTCAGGTGGCTGACTTCCTCCGAGCTCCTGAAAAACCCCGTGCGCGAACCCGGCGAGGGGTACTGGATAGGGCGCTCGCTCTACAACCTGGCCAGGTCAATGGAGTCTGAAAACCGAATGCGCGACGCAAGGGCCGTCTACGAGATAATCGTGAAAAATTCCCTGCCCCCGCTTCATCTGGCGAGGCAGAAGCTCGGGATTTCGGGGGAAAAATAGCTTATGGAAAAGATAATCGACATTTTTGAACTCGGCGGGCCCATGATGCTGCCGCTCGCGCTTCTGGCCGCCGCCGCCGCGCTGATTTTTCTGGAGAGGCTGCTATACCTCCACAAGGGGCAGATACGCGCCGTGGAGTTCGTTGCCGGCATAAAGACGGCTCTCAAAAAGCGCAGGCTGCTCGAGGCCGTGACCATATGCGACGAGAGCTACGGGCCGATCCCGAGGGTCGTAAAGGCCGCCCTGCTCAATTCCGAGGAGCCGCCCGAAACCATGTCGCAGGCCGTGAATATCGCCGCCGCCAACGAGTTCGCGCTCATCGACAGGCGCGTTTCGAGCCTCGCGCTCATTGCCAAGCTCTCGCCGCTGGTGGGGCTTGCGGGAACGGTTTTGGCGATTCTGCAAATATTCCGCACTATGGCGGCGTCCGGCTCTTACGCGGGTGCGGCGGAGTTTTCCTCGCAGATATACAACGCGCTGCTTTCGAGCGCGGCGGGGCTTTTCATTGCGATTCTCGCGTGGCTCGGATACGCGCTGATAAACAGCCGCGTCAGGGCCCTCGCCCAGGACATCGACTGGTCGGCCAACGACATCATGCTGTTTATAATAAGGGGAATGCCCGAAAACGAAAACCTGCAAATGGAGGGCGGAGGCGCGAAATGAACCTCGTAAACACCACCTCGAAGGTGCGTAAGCAGGAGATTTCCGTGGATTCAGCCGCGCTCTTTGACATTCTGCTGATTGCGCTCATGATGACGCTGCTCGGCTCGAAGTTCGTGGCGGCCACGGGGCTGGGCATATCATTCGGCGGCGACGGCAGGACCGACCTCCCGAGAATGGGCGCCCCGGATTCCGCCGTCGCAAACTCGGGCATGGACGTGCTTTCGGCGCGCGGGGATTCCATGCTGATATTTGACGGGGCCATCTACACGATAGACTCCTTCCGCAAGAGCTTTTCGGGCGCGGGCGGGCCCGCCAGGCGCGGGACTCTCCTGATAAAGGCCGACAGAAACCTGTCGGTGCAGACGCTCGTCGAAATCTGCGAGGCCGCGAAGTCGGCCGGGTTTGAAAACGCGGTAATCGCGGCGGAGCCCGATGAAAGGCGGTAGGAAAGTCCGCGAATCCTCCGGGAGGGCTTTCGCCGCGTTTGCACTCTGCGCCGCGCTGGCCTGCGCGGCCGCCTTTTTTGCGTTCATGCCGGATTTGAAGTTCGGCGCGCTTCCGGAAAGCCGCCTGTCGGCATTTGCCGAAGTCCGGCTGGATCCGCCCGGCGACGGATCTTCCGTCGGTGTGGAGGAACTTTCGGACTTTTCCCCGCTCTTCTTGCCGACCCGTTGGAATTACGGGCGCAGGCGGCCTTATTCTCCCGCTCCCGAGAGCCCCGCCGAGCCCGCGGCCGCGCGGCCTGCGTACGCTGAGGCGCTCGAAGATTCGTCGCTCGTTCTGGGTAAAAACGAGCTCGAGGCCGCGCGGACGGGGCTTTTCCGCTCCATAATGCGCAGCGTCTTTTCGAGCTTCGGGAGGAAGGATTCGGCGGAGCAGCCTGCGGCTCGAAAGAACGCGCTGATAAAGGTTGTGGACATGTCGAGCGGGCGGACTGTGCGCAGCGAGTACGCCGACGCGCGCGCGGCGGAGATAATGATTTCGCCAGCGGAGTTTTTGGTGGACGTCTTCGACGGAGGCCTGGCGGGCCGCCCGCTGCTCCTGAAGAGCTCCGGGTCGGAGGCGAGCGATTCGGAAATTGCGGAGGTTATCGCCGGCAAGGCGGTTCTGCGCGGGCTGGGGAGCGGGCAGTACAAAGTGGTGTTCACTTTTTAGCGGCTTCCTGGGCGGGGAGATTGAAAAACGTCCAAAAAAAAGGAAAATTCTAAAAAAGAGCTTGCAAACGCTCTATGATGGTGCATTTATATTGGGCTTTAAACAAGGCAGTGCGCCTTTAGCTCAATTGGATAGAGCATCTGACTACGGATCAGAAGGTTGGGGGTTCGACTCCCTCAAGGCGCGCCACTTTTTGCCGCGGGGGTCTCCCGCGGTTTTTTTTGCGCCGCAGCCTTTGAATCCTTTTTCACTTTGCCGGGATTTCAGGAGTTTTGCCGGGCGTCCGGCAGGCCCCCGGGGCGCGCTGCCGAAATTTGACTTACATATCCCCCAACGGGCGATGCGCAAACAGATAGATTTTCGCGGTGGTTTGTTCGGAATGTTTTCTGGAACGGCGCAATTAAAAATATTCAAGCCCAATAAAAACCCTCCCGCGCCTCTATCGTATTCCGCCGCGTCAATGGGACGTCCAATTTTTGGGCGGAAAGAGCTTTGTCATGTCTACCCCTTCGAGCTCGAGCAGGCGTATTTTTATGTCGAGCCCCCCGCCGTACCCGGTAAGGTTCCCGTTTGAGCCGACAACCCTATGGCATGGGATTATAATCGATATCGGATTGTTTCCGACCGCCTGGCCGACGGCCTGCGCCGACATTCTTTCCATGCCGAGGCGCTCGGCGGATTCCCCCGCGATTTTCCCGTAAGTCGAAAGCCTGCCGTATGGAATTTCGAGCAGAATGTCCCACACGGTTTTTTGGAAGCGGCTACCGCCCGCCGGGTTTAGCGGCAGTTCGGAGGGGGACGGCTTCCTTCCCGCAAAATACCCGTCGAGCCATTTGCGGGCCTCCCTGAAAGCGGCGGGGTTTTCCTCCGATCCGGCGCGTCCCGCACGGCGGCATTTTTGCCTGTCTATCCAAAGCCCGGTGACGCTTTCGCCGTCGCCCGTCAAAAGCAAGGGGCCGACGGGGGATTGGAATCTCGTGAAATAGTCCATTGTTGCCGATCCGCGTTTGTCGTTTCCGCCGCGCCGCATAGCCGCCGCGCGGGGGGCTGTGAAAGCGCCATGTCCGTATTGTCGCGCAAAATCCCGGGCTATAAATCCGAAATCGAAAATGGGGCGTCCGATTGCACCAACCCGTATTTTGCAAAGAACATAAAAGAAAATGAAAACCTTATGCCTTTAAACGCGCAGTTCCGCCCTTTCGCGCAAGAAGCCTTGTCGCCGTGTCGGAAAGCAATATGAGTGCGCCTGCGAGTATTGCGGTATCCTTTATGACCAGACGCCCCGCGCCGGAAAGGTACGGAAACCCGTGGTCAGGGCCCCCTATTGCCGGAACCCAAACTTCAGGGGTTGTTATGAGGAAGGACAAGGTTCCCAAGGTCATTATTATTGCAAGGCATTCCCCCAGCAGACCCAACGCATAAAATTTCGCTCCCAAAAGCACAAGCGTTCCGATCGATATTATCAACAACCCGAGCCCGTATGAAAACGCGTATGTGTTGTTGCTTCTGTGCCATTCTTCCTTTGCGACGTCCTTGGCTCCTTCGGGTATTTTATACGCCGCGTATTCCGGCGCCTTGTGTGTGTAAAAAAAGCTCATAAACGGGCTGTTTGCCACAAAGGGGACAATGCCGTTTGCCTCATAGCTGAAAAATTTAAGTCCGCCGATCCAGACAAATATTATAAAAATGGCAAGGCGCATTCCGAGCAGCCCGGCAGCGCGCATTGATGATGCCAACTTTAAAAATTCCAAGTACAGTTTTTCCATTTTTCCAAAGATTATGGCGACATCATACGCCAAATTTTGCCGCCAATCAAGCTTCCTAAGCGACAATTTTTGTCGGCAATCCGGACTGCGTCTGAAACCCATATGTCAAATAATATTGCCATATTGTGGATTCCGTTCCAGCGAATCCGGCCGTTTGCGCGCCCGTTGGGGCGGCATCGCGGGGAGAAGCCCGGAGTGTGGATTTTCCCGTATGTTTACCTGAGTTTTTCCCACGCGCATTGCGCGAATTTTTCGGCCGGCAGCTCCACAAACCGGTAGAATAGCCAAACGGCCATTGCAAGAATCGGAATCGAGGTTGTCCAAGAAACGGCAGTGGCCGCAGTGAACCCCCATCCGCTTTTTATGAGGGCCGAAAATAACCATGCGGAAAAGGACATCATAACGGGGAAATGGACAAGTATCAGCGCAAAGGACCATTTCCCGGCGCCACATAGCCATTTGAAGCTTACGGCGTTTTGCGCCGAAACACTCAGCGCAAACCCCAGAAGCATTGCGAAATTTGCCGCCGAGTACAATACGGCGGGATCTATCGCGGAGGGCAGCCAGACAGGAGGAAAGACATTCCCTATTAGTAGCCCGGCGAATATCAAGGCGGCTCCCATTCCGCGCACATTCTTGAGTTTCGGGCAGTGCTCGGCAATGTCCGCAGCGGCAATGCCGGCCACAAAGGCGGCGTAGTGCCCGTTCATCGCCGCGCACAACGCGAAAATTACGGCGTAAAAAAGCCACCTTCCGCTTCTTCCTCCAAAAAGCAACAATGTCGCGTAACTGAGGTATGAGCCAAGAAAGATTATATTCATGCACCAAAGTATGCTGCAATGATACCCGTCTCCTGTTATAAATGCCGTGTATATTCCCGAAATCAGGGCAGGGAGGAGAGAGACGCCATTCTTATAGAAAGCCGACGACCAGTTCGACGGCGCAAGCTCGCCAAGCTGCGCATTGAACATAAGCCCGCAGACGGCGACGGAATAGCATATCATCGTGCATGCGAGGACGGGGGGCATCAGCCTGAAATAGCGTTTAACCGCCTGTTTCTTGATAAATTCGCTATTCCTGTTTTTGAAGTATATCGACGCCAATGTAAAACTTGATATGGCAAAAAACGTGTAAAGAGGGAAGGAACTGTTTGTGAATATGGAAAATGGAAAGGCTGCGAAATAAAATGCGCTTTTGTCCTCTTCGGCCACGCCGCATTCCCAGCCGATATAACCGAACGGCATAAAGGCCAAAACATAATGGAAAACTGTGACCCATATGCCGGAAATTCCCTTGAGCGCGTCAATATACTGTATGTGCTTTCTCATTATGATATTTGTCCAAATATATAATATAGAGCTGTCCGTTAAGGCAAATGGTTTTATAAAAAATTTGATATGAACAGATCGGGAGCAGTGCAAACCGGCAATTTTACTTTCCCATAATAACCATACTGTTTGTGTGACGCCTGTTTTTTCCCGCTTTATACCTAAAACTGTCCCAAAATTGGCCCCATCTTTCCTGTTGCCTTTTTTCTGGCGCGTTATGGGATTTTCGTAACGGTATTTTGATTGTGTTTTTTAGGGGGCGGGGATATGCCGCCGATGGCGGTTTTCATCTAAAAACTCATTTTATGCCCCGCCAAAAACGGGAATAACATTCCTATTGCGAATGTCAATATGTTGGCGGACAATACCCAAATCCATGCCATTGGAGCCTGCGCGAAGGTCTTTTTCCGGTAAATTACGTGTTTTGCCAGAAGTTTGGCCGTCCAGTATTCAACTCCAAAGTTGAACAATATGCACCAAACCGCGTTTACAATCCATCCCGAGAACGCAAATGTTCCATGTATAAACAAATCATGAACGAGTGTCGGAAGTATGGCGCTAACCTGTAAAACTCCCAGTAATCCGAAAAGGGCTGTCAGGGCATTCGCCGCTGCGGAAAGCCAAAGTCCCCTGGAAAATGAATTTGCGCAGAACGCTTTTCCGTAAAATGCGGCTTCGATGAATATACTTGGAATAACGACGTACCAAAGCGTCAAATTATCCGCCAAATATAAGGCGGGCCATACCACATTTGCCAATATAAACATAAATACATTTGGAGCTTTGCCTTCGAAATGTCAATACTGGAACGGCCTCTGTGTTCGGCGTTTTTGTCGGTTCTCGTAGTCGCCTCAAAAGTCAGCGCCCGTTCGGAGGTATTGTATTCAAATCGATGGCGCCGATATAACATAAAAACAAAAAAGTTTAGCGCAATTTCACGCTAACCTTTTTGGTGCTCAAGAGGGGACTCGAACCCCTACGCCCCTGCGGGCACTGGCGCCTAAAGCCAGTGTGTCTACCAATTTCACCACCTGAGCTTTTAAAGGTTTTGAATTTTTGAAATTTTGCCGCGAAAGGCGAGCCAAATTTTGCGGATAATGGTGCGCCGGATTTTTTTTTGAAAAATCGGATTCGACAAAAGACGGAAGGGACAAGCTTGAAAAAGGGCAACTGCCTGCATTTTAATCCGGGAAACGTCCTGTAATGCGAAACATAAAGCCGATGCGGCAATATGTGCGCGCGCTCCGGCAAAGATGATTTCAAGCCAATCCGCACGGGAGTTTCCTGTAAAATCGCCGCCCCGGCTTCGCAAAAATCCCGCCCTTTGCCGGAGGCAAAACAGGCGTGTTTTTCGTCTTTTATAAGCTGGTCCGTTGTTTATATAATGTATCTTGAAGTTTGATTTTGGAAAAATGAAGCAGGATTTGGGAAAAAAGTTTCCGGAAGGAACGCTGCAATGGCGTTTTTTTCACGCCGAGCGCGTGATCGCGGGCTGGACGCCAAAACTCGGAGCGGGGCGAAAACATTGCCAAATCTTACTTCATTTGCCGGTGCGGCGCAAAAAGTTTCCAAACTCAAATCCGGCCGACGACTCCGCCACAAACTTTAAATTCCCGTAATTTCCATTATTTCCCGGCATTTCCCGTTTCCAGCCTCATCTTTCAAACATCAATAAGCAATTATTATATAATTTCATATAAGCTTGAGTTTCGCCTCTTAAACCCTCTTGTCTGGCCCAGACCCAAATATAAATATATACCCATAGATCCGCGTTCCGTATTTACCCCTGTCTATGCCGAAGTTTTTTGAAAGTTTTTATCCGGTTGCAAGTCGGCATATTTGCCGCCGCAATGCGCAAGCGTGGGCGGAATTCCCATTCGGCCGTTCTTTTCATTTCCCGCCCGGCCGGAAGTTCTCCCGCCATTTTGGATTTTTTGCGTATGCAAAAAGACGTCCCGGGCGCACGGGGGAACGTGTGGTGTATTTGTCTAATGGTTCCGCATGGCGGCGCATGCGCTGTCATGCAGCAGGAGTGGATCTTGTCTTTTTGCCGCAGCTCCGCCCCCTGCAAAATTTCTCCGGAAGATTCCGCCTATTTGCCTTCGTAGGCCGCGTGGGGCAGGGTGATGATTTTGGGGCTGTTCATAAATTCTCCCGCGTTTATGCTCTTGTGGATTCCCCACGGGCCGGCCCAGAATACCGCACCGTACGCGCGGGGGCAGTGGGCGTCCATCTGCCTGATGAGTTCCGTCAGGTCGTAGGTTCCGAATTCCTTGTCCCTTTGTGGGTTGTGTGCGCTGTACGCGCCGAACTCCGATATGGTGAAAATCTTTCCGCGGCGCGCGGCTATTTCAAGCTTGTCCCTTACGACGGCGAGGTTGTTTGCGGATTTGAAGCCGTAGACGTCGCAGCCTATGGCGTCCATTTTCCCGAAGTCGGGGCCGTTGTTTTCGTCTATCGGGATTTGCGGTGAGAGCGCGTTGAGCCATACGGCGCGGCATCCGTTTTTCTTCAAGGCTTCGTATATTTGATCCCAAAGCTTTCTCTGGGCGGCGGGCGGAAGCGCCGACCCCCACCAGAACCAGCCGCCGTTCATTTCGTGCATCGGCCCGAATATCGGGATAACCCCGCGTTTGTTGAGATCCTTGACCCCGTTTGCGACTTCGGCGAGCATTTCGAGCCACCGCGTTTTTTCTGGCGATCCACGGTCGGAGAAGAGTTTTTCGCCGCCGTCCTCGAGGCGCGAGCGCAGCCCGCCCCCGCCCTCCATGTACGGGCTTGGGAAATGGCAGGTTATCCTGACGAGCCCGCCGGCGTCCCAGTGCTTTTTTGCGACGGGGTTTATTTCGCGCCACTGTATGGCCCTTCCGCCGTCAAGCTTGCGGGTTCCCTCGTAGGCGCAGTATTCGACGCACATTATGGCGGGCAACCTGCCCGTCCGGGCTTTTATCTCGTCCCAGTCCGATTTCGACCACCTTTGGCCGCTCAAATATCTGCCGGAGTCGGCGACGGATTTCAGGTAGCGCAACAGGGCGTCCCTCTTGGCGTCGAGCTTTGCGGCGTGCGCTGTTTCCGGAGTTTCGGAATATGCGGCCGCGCACAGGGCCGCGGCAAGCAGCGCGCATAACAGTCGTATTGTCATAGGGGATTTTTATTTTTCGCAGCCGGCCTGCGCAAGCGCAAAAAAAAGCCCCCATATGCCGGGGGCCGGAGGCAAGTTATTTCAAAGGCATTTTGCGAGCGTCGCGCGCAGCGAGGAGGCGGAGTTGCGCATCGCCTGCGCCTCGACCGGCCAGAGGTCGAGTTCGACGTGCTTTTGCGCGCCTTTCCCGCCGACTATCGTGGGCACGCTCAGGGCGACGTCGCGGATTCCGTATGCCCCGTTTTGGACGGAGGAGACCGGCAGGAGCTCCCGGGTGTCGAGGGCTACCGCCCTTATCACGGCCGCGATCGAGGCCCCTACGGCCCAGCCGGCGCCGCCCTTGCGCTTTATGACCTCCGCGCCGCTCGAGCGCGTGCGCTCAAATATCCTGTTTTGGAAATTCACGTCGAAGCCCGCATAGCTTTTCATCGCCAGCCCGTTTACTGACGCGCCGCTCCAGACGGGGAACATGGAGTCTCCGTGCTCCCCGAGAATCGTCGCGCAGACCTGGTTTGCGGGCACTTTCAGCTCTTTGGCTATGAGCGAGCGGAAACGGGAGGAGTCGAGCATCGTGCCGAGCCCGATTGCCTGCCCTTCGGGCAGGTCGAGCTCCCTGGCGGCGATGTACGTGAGTATGTCCACGGGATTTGATACTACGAGGACTATTGCGCCTTTTTTGTACCCGCCGTCGCGTATGGAGGCGAGAATCTGCCTGAACAGGGCGACGTTGCGGTTTACGAGGTCGAGCCTGCTCTCGTCCGGCTTGCGCCGCAGGCCCGCGGTTATCACGAATACGTCGGAGTCCGCCGCGCGCTTGTAGCAGCCCGTGAAAACGCGCTGCCCGCCGAGAACCGCGGCCCCGTGGAGGAGGTCGAGCGCCTCGCCCTCGGCGGCCTCGGCGTTGGCGTCGATGATCTGTATGTCGGAGGCGATCCCCTGGCATTCGAGCGCGTACGCCGCGCACGCCCCGACCCTTCCGCCGCCGCCGATTATCGAGACCTTCATTTCCCGAGCTCCGAAATTATCATGTTCGTGATTTTGGCGACGAGCTTTTCGGCCTCGCAGTCGTAGCCCGCCGACGGCGTCTGCGCGGGCTGCCTGGAGGCGCACACGCAGCCGCGAACCTCTTCCGCGGAGTCGCAGAGGCCGCATTCTTTCAGGTTTTCCTGGTTGACCATGCCCATTGCGTCCCTGATTTTGACGAGCTCCCTGGCGTCCTTGTCGGAGAACTTTCTGGGGCCGCCGATTTGGAAGGCGAGCATCGACGTGAAGCAGTGCGCCTCGACGTTTTCCATCTTCCAGAAGGCGGTTTCAATGTCCGCGGCCCACGTCATCACTCCGTGGTTTACCATGAACACGCAGTCGTGGTCGACCCCGCATTCGCCGACGACGTCGGCCATCTTCTGCGTCCCGGGCGTGCCGTAGTCGGCGAGCCCCACCTGGCCTATGAAAATTTCGGTCTCGGGATTGACGCACCGCGGGGGAGTTTTGCCCGATATGGCAAACGCCGTCGCGTGCGGCGGGTGGGCGTGGCAGCAGGCCTTGCACATGGGCTGGCGCTTCATTATCGCAAGGTGCGCCAGCACTTCGCTCGTGCGCTTGCGCCTGCCCGCGAGCTGGTTGCCGTCCATGTCCACGAGGCACATGTCGTCCTCGCTCATCGAGCCCTTTGAAATCATCGTGGGAGTGCACAGCACGATGTTGTCGCCGACCCTCACGCTGAAATTGCCGCCGTTGCCGTCGTTGTAGTTTTTGCCGTACGAGCGCCTGCCGAGGTCTACGATCAGCCTTTTGAGCTCCCGGATCTCCGGCGAAAAGAAAAACTTTTCGAGTTCCTGCGGGGTCTTGGGGTCGCCGCCGGGGGCCCATTTGTACTCCTTGGCCGGAACCGTGTACTCTTTGCGCCCGACCACGGAGGATTCCGCGGCCGGGGCTGCGGAAACTGCCCTTTGCGCGCCGCCCGAAAGCGCCTCCCTCGCCGACGGCGTGAGTATCGCGTCCCGGGGAAGCGAGCCTCCGGAGAGCTTTAGCTCGGCTATGTCTTTTGCGGTAAATACCTTTTTCATAAACTTATTTGGCTTTGTAAATGGAGTTGATTTTTTCGACGATTCCCGCGCAGTAGGCGTCCACGGGGGCGGGCGCTTCAAACGGGGCCGAGGCTTCCGCGCCCTCGACGTATGCGACGGTGTCTCCGGCGGCCGCGCCGTGCGGGTCGAATGCGACAACGCAGAAGCCGGGGGCGGGCTCCGCTTCGCCTTCCCCGCGGATTTCCGCGCGCCCCATCGGAGACAGAATTGCGAGGAATCCGCCGGGCAGCGCCCCGTCCTTCCTCGAGAGCACGACGCGCCCTATGACTTTTGCGAGCTTCATTTTTCGTCGAGAATGCAGATTATCGAATTGCGCAAAGGGCTGCGGGGATCGCCGGCATATCCGCGCGCCGCGGAGCCGTCGGTCGAGACGACGACCTTCGAGCCGATTCCGCCGCCGAACGGGCTTATCGCAACCACGGGGTCGGAGATTTCCGCGCCGTTTTCGTCGAGCGGCTGGCAGAGGTAGAGCGCGCCGCGCGCCGCGCCCGGATCCGCGCAGGACATCACCACGTTGCCGACGATTCTTGCGATTTGCATTTTAGAATATGTTGAGGTTGCCGACCATGACGCACCTGCGGCGGCGCGTGAACGTCTTGGGGTTGGAAATGCCCTCGCCGGTGGCGGTGGCGATGGAGTAGGACAGGTATCCTTCGCCCCCGAGCCCGAGGCCGGCGGTCGACGGGCCGTTTTTGACGAAGAGCGTCGTGTTCAGAACCCTCGCCATCTCCGTCATTCGCGTGACGTCGAGCGAGTGGATTATCGCGCTGTGGCGGTAGTTGCGCTCGGCTTTCGCCGCCGCGGCGACGGCCTCCTCGAAATTCCTGACGACCACTACCGGAACCATGGGCATCATCTGCTCCTCGATTACGAACGGGTGGTTTGCGTCCGTCTCGGCGAAGAGCATTTTCGCGCCGGCGGGGACGTCCGCGCCCGCCGCCCGCGCGAGAACCTGCGGATCCTTGCCGACCAGCGCGCGCCGGAGCGCGTATCCGCCGTCTTTGCGCTCGAACACTTCGCCCGTAAGCCTGTCGAGTCCGGAGGGCGAGAGGCGCCGGGCGCCGCAGTTTTCGAGCTCCCGCATAAAATCTTTCGCGGCGCGCTCGGTGACAAAAATCTCCTTTTCGCCTATGCAGAGCAGGTTGTTGTCGAACGCTCCCCCGGCGATTATGTCGGAGGCGGCCTTCTTCGGGTCGGCCGTTTCATCGACTATCACGGGCGGATTTCCGGGGCCCGCGCAGATTGATTTTTTGCCGGATTTCATCGCCGCCTTCACGACGCCCGGGCCTCCGGTTATGCACATGACGGCCACGTCGCCGCTTTTGCATATGGCGTCGAAGGATTCGAGGGTCGGGTTGCCGACGCAGCATATGAGGTTGCGTATGCCGAGCCGCCTTTCGATTTCCGCGTTGAAGGCGGAGATTGCCATGACCGCGCTTTTTACGCCGCCCGGGTGCGGGTTGAACACCACGGCGTTGCCCGCGGCCACCATGTTTATGATGTTGCCGGCAATCGTCGGAATGGAGTGCGTGACGGGGGTTATTGCGCCGACCACCCCGTAGGGGGCGTATTCTTCCAGCATTATGCCGTTGTCGCCGCTGTACGCGTCCGGGGCGATCCATTCGACGCCCGGAACGAGTTTTACGATTTCGAGCTTGCCTATTTTGTCCTCGAGCCGCCCGATTTTCGTCTCGCCGTATTCAAACGCGCCCCACTGCTTCGCGTTGGAGACCGTCATGGATTTGACGATGTCCACGACCTCCCTGCGGGCTGCAATCCCGCCCTTGCAGAGCCGGGCGTAGCCCTCCCGCGCGGCGGCGGCGGCCGACGCGCCGTCGGGGAATATGCCGTTGTCGCCGCGCGCGCTCGGAGCGGCGGAAACGCCGCCGTTCATTTTCCCGAGCACGTCGCGCACGATGCTGCGTATAGATTCTTCGTCCAGATTCAAATTCATTGCCTTTCGCTTTTGCGCCCCGCGCCGTCCGGCCCGGAGCCTACCGGCCGTTCGGAACCTCCTTGGAGAAGGCCTCCACCTTGTCGACGAGCCCTATGACGGCGGCGTCCACGGGGAGATCCCTCATGCCCGTGGCCTGGCGCGCGCTCGAGCCCTGCGCGAACAGCACGAGCTGGCCGGCGCCCGCGCCGCAGTTGTCCACCGCTACAACCGTGTTTTTGCCCCCGGCGAATTTCGGCGACTTTTCGTCCTCTATCGTGAGCGGGCGCAAAACGAGCAGCCTGCTGCCCGTGAGCTTGTCGTCCTTTTGCGAGGAGACTACCTTGCCTATGACTCTCGCCAAAAACATGACCGGAAGCCTGTCGGGGTTTACCTTTTCGCGGGCGCCTTTGCCGCGGCCTGCGCGAGTACGGTTTTTGCGAGATCCTCGTGGGGGCGCGCTATGACGTCCACGCTGACGACCTTGCCGACTTCCGCCGCGGCGGCCGAGCCGGCTTCGACGGCGGCCTTGACGCTCGCCACGTCGCCCGTCACGCAGGCGGATACGAACGCGCTGCCGGCGTCCTTGTACTGCCCCGCGAGGGTGACGTTCGCCGCCTTGAGCATCGCGTCGACGCCCCTGACGAGGGCTGTGAGTCCTTTGGTTTCGAGTACGCCTATTGCATTTGCCATGATGTTTTTCCTTTTTTGAATTTTAAATGTTCGTTTTTTCTGAAAGAAGCTTGGCCGCCTCGCGCGCGACGACGATTTCCTCGTTTGCGCTTATTACGGCGACCTTGATTTTCGACGACGGCGCGGAGATAATCCCCTCGCGCTTTTTGACGCATTCCGCGTTTTTTTCGGGGTCGATTTCCACGCCCATGAACGCGAGCGGCTCGAGGATCTCCGCGCGCAGGGAGGGGGAGTTTTCGCCTATCCCGCCGCTGAAGCTTATGGCCTCGAGCCCCCCGAGGTTCGCCGCGCACGCGCCTATGTGCCCGCGCGCCGAATGGCAGAGGGCTTTGAGCGCAAGCCGCGCGTCGGCATTCCCGCCTTCGGCCGCCGCCTCGATGTCGCGCGCGTCGTTGGAAACCCCGCTTATGCCGAGCAGCCCGCCTTCCCGGGAGAGCTGCCGCAGGGCTTCGGCCTCGGATATTCCGAGAGCGCGTACGGCGTATGCCACCGCCATGGGGTCGAGGTCGCCGACGCGGTTGTTCTGCGGAAGGCCGCTCTGCGGGCTGAACCCCATGCTGGAGGCCGCCGCCGCGCCGTTGAGGATTCCGCAGACGGACGACGAGCCGCCGAGGTGGCAGTTGGCGAGCCTGAACGGGCTTTCGAGCCTGGACGGGCCCCCGTTTACGTAGAGGTTTTTTGCGCTCGCGGCGGCGTCGGGGCGGCCGCAGAGTTCGGCGGCGCGCTCGGCGGCGTATTTGTGGCTGGCGCCGTGGAAGCCGTTGCGGCGTATTCCGGCCGCGTCCCATGACTTGGGAACCGCGTACCTCTTCCATCCCGGCGCCGCCCACTGGAAGAACGACGTCTCAAATAGCGCTATGCGCCGGGCGCGGGGCAGGAGCTTGGCGAACGCGCGCATCGCCGCCGCGTACGGGGGATTGTGCGCGGGGGCGACAAAAGCCATGGCTTCAAGCGCCTCCAATACGTCTTCCCCGGCCTCGCGCAGGCCCGAGAGGTTTTTGCCGAGCACCGTCTTGAATGCGACGGCGTCGAAAGAGTCCGGCGAAAACCCGGCCTTTTCGAGCGCGGCCAGAGACTCCCCGATGGCGGACTCGAAATCCGCAACGCGTTCGATTCCCGAGCGGAACAGTTCGGCGCACTCCCCGGAATCGGAGATTCCGAAGAGCGTGTTCTTGTAGCTCGTTGAGCCGACGTTGGCTATGAGGATTTTTTTCATCCGCGGGGCGGGGGGATTTTTCAGAAGCAGCCGAGCTTGGAAAGATCCTCGTGGGGGCGCGCTATCACTGCGGCGGACTCGACCGAGCCCACTTTGGACGCGGCGTCCACGGCGGATTCGAGGGCGGCCTTTGCCGACGCCACGTCCCCTGTGAAGAATATGGCGACCAGCCCGCCGCCGGCTTTTTTCCAGCCGAGGAGGTCGACGCTTGCGGATTTGAGGGCGGCGTCGGCGGCCTCCATAGCCGCGACAAAGCCCTTGGTTTCTACCATTGCGAGTGCCTGTTTCATGCAAGTCCTTTCCTGATTTTTAGAGGCCCATCTTTTCAAGGAGGGCGGGGTGGGGGCGCGCTATGACGTTGGAGCATACGAGCTCGCCGACGGCCTGCGCCGCCTGCCTGCCCGCCTCGACCGCCGCCTTGACGCTGCCGACGTCGCCGCGCACGACGACCGACACGTAGCCGCTGCCGATCTGCACCTGCTTCACGAACTCGACGTCGGCGGCCTTCACCATCGCGTCGGTCGCCTCTATCGCGCCGGCGAAGCCGCGCGTTTCTATCATTCCGAGTGATTGACTCATATTATGCCTTTCAATTTTTGATTAAAAAATCTATTTGACGAGCTCGCAGACCGAGCCCGGCCCTATGCCGCATGCGTTGCCCTCGTCGGTGTCGATGTGGACTTCCAGCTTCAGCGCCCCGTCCACGCGGCACAGGAGATTCTCGAAAACCGAGGCGTTCTCCCCGTAGACTTTGAGCTTCATGAAGTCCCCGTCTCCGACGCCGTAGAATTTCGCGTCGTCCGGGTGCATGTGCACGTGGCGCGCGGCGCGGATTACGCCCTCGCGCATTTCAAAGAACCCCGCGGGCCCCATGAGCATGCAGCCGGGCGCGCCCTTTGTGTCGCCGCTGTTGCGGACGGGGATTTCAAAGCCGAGCGCGCGGGCGTCGGTGAGCGCGAGCTCCACCTGGCATGCGCTCCTGCACGGGCCGAGTATGCGCAGGTTGGATATCACCCTGCTGCGCGGACCGATGAGCGTGACGGATTCCTTCGCGGCGAACTGCCCCTTTTGATAGAGCCATTTGTGGACTGTGAGTTCGTAGCCCTTCCCGAAGAGGGCTTCAACGGCCTCTTTCGTGAGGTGCGCGTGGCGCGCGCTCACGTTTACCACGAGCGGATTCGGCCCCTCCGCGGGCCTCGGGAGCGGAAGGTTCATTTCGCGGTATACCGTTTCGCGTATTATGCGCTCGATTTCCCCGCGCGGGGTGTCTTTCGTAAAATTCATGTCTTGAAGTCTTGGCGGATCCGCAAATCCGGCCTCCAAAACGGGGGCGTATTAAGCTTGTCTGAACGCATGAGACCCCAATTTTTCAAAAATTTCAAGAAAAATTTAACATTAACCCAAAAAAATACGAAAAACCCAAAATTTATTCTCTAAACGGCATGTCTGAATGAAATTTTATTTGTGTTGATATACGGTTTATAATTTCGCCTTTAAATATCGCCGGCGATTATCGAGAGATGGTTTGAATAGAGAACGAGTTGGGTGAATTATGCACTGTTGCGGACGAGGAGCGGACTTTCGGTGTTTGCTCCATATTTTCGGGTTTGACGGATTT
>DBGCYC010000015.1:0-53368 GCA_048390825.1 Candidatus Merdousia sp.
TTCAACATTTATATCGTTTATTTTGTCAGATTCTTTTATCATTGCCTAAGTAGTTTGTTTGTTAGTATTGTACTACTTAGGTGTCGCCCTCCTACCCCCTCACATCTAAGCCAGACCCAGGTTTGATATGATTTGCCAAACGCTTGCATTGTTTGGCACAACGGCCCGTATCCGGGCTTTCCTGGGGAAAATCCGTCAAACCTGCTCTTTATAACCGTCTGCCCGCAAGCCCCGATATTTAAAGGTTTTTAAGCCCGGTTGAGGAAATTTAAGGTTTCTTCATATTTTCTGGCTCAAACCAGGAAAGCGCCGCAAAAGCCGGGGAGGATTCTTTCACTCACCGGCCTGTTTTTTATGGCGCGGGGCCGCAGTATGCCGTTTGCCGGCCCGAATGTTTCTGCCGCACAGCAGGGTTCGGGCGCGGGGAAACCGCGGCTTTCGTTCCGAAACGAAATGCCTTTCTCTTTCCCCGGAGCGTGAAGGGCCGCTCGCTTATTTGCCGCGCTGCGATATTTGTGGGATAAATAGCGTATAGTGATTTTGATTTCGGAAAAGTGAATCAGGATTTGGGAAAAGGCCTTTTTAAGGGGTATTGCAGGGGACGCGCTGGGAGGTCGCAAGGGAGAGTTGCAACCTCTGTTATACTTGGAGGCGAGTACAGATAGGTGCAGGACATTTGCAGGGGAGTTTCTTGACGCGCAATCCGCAGGCGCCATTGCAGGCGTCCGCGGAGGGTTCCGGCTCGGTGCAGATGAACATTCGCCCGCCGCCACTTTGGCCTTCCATTGCGCGGGCGCGATTGCCGTGTCGCGCGATGTCATTATACCCTGTTCCTGTCGCTTTGCGGCGCGAATATTTCGCAGTTTGTCAGGTCTGGAAAAGTCGTGGAAACGCCGCCTCCTTGCGCGTCATGGACTCTCGCTTTTTCATGGCGCGCGTCGGGTGCGCGCGCAGCATGTAGCAAGATGTCGGTTTTGGCGTCGGGTCGCAATCCCAATGTGTCTTCGTTGAGGAGTTCAAAAAACGCGCGGCGGCGCGGATATGCAGGAGCAATCACAGCCGCGGACATTTCGTGGACATTGCAAGCCTTGCAATGATTGGTTCGCCGCACACCCGGACTATTTCATCTGGCGACGGCGTTTGCGCCGCGCAGAAAATGGCGCTGCAACTCCTTTTCAGGGCCCTTGCAATTTCGTTGCAAGGGCTCTTTTTTAATCCGGAGTGTAGTCACGGGCTGGGTGCCAAAATTCGGAGCGGGGCAAAAAACCTTTCCAAATCTTATTTCATTTGGGGGAGCCGGCGCAAAAAGTTTCCAAACTCAAATCCGGATTCCGGCTCCGTCCCAAAGCCTTTAAATTCCCGCAATTTCCCTCCCGCCATTTCCCGTTCCCAAACCCGTCTCCCAAACATCAATAGAAAATTTGAGAAAAATTTTCCCAAGGTTTTTTTGCCGGCCGGCATTGGTAAATTTTTTTCTCCCCATATGCAACAGGGGGCGGAAACCGCAAACTTGCCGCCCCGCATATATGGCAAATCCCGCCGTATCGCAGTCTTTCGGCATATCCGGATTGCCGCCGTGTTGGGATTTTCCCGCAACGGCGTCTACCCCTTCCCATGTCCTTCGGAGATAAAAAAACGGGCGCCCCGCATGGGGCTCCCGCTATGTTTTGGCGCCGGTTGTCCCGCGCGGATTTTCCCTATTGGGATTCGCGCTCTATCACGCAGGCGACGTCGCTTTTGAAGGGCGGGGTTTTCAGTTTGAGCACGGATTCGGCGTCGGTTTTCAGGACGCCCGAAGCTATCGGCTTTTTGCCGCGCGTGTCCCACCAGGTCACCTTGAAGCGCGTCGAGGGCGCGTCCTCCATTTTGACGGAATACTCGAACGGCCTGATTTCCGGGATTCCGCGCGCATAGAGCCTGTATTTGGCAATCGTCGAGGATTCCGCGCCCGCCCTGCGAATCCACATATATACGGTTCCCGTCTTTTTGTCCCTGGCGGCAAAAGGCTTTACGGAGGTCACGCCGCGCATGGAGCCCGTCTTGGGAAATTCGAGCCTGCCGACCCGCATGGAGGCGTTGGCCCCGTCGAGCCTGAAAGTCAGCGCGTTGTCGCCCTTGGCGAGAGGGACGGAGACTTTGCGGTTTATTTCGGCGAAGCGCCTCCCGTCTTTCTCGCGCACGCTCTTGGCGCCTTCGGGGGTGATCTTCGCCCTGAAAACTTCGGAGTCGTTGGAGAGGCATACGAGGTCGAAGGCCGCGTCTGCCGGCACGCTTTCTATCTCTATGTCGAGCGAATTCTTGTCGGTCGGAACTCCGCCGGCATTCACGGCTATCAGGGCTTCGGATTTCCAGACGCCCGGGAGGGTGTTCGCCGAAATCGCGCCCGTCGTCAGGTCTATGTCGAGCCGCGCGATGTCGTTGGAGGACTCCCTTTCGGGAAAGGTCTCGGAGAACGCCGGATATGCGATTGTCGAGTTTTCCTCGGCTGACGTGGAAGTCTGGACGATTTTTTCGGGCAGGCGCAGCGGCTCCAAATCGGCGTCGGCGGTCTTGAAGCTCTTTTCAAAGGCCGATATTTCCGCGACGGCCTCCGCCGCGGCCGGGCGGGCGGCCACTTTGCCGTAGTCGGCAAGGGGAAGTATCGGAGAGCCCGTCATCAGCCCCGCCCACATGGAGTTTCTGATGTGCGAGAACGACGGGTCGTGGGGCGCTCCGGCCTCCGGATTTGCGGAGACCGCGCCCGCGGGCTTTTTGTAGCGGCCGGAGAAGAACGCGGAGTGCTCCCACGCGCCCTGCGAGAAGTCTTTCAGCCCCCCGAGCTCGAAGCCGAGGAACGCGCAGGCGTCGCCGCCCCAGAGGTATTCGAGCTCCCCGGAGGTCGCGGCCGTCAGCATTATCGGGCGTTTCGCGGTGGCGTCGGAGTCGCGCGCGGCGGAGGTGGCGGCGTTGAGCCACGCGGCGCGCCCGTCGAGCCCGGCAGGGTCGAAGGCGTCGATTCCGGAGAACGGCTCCCACATTACGATAGCCTTGCTCGATCCGAACCTGTTGACGACATACTTTACGAGGTCGCCGTAGACGCGCGCGGCCTCCGGCGAGGAGAAAAATTCGTCCGGGGTTTTTGCGAGCCCGCTTTTGGCAAAGTACGAGCCGGCGTAGGCGGCCCCGAAGTCGGAGTCGTCGGCGAAGGTGACGATTACGTTCATGCCGCGCTTTTGGGCCGAGGCGAGCAGGTCGCCGAAATTTTTTAGCATCGGCTGGTTATACTTGCCGGCGTGCGGCCCTGACGGCACTATGAGGGCCGTGGGCGCGGAAATGTCGACGCGCAGCATGTTCGCGCCGGCCGCGGCGAGCTCGTCGAGCGCCTTTTCCCTCGCTTCCCCGGCGAGCAGGGCGGGGAAGTTCGCGCCTATGCCGCGGATGTTTTCGGAACCCTTCAGATAGAAGTGCGAGGGCCGCTTTTTGGAGAGCCTGTATATCCCCAGCCCCGAACCTCTGGAGGCTTTGAGCGGGAATTCGGGCGAGAAAAAGTTCTGCCCCGAGGCTCTTACGGAAATCGAGTACCGGTATTCGCCGGACTTGGGGATTATCGTCGAAAACGACCACGTAGACTTGTCGGAGTTCCCGCGCTCGTAGTGCATGGGCACATTCATCGAAACCCCGTTGGACACCCCGTTTACGGAGAGCTCCACCGCGATTTCCGATGAGTCGAAGGGGTTTTTGAACGGAGCCTTTATGTCCGCGCTGCCGGAGAACTCCCCGCCGGAAAAGACGTTTTCGGCGTCTATGTCGAAAGATATGAAGCGTTCGTCGCGGTCTCCGTTTTCGGAGGCGGGCTTTGCCGCGGAGTCCTGCGCGGGCTTCGCCTTCTTCTTTTTCTTGACCTTGGCCTTCTGGACGGCCGGCTGTTCCCGGGGCTGTCTGGGTTCCTGTTTTTTGCCGCACGCGGCGACGGCAAACGCCGCGGCAATCAGCAGCGCTATTTTCAAAATTCTCGGGATATGCATATTGGTTTTCCTGGGATAAACGGGTAGGGGGTAAAAAATCAAAGGCTTTCGAGCTTCCTGCACACTTCGTCAATCAGGAAGTCCGGGGTGGAGGCTCCGGCGGTGACGCCTACTGCGGAGTATTTTTTCACGGCGTCGAGGTCGAGCTCCCGCAGGGTTTCGACGTGGTAGCACGGCAGCCCCGTCCTGCGCGCCATTATGGCGAGCTTCACGGTGTTTGCGGAATGCTTGCCGCCTATGACTATGATGGCCTCCGCCCCCTCCTGCGCGAGCTGGCGGACATCCTTCTGGCGCTCCTTTGTCGCCCCGCAGATGGTGTCTATAACCTTGGTGTTCGGGAAGCGCGCCTTAAAGTATTCGGAGAGTTCGCGGTAGTCGTCGGTGAACATTGTGGACTGCGACACCATGCATATGTCGCCTTCGATGCCGTCGAGCCCGTCGACGTCTTCGCGCGATTTCACGACAACCCCCCTCCCCCCGGCGTACCCGAGCAGCCCTATGACTTCTGGGTGGTTGGGGTCGCCGACTATGACTATGGTGTAGCCCTTGTTCGAGTGCATTTTGATGATGCCGGCAATCTTTCCGACGTCCGGGCAGGTGGCGTCTTTGCAGGGCATTCCGAGGGATTTGAGGTATTCCCTGCGCTCCGGCGAAACCCCGTGGGCGCGGAAGACGAGTATGCTGCTTTTGTCGGAGCCGCCGATTTCGCCCTCGATAGGCTTTTCGCTCTTGTAGTCGCCGATTTCGAGGATTCCGTCGTTTTGCAGCCGCTCCATCATCTGCCTGTTGTGTATGAGTGGCCCGTCGGTGTACACCTTGCACCTGCCTCCGTCGGTGCAGCCTATGGCTATGCCGATTGCGCGCTCCACTCCGAAGCAGAATCCTGCGCTCTTTGCTCTGATGACTTTCATTGTGCGGTCGGGGTTGCGCCGGCGCCGCTCCGCGTTTCATGCCTTTGCGGAAAGGGGCCGCGTTAAAATTTCTTTAAGAGAAAATCAAAAAGGGCGTTTGTGAAATTGGCAACCATTTTTACGCCTCAAACGATTTTTTTGCCATCTGCGGAGGCTGCGGCCTTTCGCGTGTCCACGCCTTATTTGTTGACACCCAGAAGGGGCGGGGCTTAGGCTGTTTCTAATGGAAAAACTGACGATTTTGCTGTGCGCGTGCTGTTCGGTTCTGTCGTTCGGGTGCGCGAAAAAGGGAGCAAACCCCGCGGGGGAGGCCATCGTGAAACTCGCCGAAGAGGGGTCGGTGCCCGGAGCGGTGGGGCTCGCGGCGCGCGACGGCGAGATAGTGTGTTTTGAGGCGGCCGGGTTTGCGGATTTGGAGTCGCGGCGCCCGATGGAACGCGACAGCGTATTTTGGATAGCCTCCCAGACGAAGCCGGTGACGGCGGCGGCGCTGATGGCGCTCGCAGACGACGGGGCGGTCGCCCTCGACGACCCCGTCTCAAAATACGTGCCGGAGCTGAAAAACATGCGCGTCCGTTCCGGGGAGGCCGTTCCCGACGGGAAGCTCACCCTGCGCGCGATTCTCTGCCACACGGCGGGGTTTGCGGCAATGCCCCCGGAATCCTCCATGCCGAAGCTGGACGCCGTTCCGCTATCGGAGCAGATGAAGGTTTTCGCAAAGATGCCGCTCGAGTTTTTCCCCGGGGAGAGGCGCCTGTATTCCAACATAGGCGTCAACATAATCGGCAGGGTGATAGAGGCGGCCTCCGGGACGCCGTACGCCGAGTTTGTCCAAAAGAGGATTCTCGAACCGCTCGGCATGCGCGACACGTCTTTTTTTCCGTCCGCCCGGCAGGCGTCGAAAATCGCGTCCGCGTACGTTGCCGACGCCTCCGGAAATGGTTTCAAAAGGGCTTTGGTGCCGTTTTTCACCTATCCGCTCGACTCCCCTGGGCGCGAGCCCCTTCCCGCCGGGGGGCTGTTCTCGACCGCGGAGGACATTTTGAAATTTTGCCGAATGCTCGCCGACGGCGGGGTTTGCGGCGGGAAGCGGATTTTGTCGGAGTCCGCCGTGGAGCAGATGCGCTCAAAGCAGACGCCCGGCGGAGTCGGCGCGCCCTACGGACTGTGCCTCTACCTTTCGGAGGGGTGGTATGGGCATGGCGGGATGTACGGGACTGAAATGTGGAATTCCGCAGACGGGAGGGTAACCGTGATATACCTCGTCCAGCGGGCCGGGAAGTTTCCGAAGAACGGGGATTCGGGGGCGGAAATCTTCCGCAGGGCGGCTCGGGACATGGCGGCGCGGTGAGTTTTGCGCCCGGCCCGTGACGCGCGCCGGATTGAAAAAAAAGCCCCTGCAACGGACTTGCAAGGGCCTTGAAAGTCGGTGCGTCATTTCTTTCGCGCGGCGCGGACTCCGGTGGCGGAGGTATAGCCCGGGTGTGTCGCAAACTCTGTCATGGCAAGATTGGCAAATCGACGGGGTGTTTGCGGTTCTTGCCCCCCCCCTATATAACAAGAGGTTTCGATGTAGCCGATATTGTCGCGCTCGCATTTGCCAATCTGTTGCATGTGGCGTTCATAATGTTTTTGCTTCGGCGAAGAACCGCTCTATGCGCACAAACTTGAAGCTTGCGGAGACGATTTCGTCTCCGTTATTTACAGCTCGCTTTATGCCGTCTTTGCTGGGCTTGTAGGATATGGCCGCAGCCGTTGCGGTTGACTCGCACAGCCTGGGCTTCGCCGCTTATATCCGCGCAGCCGCGCGGTTTCTTGAAGCGCCGGCATATTGCACTCGGACTACAACCTGACGCTGAAACCGACATCGGGCCGCATACTGCGCGCTGCCCGACGCGCACAGCGAAAAAGCGCGGGGCCGTGACGCGCGGGGAGGCGACGTTTCACACGGTTTTTCCGAAGCTGGCGGAGTGCGTTTGTTTCGCGGCATCAGACGGGCGCAGAGTACAACGAATCCAGTAAGAGGCGGCAATCGCGCCCGCATACCGGAAGGCCCGGCGTCGGGCGAATGGTTTATCTGCGCCGCGCCGAAAGTCGCCCGCGCCGCCGACAACGACGCCTGCGGGCTGCGCGTCAAGCCCCCCATGCAAATTAATTCCCGCCGCGCCCGCTTTCGGATTTAACGGAGGTTGCAATCCCGCTTTCCCGAACGCCGCCTGCGACGCTTCTTCCGAAAACCTTTTCTTAATTCTGTTTCATCTTTCTAAAACCAAACTTCACGAGTCGGAGGCGACGCAATGGATATTCCTTGCGATGCACACGCCGAAACGCCGGACATGCGGTAAAAAAGGCGCGCCGAAAATCGGCGCGCCCTTTGGCTTTTGGGAAACTGTCCGTCCCCGGTTCCGGGCCCGCAGGCGCAGTGTTCCGCACCCGCGTCATTTGTAGGGCATGAATTTTACAGCAAACCCGCCTCCGCTTTTCATCCGGAGTTTCAGTGTGGAGTTTGAGGTCACTTTCCGGGTCTCGATTTTGCAGTCCTCGGGGAGGTCGTCGGAATTCTCGGTGTCGCGGACGATTTTTGCGAGGTATTTGCCCCCTTCGGGCAGAAATTCCGAGAGGTCGATTTCCACGTCTTTCCCCTCCCAGCCGCTCATGCCGCCGAGGTACCATTTGTCGCCGCTGCGCCGCGCTATCACGACGTACTCGCCCATCTTTCCGCACAGGGCTTTGGTGTCGTCCCATACCGTGGGGACAGAGGAGATGAAGTCCAGAAGCTCCTGCTCTTTCATGTATTCGCTCGGCATGTCGGAAATCATTTGCAGGGGGCTGAAGAACAGCACGTACTGCGCCGCCATGTGCGCGCGCGTGCCCTGAACCCTCGGAACGTCTTTTACGACATTGAAGCTGCGCGCGTTGGAATTCCTCATGCCGCCCGGCGTATAGTCAATGGGGCCCAGCAGCATTCGCGTGAAAACCAGATCCACGTTGTGCGAGGGCGTGACGGTTTTTGCCCACTTGTTGACTTCCGCGCCGTGGACGGCTTCAAAGGTTATCGCGTTGGGGTAGGTGCGGTGCAGTCCCGACGGGGCGGGGCAGCCGTGCCATTCTATTACCATCTGGCGGTCGGCGGCGAGCTTCGTGACGTTTTCGATATGGCGGATCATCAGCTGGTCGTCGCGGTCGCTAAAATCTATTTTGAGCCCGTCCACGCCCCAGCTCTTGAAGAGGTCGAGCGCCTTTTCCGGATATGCGTAGAGGACTTTGCTCAGGCACCATATCACGACTTTCACGCCCTTTGAATGCGCGTATTCGACGACCGCGGGAATGTCGACGCGCGGTTTGCCGTTTATGTAGTTTTCGTCCCTGTTGTATTCGTCCACAAACTTTGTGCGCGCGTCGGTGGCCAGATACGCCTTGCCGAGCCCCTCGCGGCCTATGTGCCAGCCGGCGTCGAGCGTGATGTAGGGAATGCCGTTTTCGGCGGCGAAGTCGGCGTAGTATTTGCACATGTCCTCGTTGAATCCGCATTTGAAGTCCACCCCTTCGGTGTTCCAGTTAACCCACCAGTCCCAGACCGACGGGCCCGCGGTTATCCACGAGTCGTCCCCGATTTTCGACGCGGCGGCGAGCTTGAACACGGTGTCGTTGGAAGCCAGGTCTTTGTCCTGCCGCGCGACGATAAACGCCCTCCACGGAAATTCCCGGGAGGCCTTTGTCTTGGCAATGTAGTCTTCTACTTCCGAGGGCTGAAGCTGGTTGCCCTTTTGCACGAGCTTCTTCGGGACCGGCGCGAATGCCGCGCGGGGCGAGTCCGCGTCCTGCGGATAGGCGATTCTCAGGCCCGGGTATTCCGTCCAGTCGGACTCTACGAGCGCGACTTTCGCCCCGTCCTTTTCGTATATGAACGGCATCGAGGCGTTGGCGCCCTTTTTGAGCTTTTTCAGGCCGCCGGAAGTCGTGCGCGTGAACACCGATTCAAACGAGGTCCTCATTCCCGGCACTATGTGCGCTACGACTTTGTCGTCGTCTTTTAGCGGGAGCGTGAGCGTTTCGGACTTTACGACCATTTCCCCGGCGCCGCCGTTCGAGACAAACCTGTATGCGGCCGCGTCGTCGTACGCGCGCACGATTACCGAGTAGCCTCCGAAGTCAACCCGCGTCTCGTTGAAGTTGTCCCTTATCGAGCTTTTCGTTCCCAGGCGCGTCTTTATCAGGGCGTCTGCGCTCCGGGTTTTTGAACTTTTTGCGGAGGCGTCTTTGCCGAATTCCCCCCTGTCGGTGGACATGCCTATCGCGGCCCTGTCGAGCAGCTTTTTGCCGTCGGCCGTCACGGAAAATGCGAGCTGTTTCCCGTCTTCGAGCCTGGCTTCAAGTTTGCCGTCCGGAGATTTTACGGAAAATTCCGCGGCGTAAACCCCTCCCGCGGCGACCGCCGCGCACAATATGCATAACATTCTGTTTCTCATACGGGACAGTTTTATGGTAAATTTTTCGCGGCCTTGCAAGCGCGCGCGGATATTTTTCGATTTAACAGTTAAATTGCGGGAAAGGGTTGCCGGCGTTTTTCGCCGCCAAAGGCCTGCCGAAAATTTTGGCTCGAATTCCCGCGGGGTTTCCATATCGTCCAAGGCAAAAGAAAGGACAGTATGAAATACAAGTGCACGGTTTGCGGCTACGAATACGACGAGGCCGCCGAGGGCGCCGAGTGGGGCGCCCTGCCCGCCGACTGGGTCTGCCCGGTCTGCGGAGTCGGCAAGGATCTCTTCCAGCCGGAGGGGGGCGGGGTTCCCGCGCCCGGCGGGCCCGGAAAACCCGAAGCCCCCGCGGAGAAATCCCCCGAACCCCCGGACGAAGCGCGGCGAGCGCGCACGTCGTCGGACGTGTGCGCCGAAACCATGTCGAACTGGGGCGTCAAATGGGTTCTCGGAATGGTTGGGCACTCCAACCTCGGAATGGCGGACGCCGTCCGCAGGCAGGTTGAAAACGGGAAGATGCGCTATGTCGGAATCCGCCACGAGGGCGCCGCCGCTTTCGCGTGCTCCGCTTACGGGAAGCTCACGGGCCGCCCAGCCGCGTGCATAGCCATCGCCGGCCCGGGCTCGACCAACCTCCTCACCGGCATGTGCGACGCGAGCCTCGATTCCGCCCCCGCGATAGCCCTCACCGGGCAGGTTCCCTCGGGGGTGATGGGGCTGAAAATCTTCCAGGATATAGACCTGCGCGCGGCGCTCTCGGCTGCCGCGGCGTCGCAGTACGAAATGCTGCCCGGCGCCAAGTTCGGCAGGCTGATGTCGGCGGCGTGCTCCGACGCGCTGAACGGGCGCGGGGTTGTCCAGCTCATAATGCCCGACGACGTCCAGACGCTGCCCGCGGCCGACGGCGACGCGCCCGGAAAGCCGCGCAAAGCCCCCGCCGAGCCGGCTTCGGCCTTCTCCGAAAGCGACTTGCGCGAAGCCCGCGGGATAATCGCGGACTCCGAGTATCCCGTCATACTCATGGGGCGCGGGTGCAGGGGGGCCGCGCACCGCGTGGAGGAGCTCGCCGAAACGCTCGGCTGCCCGATTCTCACGACCTATCCGGCGAAAGGCATGATCCCGGATTCCCACCCGCTCTCGTGCGGTGTGCAGGGGCTCAGCGGCACGGCGGTTGCCGCCAAATTCATGGCGCGCGCGGACTGCGTGATAGCTTTCGGCGCCGGATTCAGCCGCCATACGGCGGTTCCCGCGGGCAAGAGGGTCGTCCAGATAGACCGCGACGCCGCGGCGATAGGCCGCAGGTATCCCGTGGAGGCCGCGATTTTGGGCGGCGTGTCGGAGGCCGCCCCCGCGCTCGCCGACAACCTCAGGGGGGCGTTCAGGTCGGCGGATTCGCGCGCTGAGATAGAGGCCGCCTGGGCGGAGTGGAGGGCCGAAAAGCGCGCGCGCGCCGAAAAGAGCCGCAAGGGCGCGATAGACCCCGCCGCGGCCGCCGCCGCGCTCTCCAATCACGTTCCGGCCGACGCGATAGTTGCGGTGGACGTGGGCAACATCGCCTATTCCTTCGGAAGGTATTTCGAGGCGAAGGGTCAGACTTTCATCGGTTCGTGGTACCTCGGCTCAATCGGCTTCGGGCTGCCCGCATCAATCGGCGCGTGGTGCGCCGCGCAGGAGCCCGACGGCGAATTTTTCGGCCGGCCGGTCGTGGCGGTCGTCGGCGACGGCGGGCTCGGCCAGTACCTGGGCGACTGGACGACGGCGGCGAAATACGGCATGAACATAAAGTGCGTCGTCTACAACAATTCGGAGCTTGCCAAGATTTCCGCCGAACAGAAGCTTGCCCGCATGAGCGTTTGGGAGACGGAACTGCACAACCCGTCGTTTGCGGAGTTTGCGAAATTGTGCTCGACCTCCGGCATCCGCGCGGACGACCCCGAAACTCTCGACGCCAAGGTGGAAGAATTTTTCCAGCTCGAGGGCCCCGCAATTCTGGAGATAATGACCGCATAGCGCATTTCCTCCCCCCAAGGGGCAAAACTTTTTGGCCCGTTTTTTACGGAAGTGTCCCCGCAATCCCGGCGCAGGGAAAATCGCCCAAGGGGGGGGGGGCTGCCTGCCGCAGGCGGGGCAAACGTCTTTCGGCGGCCGCCTTGCGGGCGGCGCGGAATGGGGACGCTTCCTGTTGGCAATGCCGCCCTGCGCGTTGCTTTGCAATGCGCGCTCCCCGCGGCCGGTTCGGGCAAGAGGTAAATTTGTCCTTTGCGAAAGGGCGGGTTTTGTCGCGGAGAAATTTCAGCCCCGGCGGTTTCCTCCGCGCGCTACCAGACGTCTTTGTGGATTCGATCCTTTACGCATATGACTTTTTGCCTGCATATGTGCGCGTCCTCCGCCGCGTAGCCTATGGCGAGAAAGCAGGCCAGCTCGTATTCCTCCGGGGCCCCGACGATTTCCCTGACGCGTCCGGATTCGTCGCCGATCGGAATCCGGAAGGCGCACGCTAGCCCTTCCGCCGCGGCGGCAAGCAGTATGTTTTCCACCGCGCACCAGGCGGAGGCGAAATAGTTTAGGGAGCTCTGATCCACGGGCTTGCAAAGGGGGCAGCCCTTCTGCCGAAAGAACGGCAGAACCAGGCAGCCGCTTTCTATAAGCATTGCCTGCTGTTTGGGCAGGGCGTCGACGAACATCGCGTATTCGTCGCCGTCCATAGTTTCGGCGGCGGCTTCAAGGCCCGTTTGCTGGATTCGCCCGGTGTTTTCCGCGACGGTCGCGGCAATGTGGGCGATATTTTCGCGCTTCCTTACGACGACAAATTCAAACTGGCGCAGATGGTCGTTAGTCGGCGCCTTGAACGCGGTTTCCAGCACCCTTTCCAAAGTTTCGTCGTCTACCTTCCTGCCCGAGAAATCGCGGACGGTTCTCCTCTTTTCCAATACGTCGTAAAAATCCATGGCGAGCCTTTCAAAATGAATTTGCACCGCCAATATTTCGCCGCGCCGGGAAAAGTCCAGTAAATTCCGGCGGCATTAACGCCTACGATTTCATGCAACAAAAGCCCCCTAATTAAAAACGCAGCAATCCTGTAAATCAAGGACTTATCTCCTATTCCCAATCCCAATAAAAAAAGGCTGTCGCAAGGTGCGCCTTCCATAGAAGGGGTAAACCCCTTACGGCGATTGGCGAAGCCAATACGCCTATCCCCTTCCCAAACCCCAACAAAAAACGAACCTATCATGGGAGGTTCGGGCGGCAGTGCCGCCAGCCATTGAAGGGGCAAGCCCCTTACGAAGATTGGCTGCGCCAATACTTCTATCCCCATTCCCAATCCCAACAAAAAATAAACCTCTCATGGGAGGTTCGTTATAATACACAGAGTTCGTTCTGAAAAACCTTAGCTTATTCGATTTGGCGCAATGATTTTGGATGAAGAGCGAGTATTCGGGGAAGGCCGCCGGTGGGAGCGTACGGGCGGTACGTGACCAGTGGCGGCCTTCCCCGAAACGGAGCTATTCGCCAAAAGCATTCGCCAAATCCTCGGCGATTTGAACCGCGTTCAACGCCGCGCCTTTCCAGAGTTGGTCGCCCGCGACCCAGAATGACAGGCCGTTTTCAAAAGCCAGATCCCTGCGTATCCTGCCCACTCCGCACTTTTCTTTGCCCTGGTATTTGAGGGGCATCGGATATTTGTTTTGCGATACGTCGTCGTCGAGCTCGGCGCCCGGGAATGCCGCTATGACCTCCCGCGCCCTTTCGACGGAAACTGGCTTTTCAAACTCCGCGTTTATTGCGACGCTGTGCGCCCTCATTACGGGCACGCGCACGCACGTGGTCGAGCACGCGAGGTTCGGCAGACCCATAATCTTGCGCGTCTCGTTGAGCATTTTCATTTCCTCCTTGGTGTAGCCGTTGTCGAGGAATGCGTCCACGTGAGGAATCGCGTTGAAGGCGATCTGGTGGGGATAGACAGAAACGGGCATTTCCCCGCCGTCGGCGAAGGCCCTGACCTGGTTTTTAAGCTCCTCCATGGCGGCCACCCCGGTGCCGGAGACGGCCTGGTAGGTTGCCGCGAAAAACCTTTTCAGTCCGAATTCGCGGTGGAGCGGGCAAAGGGCCATGAGCGAAATGGCCGTGGTGCAGTTGGGGTTTGCTATTATGTTTTTGTGGCCGCGCAGCGCGCCGGGGTTGACTTCCGGGACTACGAGCGGGACTTCGGGATCCATGCGGAAGGCGGAGCTGTTGTCTATGGCCACGCACCCGCGCTTTGCGGCCTCGGGCACGAGAACCCTCGACACCCCGGCCCCGGCCGAGAAAACGGCAATGTCCAGATTTTCAAAACTCTCGGGTTTTGCCTCCTCCACGACAAATGTTTGGGAGCCGCAAGAAATTTTCTTGCCCGCGCTCCTCGCCGATGCCAGAAGTGTAAGGGAGGACATCGGGAAGTTTCTCGCAAAAAGCAGCCCTATGAGTTCCTGGCCGACCGCGCCGGTCGCGCCCACTATGCCTACTCTGTATTTCTTATTCATGGATGATTTGCCGAAAAAAATTGTAAGCGTCTGTAATGAATTAAAAGTCCGGCCCACGCAACATTTAATTTACGTGTCGATAGCGCGCCAGAGGCTCTACCTCTTCGGCGGAGGAAGGCTCGAGAGGGAGTATGCCGCGTCGACTTCGCGCAATCCGCCGAGCTGCGTCGAGGGGTCGCTCGGCACCCCCACCGGCCTGCACAAAATTGACGGGAAGATAGGCGCGGGAGAACCCCTTGGGACGGTGTTCAGGGGGAGAAGGCCCTGCGGAACCGTCGGCGAGCAGCCGCCGCAGGAGCGCGCAAAAAACCTCATCACGACCCGCATAATGCGCCTAAGGGGGCTTGAAGAGGGCAAAAACAGCGGCGGAAACCTCGACACCTACGCGCGCTTCGTCTACATACACGGAACCAACCGCGAGGAGATGCTCGGCACCCCGGACAGCCACGGCTGCATACTGCTCTCCAACGCCGATGTCGCGGAACTTTTTGGCCTTGTCGAGGACAATTCAATAGTCTTTATTTCGGAAGACTGAAAGGACAAGGGGCGACATACAGATGCAAAGCGTTCTCATAGTTGACGACGAAAAACACACGCGCGACGGGCTCGTAGCGGTTCTTTCCGACGGCTACGACGTGCTCGCCGCCTCAAATGCGGACGAAGCCGTGAGGCTGCTCGACGCCGAGGAGTTCGACGCGGTGATAACCGACTTCCGCATGGCCGGCAAGTCGGGGCTCAGCGTGATAGACAAGGCAATCTCCCTGCCCTCCAAGCCCGCGTGCATAATGCTCACCGCCTACGGAAACGTGGAGACGGCGGTCGAGGCGATGAAGCGCGGAGCGGCGGACTTCCTCTCCAAGCCCGTGGACGTGGACAGGCTCGAAAAGGTTCTGGCCGCGGCGCTCAAAAGGCGCGGGGAGAAGAGGCTCGAAGAAAGGCGGGCGATCGCCGAGCGCGTGGAGAGCGCAAAGAGGGCAAAAAAGCACGCCGCGGCCGCGGTAGTCGCGGGGGGGCATTTCGAGCTCGGCGACATCATAGCAAACAGCCCGAAGATGAGGGAGGTCGTAGACCGCGCGACGCAGGTGGCGCAGTCGAAGGCGACGGTCACGCTCACCGGCGAGACCGGCACGGGAAAGGAGCTGATCGCCAACCTGATCCACGCGTCCTCGCCGCGCGCCGACAGGCCGTTCGTGCCGGTTCACTGCGCGGCGATACCCTCCAACCTGCTTGAGAGCGAGCTCTTCGGATACGAAAAGGGTGCGTTCACCGGGGCTGTGAACCGCAGGATCGGAAGGTTCGAGGCGGCCGACGGGGGAACGATATTCCTCGACGAAATAGGGGAAATCGACGCCGCAACCCAGGTGAAGCTGCTGCGGTTTCTCGAAACGAAAACCCTCGAGCGAATCGGCGGCAACGAGAGCATACGGGTGGACGTGCGCATAGTCTGCGCCACGAACAGGGATTTGAAGGGGCTCGCCGAGAGCGGCGATTTCCGCGCCGACCTCTATTACAGGCTGAACGTGGTGGAGATAAAAATCCCCCCGCTGCGCGAGCACCCGCAGGACATTCCGAGCCTGCTCGAGGCGTATTCGGACTACTTTGCAAAGGAAAACTCGACCGATCCCGTAAGGTTTTCCGCCGGAGCGCTCGAAGCGCTGAAAAAATATCCGTGGCCGGGCAACATAAGGGAGCTGCGCAATTTCTGCGAAAACGCGGTTGTGATGAGCCCCTCGCGCGAGATAACCCCGGAAAGCCTTGAAGACAGATTTAAAAACCCCGCCGCGGCTCCCGCGGCCCCCGGTCCGGCCGCGGAATCCCCGAAACTCCCGATGCCGACGAAAAGGGAGAGCGAAGACGCCCTCATAAGGCGCGCTCTCGAAGCCGCCGGGGGCAACAAGAGCAAAGCCGCCGAAATACTCGGCATAAGCAGGCGCACGCTCTACCGCAAGCTCTCCCCCCGCCCCGGGGAAAATTGAAACCCGAAGGGGACGGATAAAAGCCTGGAGAAAGGCGCAAGCCTTTCCGCGCCGCTTTTTGGGTTTGGATTTTTTCCTAACGGGCTATTCGCCCGGCCTTTTGCCGGACGCCCCGAGCTTCCTCACGACCGAGGCGAGGATTACCGTGAGAATGGCCGCCAGCGCGTACGACACGTTGAGATCAAGGCCGAAGCCGACGGGGCCGCCGTGCGCGGGCGAAATCCAGAGTATGTAGGAAATGACGATGAATGTCATGAACATCGCGGGCGCAAGCGCGACGCACCCGCTTTTGCCCTGCCTGTAAAGCCATACCGCCGACGCGCTCAGCGTAGCCGACGCAAGCACTTGGTTGCCCCATGCGAAGTAGTTCCAAAGCTGCGCGAAACTGCCCGCGCTGACGTTCGACCACGCCAGCAAAAGCGACACCAAAACTATGAGCGGCGCACACAATATTATCCGCTTGGACAGCTTTTTCTGCGGCATTCCTATCATTTCCGCAAGGCTCATGCGCAGGCTGCGCATGGCGGTGTCGCCGGAGGAGACGGCGAGTATTATGACGCCGACGAGCGTCACGGAGCCCACCCAGTCCCCGAGAAAATACCTCGCTATGTCCGAGAGCACCCACGTCGCGTTCTCGTCCATTTTTTCCGGGAAGAGGTTATATATCGCAAGCCCCGCGGCCGCCCAGATCATCGCTATTACGCCCTCCACTATCATCATGCCGTAAAAGGCCGATCTCCCCTGGCGCTCGGACCTCATGGTTCGCGCTATAATCGGCGACTGCGTGGCGTGGAACCCCGAGATTATCCCGCATGCTATCGTAACGAAGAGCAGCGGAATGACGGGGTGGGCGTTTTCGGCGGTCCACATTCTCTCCTTGAATCCGGCCGTCTCCGTCAGCACGGAAGGATCCCGCAGGGCGTAGGCGACGACCGCCGCGCACACCGCCACCGTGCCGATGAGCAGGAGCGCGCCGAATACGGGATATATCCTGCCGATTATCTTGTCTATCGGAAAGATCGTCGAACAGATGTAGTACAGGAATATGCCGACGACCGCGAACCAGAAAATAGGGACCTCCGGCATCATGGAATCTATGATCTGCGCGGGAATGTTCACGAACACTGCCACAACGAGCAGCAAAAGCAGCATCATGAACACGGAAAAAATCCCGTAAAACTTTTTGCCGAGATTCATCTTCACGAGCGCCGGAAGGTTGGCGCCGCCGTGGCGCACCGACATCATGCCCGAAAGGAAGTCGTGCGTGGCACCCGCTATAACGTTGCCTATCGGAATTACGACGAACACTATCGTCCCGAACTTTATGCCGAGAATCACGCCTATCACCGGGCCGACGCCGGCGATGTTGAGAAGCTGTATGAGCATGTTCTTCCAATGCGGGAGGCAAACGTAGTCCACACCGTCAAATTTCGTTATGGCGGGGGTGTCCCTGTCGTCGGGGGCTATCATTTTTTCGATGAACCTCCCGTAGGTCATATACCCCGCGGCGAGCAAAACTATTCCCAATAAAAATAGAACCATGATATGCAAAACGCGTCCCCGAAAATCGGGAAACACTAAAAACTTATCCAACTTTCCGCCGGAAAGATTGTCAAGAACAATGCATGCGCCGGACGAAAAAATTTGCGGGAATCAGCCTCCCGGGGGAGCTTGGCTCGCTCGCAACCGCCTGCGGAGGGGCCTTCGGCGCGCTCTCCCGCGCGGGCATAGGCGCGATCTCGGGCGACGGCGCGGCAAGCGTGCTCATCTGCAACGTAATCGGGGCGTTTACGCTTTCGGCGGCGATATCATTCCGGGCGAGGCCGCTCTCGGAGATTGAAAACTTCATATCCGTGGGGTTCTGCGGCGGGTTCAGCATATTCGCCACGTTTTCCAAAGTTTCGGTGCGCTTTTTGCAGGAGGGGGAATATTTGAAATTCGCCGCAAACGGAGGCGCCAACCTGATACTCTGCGTATGGGCGGTGTATCTCGCGGAGGCGGCGGTCACAAAGTTCTTCCCGAGGCGCGGCAACGCGCTCGACGACGACATGATGGAAGCCGAGGCCGCCAGAAACGCCGCAGCAGCCGCGTCCGGCGGCGGGGGGATCCCGAAAGGAGGAAAACCCGGCGCGAATGCGCAAAAATACGCCGATACGGGCGGCGGGGAAAGCCGCGGGGAATGAGCGCGGCCTTCTGCATATTTTCAGTCGCAATCGGCGGGGCTGCCGGCGCGCTTCTGCGCGGGTATTTTTCCGGAAAATTCAACTCGCGCTTCGCGTTTCCGCTCGGCACGTTTTCGGCAAACATGCTCGCCTCATTCCTGACGGGCGCCGCCGTAAGCCTGCAAGCCGCCGAGCTGATACCGGAATCGGCGTACCCGCTCGTGGACACAGGCTTTTGCGCCACCCTCTCCACGTTTTCGGCGCTCGCGTGGGAAACGGCCGAAAATGATAAAGGCCAAAAAGTTCGCATCGGCCTCGGCGTACGCCTCCGCGACGTTCGCCTTCGGCATGGCGGCATTCGCGGGCTCCGAAGCCCTGTTCGCAGGGCTTTTCGCCTAATCGGCGAGCCTGACGCAGTGCGTCCCGTCCGGGCGTATCGTAAACGCGAGGCGCGCGTCGATTTCAGGCAGGGCCGGCTCCACCGCCTCCGGCCACTCCACGCACAGAATGCGCGGCGAGGGCGCAACCTCGTCAACGAGCAGGTCGTCGAACGCCCCGGGAGAGGAAAGCCTGTACGCGTCTATGTGCGCGAGCCTCCCGCCGCCGGGGATTTCGTAGACGCAAAACACGTTATACGACGGGCTCCTCACCGTCTCTAAGATCCCGAGGCCCCGCGCGATCCCCTTTACGAAATTCGTCTTGCCCGTCCCGAGATCCCCCGAGAGCGAGATAGCGAAATCCTTCGGAAAGGTTCGGGCGAACTCCGCCGCGAACCCCGAAGCCTCGGCCGCCGACGAGCTCGCAAAGCCCGCGCGCAGCCGGCCCACCGCCTCCGCAAAATCCATCAGACGCGCGCGCAGAATTTCGCCATGCGCTCGAGGCCCTTTTGAATGGTCTCGTCGGAGACCGCATAGCTGAAGCGCACGTTTTCGTCGGATCCGAAAGCCGACCCCGGCACGACCGCTACGAGCTCCTCCTCCAGAAGCTTCGAGCAGAAGTCGTCCGAGGACAATCCGAAGGACGATATGTTCGGGAAGAGGTAGAACGCCCCCTGCGCCCTGCGGCAGAAGACGCCGTCGATGGAGTTGAGCCCCTGGAGCAGCGCGAGCCTGCGGCGGTCAAAGCTCCCGCGCATTTCCGCCACGGCCTCGTCCGCGAGCTTTTCGTTTTCAAGGGCCGCGAGCGCCCCGAACTGGGCGAAAGACGTGGCGTTTGAAGTCGTCTGGCTCTGCAGGTCGGCGACGGCCCTGGCTATGGCGTCTGGCGCGCAGAGGGTGCCGAGCCTCCACCCCGTCATGGAATACGCCTTGCTGAATCCGGACACGACAATCGTGCGCTCCTTCGCCTCGTCGGAAAGGCTCGCCGGGCTGACAGCCTCGGCGCCGTCGTACACGAGCGTGGAATAAATTTCGTCGCTCATTATGAGCAGGTCGCGCTCTGCCGCAAATTCGGCGATTTCCTGCAATTCCCCTTTGGAGTACACCGCCCCGGTAGGATTCGAGGGGCTCGTAAGAATTATTAGCCTGGTTCTCGCCGTGACCGCGTCGGCGAGCTGTTCGACGGTCACCTTGAAGTCCGCCGCGTCGGTTGCCTTGACGAACACGGGAGTTCCGCCGGCGAGCTTCACCATTTCCGGATAGCTGACCCAGTAGGGGGCGGGGATTATCACTTCGTCGCCGGGGGAGACCGTCGCCATCAAGGCCAAATAGCAGCTGAATTTTCCGCCGGGGCTGACTACGAAATTGGACGCCGCGCGCCTGATTCCCCTGCGCCTGGCGTAATGGTCTGCGAGGGCCTCGCGCAGGGCGGGCAGGCCCGCCGAGGGCAGATATTTCGTCTTGCCGGCCTCTATCGCCTTTATGCAGGCCTCCTTGATGAAATCCGGCGTGTCGAAATCGGGCTCTCCGGCGCCGAAGCCGCAGACGTCCCTGCCTTCCGCCCTAAGCTTTTTGGCCTTCGCGTCTACCGCAAGCGTCGGAGAAGGCGATATGTTTCTTGCCCATGTTGAGAGTGGATTCTTCATAGTCGCTGAAAAAGGCTTTTGAATTTCGCTTTTTATTCAAATATATTCTCAATAAAACGCAATATCCTACAAATTTGTACATATTTAAAATCGCCCTCCGAAGGGCGAAAACGGAAACCCAAACGCCGAAAATTCGGCATTCCGCGCCCCGGGTCTGCCTGCGGGGCGTCCGCCCCGCAGACGCGCGTCCGCCTATATTTCCAAGCTTACCGGGCAATGGTCCGAGCCGCCTATTTCGTTTAGCAGCTCCGCGCCCTTAACCAGCGGCAAAAGGCCCCGAGAAACCAGAAAGTAGTCGATTCTCCAGCCCCTGTTGCGCTCGCGCGCCCTGCGAAAATAGCTCCACCACGTGTATTTCACCTCTCCGGGGTGTGAATCGCGCCAGACGTCGCTCAAACCGCATTCGCCCAGCAGCCTTTCAAAATCCGCACGCTCCTCTTCCGTAAACCCGGCGCAGCCGCGCGCGTCCTTCGGGTCGCAGACGTCCATCGGGGTTCTGGCCACGTTCATGTCCCCGCACACCACAACGTCTTTGCGCGACTTCACGAAAGCCGAAAAGTCGGCGTCCCATGACTTCGTCCTGTATTCGAGCCTCTTGAGGCCGTCCTGGGAATTGGGGACATAGACGTTCACCAGGCTGAATTTTCCGAACTCCGCCGCCGTTATGCGCCCCTCCTCGGGGTGCCCTTCGAGCGTTACGGCCTCCATAGAAACGGGCTCGACGTTTGAAAATATCGCAGTCCCGGAATAGCCCTTCCTGTCGGCGCACGAAAATATTTTGTACTTGAACGGAACTTCCAGGGAGCCGGCGATCTCGCGCGGAAGCTTGGTCTCCTGCAAGCATAGCACGTCGGGGGAGACGGCCTCCACAAACTCCGCAAAGTTTTTCGACATTGCCGCCCTGAGCCCGTTTACGTTCCAGGAAACTATCTTCATCTCAAAATCTCCGCTATGGTTTGCGCGAACTTTTCGCGGTTCGACACGTCGCGCAGGCCGCCGACGAGATCGTCGAACAGCTTCCGCTTGCGCGCCTGGAGGTTGCGCACCCTCTCCTCGACGGTGCCGCCGGCTATCATGCGGTATACGAACACGTCCCCGCGCCTTCCGATTCTGTGGGCGCGGTCGACGGCCTGTTCCTCCACGGCCGGATTCCACCACGGGTCCGCGAGGAATATGTAGTCTGCCTCCGAAAGCGTGATGCCCGTGCCGCCCGCGCGCAGGCTGACGAGCATTACGCAGCCGCGCGAAGAGTTCTGAAAGGAGTTCACCGGGGCGGACCTGTCGCGCGTCGAGCCCGTCAGGGTATAAATGCAGTCCTCCCCGACGCGGGTTTTCAACGCGGATTTTGCGAGGTCGATGAATTTTGCGAACTGGCTGAAAATCAGAACTTTTTTCCCCGCCGCGCAGAGCTCCTCGGCCCTGTCGAGCAAAACCGAGAGCTTGCCCCCGGGCTCCGACGCCCCCTCCGGGCCTATCCACGGCAGGAGGGCGGCGTCGCAGGCCGCCTGGCGCAGGCGCGTGAGCAGCGAGAGAATTGTGAGCCTGCCGCGCGCGTCGTCCGCCGCGGACTCGAGCTCCCCGCGGGCCCGCGCGAGCAATCTGGCGTACTCCGACTTCTGCTGCTCCGACATCGGGCAGTACAGGTCAACCTGAACCTTTTCAGGCAGCTCGGCGGCGACTTCGGCCTTCATGCGCCTGAGCACGAACGGCGATATCTGGCGGCGCACGGCCTCCACCGCGCCGGCCTCCCCGCGCGAGATTCGCTCGAAATTCGCGCGCGTCCCGAGCAGCCCGGGCATCAGCCATCTGAACGCCGTCCAGATGTCCATGAGCCTGTTTTCAACCGGCGTGCCGGTTAGGGCTATCTTGCGGCGCGCGGAAATCGCCATGCACGCGAGGGTTGTCTTGGCGTCGGGGTTTTTTATGAACTGCGCCTCGTCGAGCGCAGCGAGCTCAAATCGCTCCTTCTCGATTTTCGCGCGGTTGCGGCGCAGCTGCGTGTAGCTTGAAATCCAAAGGTCGGCCTCCGAAAACCCGCCTTTCGCCCCGACGACGCCCGTCCTTATGTCCGGGAAGAATTTTCTGGCCTCGGCGACCCACACCGGAATGACGCTCGCGGGGCATACGACCAGAAACTTCGCCACGCTTCCGGAAGAGGCCGAGAGGTAATGGGACACGAGCGACAGGGTCTGGACGGTTTTGCCCAAGCCCATCTCGTCGGCGATCATCGCGTTGCAGGAGTGTTCAAAGAGGTTCATCGCCCACTGCACCCCGGCCCTCTGGTAGTTGCGCAGAAACCCGGGGAGCTGCGCCGCGGTTCCGCCGGGATTTTCGAGGGATCTCTTCCACTCGGCAAGCTCCGGAGTGAGTTTGAGGCCCGCCCCGAAGCCGGCGAGCGACAGCAGCATGTAGCGCGGGATTTTCCCGTGCTCGAAACCGAATTCGCGCGCCCTCTCAACGTCGCGCACGAGGGCGGTGTCGCCGCCCGAAACCCTCAAAATGCCGTATTTCGGAATTATCCTGAGCGATCCTGCGCCCCCGACAAGCTTGGGAAGCTCCGACGGCTCTATCGCCCTGCCCCCGACGCTCGGGAGCCACTTTACGTCGAAGTCCCCCGCGCCCCCGCCGGATTCGACGGCTTCCGGCGTCAGCGTCAGCCTGCGCTCCCCGCCCTTCAAAAGCTCGACGCGCGCGTCGCAGGATATCGAAAACAGCCCGCCCCACTTCGGGAGAACGTTGTTCAGAAACGGCGGAATTTTGGAGAGGTCGGAAAGCGTGTGGAACTCGCCGTCGTATTTGAAGCCCGCCTTGCGCGCGAGCCCGGCGAGCGCGAGCAGCTTTTCGCACTCGGCCGGCAGCAGTTCGGATATGGGAACGCACCTGTCGCCGTACGCGCTCCTGCGCGCTCCGGAATGCGCGCGCCACTTCGTCGAAAATACGAGCCCCCTGCGCCTCGACGCGAAGTCGAGCTCGAGCGCCATGGGCTCCCGCGCGGGCGGCCCGGCCTCGGCCTCGGCTGCGGCATTTTCCACCGGAGATTCGCCGCCGGGCTCGGGACCCTTTTCGGGATCAGCGTCAAAATCGAGAAACTCGTCCGAGACGGCGAGATCGCCTATGAGCTCGTCTATCTCGTAAAACGCCGCCACGCAAAGGGCCGCCTGCTCCAGATCGCCCCCGCCCCTGCCGACGTACCGGTCGCCCTCGAAGTCGAGCACGCAAAACGGCTCGGAGCCGTCCTCAAGCCGCGCGCGGGCGAGCGCCTCGGAGCCGTGCAGCTCGATGTCCCGAATGGCGCACCCCTTGTACAGCTTCCGGCCGTATTCGAGCTCCTCGGGGCGGAAAAACCTCTGCCAGTCGTCCGCGGCGCGGCGCAGCCACAGCGGCAGTTCGCTGCGCCTGTAAATCCTCCTGGCGGCGTGCTCGACGGCCATGCGGCTAAATCCCCGCGGAGCGGGCGGCGACCGCCCACTTGTAAACCAGCGCGTACTTTTCGGCGGACTTCCCCCAGGAGAAATCCTTGCCCATTCCGCTGCGCCGCATCTTTTCGATGTCGCCGGGGCGGTCGTACCAGGTGGAGCACGCCCAGCCCACGGTGTTGTAAAGAGCCTCGCAGGTCGGGTCGGAAAACCTGAACCCGTCGCCCGAGCCGGTGGATTCGGAGTATTGGTCCACCGTGTCGCAAAGCCCGCCTGTGGAGCGCACCACCGGCAGCGTCCCGTACATCATAGAATACATCTGGTTGAGTCCGCACGGCTCAAACCGGCTCGGCATCAAAAAGAAGTCGGATCCCGCCTCTATCTGGTGGGCGAGCTCGTTGTCAAAGCCTATGTAGGCGGAAATTTTGCCCGGGTGCGCGGCGGTCAGATCCGAGAAAGCCCTCTCCTGCCAGTATTCGCCGGAACCGAGGAGGGCGATCTGTATGTCCATGCGCGTCACCAAATCCGCGGCGATCCGCGCGAGCAAATCGAGCCCCTTTTGCGAGTAGAGGCGCGAGACCACCCCGAACACCGGAATTTTCGGCGAAACTTTCAGCCCCATACGCTTTTGGAGCGCCTTTTTGCATTCGGCCTTGCCCGACATGTCGGCGAGCGAATAGTTGGCGGCTATCAGCCTGTCGGTTCCGGGATTCCACGACTCCAAATCCACCCCGTTGAGGATTCCCACGAGATCCGCCCCCCTGAAGCGCAGGAGGCCGTCGAGGCCGCACCCGTAGGCGGGCGTCCTGATCTCCCCGGCGTAGGTGGGGCTGACCGTCGTGATTTTAGTGCAGTTGTAGAGTCCGCCCTTCATCATGTTGAGGGACCCGTACGCCTCGCAGGAGTCCGCCCTGAACTCCGACATCGGCACCCCCGCGTATTCGAGAACCCCCCTGTCGAACACGCCCTGGTGCTGGAGGTTGTGTATCGTAAAGACGCTCGCGCACCCGCCGAGAGGGGAATTCCGCAGGGACGTGTTCAGGAGCACGGGGGCCAGCCCCGCCGTCCAGTCGTGGCAGTGGACGACGTCGGGTATCCACCCGCTTTGCAGGCAGCAGTCGAGGGCGGCGCGGCACATGAACGCGAACCTCCCGCCGTTGTCGGAGTAGTCCGCGCCGTTGTAGTTGTATATGCCCGGGCGGTCGAAGTACATGTTGAACTCCAAAAACAGCGCCTCCGCCTTTCCGAGGGGAGCCGACCACACGGCCGCCCCGTACTCGAGCCCCAATCCCATGTGCACCGAAAGGCTGTCCGTGCGCTTTTTCATTCCCGCGGGGCGCTTCACAGAAGCGTAAAGGGGCGTAAAAACCTTGACGTCGCAGCCCGACTCGGCGAACTGCATGGATATCGACGACACCATGTCGCCCAATCCTCCGGCCTTGGAAAAGGGGGCGCATTCGGGGGAAATCATGAGGATTTTCATTTTCATAGCATATGCTTTCTTTGCGCAAGGGGCGCTATCCGCGCCAAAGCTGCAAGTTAAAATCGCTCAATCCTCCCAAATGGCGCCGCCGTTTGCAAAACTTTTTTTCGGGCGTTTTTCCCGGCGGCGCGGAGACGCCCGCTGCGTTATTATACCCCCCTTCCCCTTTCCTGCAAAGGGTTTGCGGGCAAACGTCAAAAAAGTTTTTCTTGCGATATTTTTGCTTTCAAAATACGGTTTAAAATATGAAAAAGATTTTTTTGACAATGGCGGCGGCCCTCGCGCTCCATCAGGCCTTCGGCGCGAAAATCGCCGTGAGCTCGTATCCGTGGCAGAGGGCGACGGTGGCCGAAATGCTGTCCGATCTGCGGGAAACCGGGGTGCGGGCAATATCAATGTTCCAAAACATCAGGCTCGGCGGCGGCGGAAAATACGCGGGGGAAATTTTCCGCTACGACATGCCGGAGGAGGCGAAGGCCGAAGCCAAAAAGATTTTCGACGGCGCAGGCGCGAGGGTTGTCTCGATAGGGCACATATCGCTCTCCGACGCGGAGGAGATAAAAAAGGTTTTCGAGTTCGCAAAATATTTCGGGGCCGAAGCCATGACGGTGGAGGCGCCGGAGGCGGCGCTTCCGATCTATGACACGCTTGCGAAAGAATACGGCATAAGGGCGGGGCTCTACAACCACCCCGCCAATCCCGGCGGCGGAAAGGCGGAACCCCCGTATTCTACGCCCGAAAAGATGAAAGCCGCCCTCGCGCGGTGCGGCAGCCTCGGCGCATTCCCCGACTGCGGGCACTGGGGGCGATCCGGGTTCGACATAGTAAAATGCTTCGGGGAACTCGGCGGGAGAATCGCCGCCGTGAACATTCAGGATTTGACGCCAACCGGAGGGTGCGAGGAATACGGAAAGGGAATCCTGCCGCTCGAACGCTTTATCGAAGAGCTCGGGAAGCTAAACTTCGACGGCTGGTGCGTGGTGATGTTCGGCTCGGCCCCCGACCGCTCGCAGATAGAAAAAGTCGCCCCGTCGGTAAAATATCTCGAAGCCCGCGGATTTGAAAAATGAGAAAAAAGTTCTCGCAAAACCCGGCAACCGTCGGAAAATGGCGGGAATTTTTCACTTCAAACGATGGATTCCTCCGAACTGGACTACGACCTCCCCGGGGAGCGCATAGCGCGTTTCCCCTCACGCCGACGCGACGCATGCAGGCTCCTTGTGTACTCGCGCAAGACGGCGGAAACGTCGCACGCGAAGTTCGCCGACCTGCCGGACATTCTCGAAAGGCCCCACAATATTTTCCGCAACACAGCCTCCGTGCTCAAGGCCCGGATATTCGCGCGAAAGCCCACCGGAGGCGGGGTGGAATGCCTCCTGCTCTCGCCAATAGACGGCGGCCGCGAATGGCTCTGCATGCTCAAGCCCGGCAGGAGGCTGCCGGCGGGATCGCGCTTTGGAATCGACGGGGTTTTCACGGCGGAAGTGCTCTCTAAGGACGCCGAGGGCAACGCCGCCGTACGTTTTGACATATGCGGAAACGAAGGGGTCGTTGAGATGAGCGAACGCGTAGGCGTGGTGCCCCTGCCCCCGTATATCGCCCGGAACCAGAAGTCGCCCGGCTACGACAGGAATTTCGACAACGAATACTACGAGACCGTCTATGCCGACCCCTCCAAGCGCGTCGCGGCGGCGGCGCCAACGGCGGGGCTGCACTTCACGCCCGAGCTCGACGCCCGCCTGCGCGCGCGCGGGCACGCCTTCCACCCGCTGACCCTCCGCGTGGGCATCGGCACCTTCAGGCCGATGAAGACCGAAAAAGTGGAGGATTTCCAAATACATTCGGAGGCATACGAAATCCCCGCCGCAACGCTCGCCGCGATGGGCGACGCCTCCCGCCCGAAGCTCGCGGTGGGAACGACGTCGCTGAGGGCGATGGAGGACTATTGGCGCAAAAACGGCGCGCCCGGGAAAGACGCGCGGGCGGCGGCGGCGGACTCGGCAAAAATATTCGTCCACCCGCCGCAGCGCATACTTTCCGCCGACGCGCTCGTCACAAACTTCCACCTGCCCCGCTCCTCCCTGATGTGCCTTGTGGCCGCATTCCTAAGCCCCGGAAACGCCGACGGGATAGAAATGCTGAAGGGCCTCTACCGGCTGGCAATAGACAGGAAATACAATTTCTATTCCTACGGCGACGCCATGCTCATATTATAACCAGTACACAAAGGCGGACACGAGGCGCACCAACCAGCGGCACTACCGCTTCCATTGAAGGGGGCGGCAGTGCCGCTTCCTTTGAAGGGCTGCGCCCTTACGCCTATCGCTCCGCGATTAGGCTATCCCTTTATAAATATATAAAAGGCACGGCCGAAGCGTACTTGTGGTACGCGAGGGTGCGCCTTATTCCGTAGCAACGCTGCCCCGCGCCAAAAGCATTCGCCAAATCAGCGGCCGTAAACTTCCACTTCGATATAGTGGTTCATGTCGTTTGTCGTATTCCCGTTCGAGAATAGGCGGACGTAGCGCGCCTTGACGGGGGGATTTACGACAACGAGCTTGCCGATGTTGGTTTCGATGTATGCCTTGTCCTTGCCGACGCCTTTCTTGGCGGAATTGTCGTGGTCGTTATTGTAGATGGTGGTGACGCCTTTGAGGAATTCGGGGTCGTCGGATAGCTGGATTACGACATCTTTATAGGCACGCTCCTGGCTGTGGTAGTGCCACATGGCGACCGCGAAAATTTCGGTCTGCTTTTCGAGATCGATCTGAACCCACTGGAGACCGTTCATGAGTTCCACATAGCAGCCTTCCGCAGCTTCCTTGTCGCCGTCGGTAATGAGGTCGAGCTCGCCGATGAGCGGGAAGTCGTCGGAGCTGGTGACTTTTTTGCCCTTGGCGACGTTCTTCACGTCTTCGGGAACGTCGGGCTCGGGATTGGGAGTCTTGGGCTCGAGGTTGGGGAGCTTGACCGGAACGGGGGTTCCGGTGAGCTGTGCCCTGGGGACGACGAGTTTGAGGGGTTTTGCGCTGAGGGCAAAGGCAAAGGCCAGTGCGGAAACGGCGATGAGAATCTTTTTCATTTTCATTGTCTTGGTTTAAGGGTTAAAGAATCAGCTTTCGACGACAAAGTCGGATTCGCTGAATTCGAGGGGACCTTCCGTGATCGCTTCGCGCGCCTTGAATACGGCGGCTTCCGCGGCGTATGCGTGCTCGGCGTCGCAGTTGAGCTTGGCTTTGCCCATGACCGCATTGAAGAAGTTTTCGATATGGTACATGTGGATGGGCTTCTTCGCCACGTCGGGCTCGTAACCGGCTATTTTTTCGGGGAAGGAGTAGCCGACGAGCGCCTTGCTCTCGCGGGAGTCCGCAACAGCGGTCGAAGCCGCGGCGGCGTCGCCGGAGCCTATGACGCCCTGTTTGACGAGATCGTCCCATTCCGGGGCGTTGTTTTCGCGGAAGAGCTTCGTGAGAGCCGGATTTTCCGACATTTTCAGGGTACCCTGATCGCCCATGAAGGATTCAAAATAGCCGCCGCCGGAGGAAGTCGTCGTCAGAACCTGGTAGAAGGCCTGGGCCTTCTTGCCCTGGAAGGTTTTGTCGAACTCGAAAATGCACATGACATTGTCGTCCCAGTCGTGGGCGGGGGAACCGTCGGGCTTCTTGTAATAGTCGCGGTTGCCGGAGGCCATCACGCGCTTGGGATGTCCGCCGAGCATCCACCCGAATATGTCGATCTGGTGGGCGCCCAAGTCGGATATCGCGCCGCCACCGAGACCCTTGTGCCAACGCCAGTTCCTGAACTGGTTCATGTCCTTGTAGCCGTACTCTTTGAGCTTTTCCACGGGGATTTCAGCCTTTGCGGGCCAAGTGAGATCCTGCGAGACGGCCCTGTTCCACTGCCCGTTGCACGCCATTATGTTGCCGCAGATGTTGTGCTTGCGAAGCAGCACGTCGCGAGCGTACATGTAGCGGGGGTTGGAAGTCCTCTGGTGGCCGATTTGGAGGAGCTTTCCGCTCTTGCGGGCGGCCCTGACCATGCTCTTGGCGCCTTCGAGCGTGTCGGACATCATCTTTTCGCAATAGACGTTGACGCCGGCGTTGAGGAAGTCAACGGTCATGGGCGCGTGCCAGAAGTCGGGGGTGGCGATGACCACGGCGTCGAGCTCCTTGGCGTGGTTTTTGATGAGATCCTTGTAGTTTTCGCCCTTGACTTCCCCTATCCTGCCCTTCTTGACGAGGGGGGCGTAGGGATCCTTGCCGCCAAGGTTTATGGTGTACCTGGCGGGCTTCTGCTTGAGCTGTCTCATTATAGTGGCCGCGGCGTAGTTGCACCTGGGCTGCCAGATGTCGCAGATTGCGACGAAGTTGATATAGGGCAATTTGAGAAGGCTGTTCATGAGAACCTCGCCCTCCGCCCCGTATCCGATTACGGCGACGTTCACCTTGTCGCCGCCCTTGCGCTGGGCGGAAAGCATGCCCGGGGAGAGCACGAGCCCGCCGGCGGCGGTTCCGGCCAATTTTAGAAAATCTCTGCGGTTGAAAATATTCATAATTTTATATCGTATTTATTGTAAAAAGTTAAGAAGTCACTCTTTGTCGCAGCACTTGCAGAATCCGAACTTTTTGCAGGGCAGAAGCTCGAACTTATTGTAGTCCGCAAGGAACAGGGCCGCTACGATGAGGAGCATATGGACGCCGAGATACGCTATGCCGGCCGCCGCGCTCGGGCCCATGTTAGGCTCGAGGATTATGAAGCCCCAGGTCAGGGATATGTAGAGCAGGCCCATCAGGAAGAGGGAAACGCGCGTGCATATACCGAGCAGGACGGTGAGGCCGAGCGCGATGAGCGCGTACCCGAGAACCGCCGCGTACGGGCCGACCATAAACGACGGCATGAGGGGGCTCGCGCTGAATGTGTCTATGGTCATCGGGCCCTTTTCGGGCAGGCCGTGGTAGGTGGATATGCTGATGACGTCTATCGTGCCGCTGATTTTTTCGGGAACGTCGGCCACGAGTTCGGCGGCCTCGCTCCTCGAGAGTCCGTCCGCCATGGCCTCCTTTATTTTGGCCTCGTATTCCGGGTTGGGGATTTCCCCGTTTACCTTGCCGATAAACTTGGTCAGCCCCGTGCCGATAGCCCTTGCGGCCAGCCAGAAGCGGAGCAGCCAAAACGCCATTGTATAAGTGAGATTTGAGAATTTCATTATGTTTATTTTCTATTTTAGATTGGTAAAGGAATAAGCCCTTTCAAAAAAACCTATACCCCGGGCGCGCCTTTTGTAAAGAAAAAACGCGAGAGCCGGGCGCAAAAAATCCGCAAATGAAAGGCTGCGGGAAGCCTCCGCGGCCACCCGCAGCCGAAGGGTCGAAACGCTATTGGTTGGAAGTGTCGAAAGCCGAGTCGAACGCGATTTCCGAGCGGGGGAAGTCGAAGGAGCGCACGCGGGCGGCGGACTCCGTCGCGCCGTGGATTCTGTCCATGCGCCCGTCCTCCCACTCGACGGAGAGCGGGCCGTTGTAGCCTATGTCGTTGAGGGCGACGATTATCTCCTCGAAATTGATGTCGCCGTGGCCGATGGAGCGGAAGTCCCAGTACCTGCGGGGGTCGCAGAATTCGGTATGGCCCCCGAACACGCCGGCCTCGCCGTTGCCGTGCCCCCACCACACGTCCTTCATGTGCGCGTGGAAAATCCTGTCGGAGAACTTGCGGATGAATTTGACGTAGTCGACGCCCTGGTAGCCGAAGTGCGAGGGGTCGTAGTTGAAGCCGAAGCGCCTGTGGCAGTTCACGGCTTTGAGGGCCCTCTCGGCGGAGGCGATGTCGAAGGCGATTTCAGTAGGATGGACTTCGAGGGCGAAGTTTACGCCCTGCGCGTCGAAAGCGTCGAGAATGGGAGTCCAGCGCCTGGCGAAGTCGGCGTATCCGGCCTCTATCATCTCTTTGGACGCCGGCGGGAAGGAGTAGAGGTACTGCCAGATGGACGAGCCCGTGAATCCCGTGACTGTCGGGGGAATCGGAGCGGCCGCGAGGGAGCCGGGGCGCATTTCCATGAAAGCCTTGCACACCGACGCGGTTTTGACCATTTCGTCGGCCGCGCGCCTGCGCACGCCCTCGGGGTCGCCGTCGCCCCAGATGTAGTCCTGCATCATCGCCCTGTGGCGGGAGTCGATGTTGTCGCACACGCACTGGCCGACGAGGTGGTTCGAGAGCGCAAAGCAGTTCAGCCCGTTGGAGGCGAGTATGTCCCAGCGGCTTTTGAGGTAGTCACTGTCTCCGGCCTTAGTCATGTCGAAATGGTTTGCCGTAAGGGCGATTTCAAGGCCCTCGTAGCCCATTTTTTTCGCCAGGGGCGCGAGGTCTTCGAGTTTCATGTCGGCCCATTGGCCGGTAAACAGAGTCAGAGGTCTTGCCATAGTAGATTTCCTTTGTTTGTTACGATGCGTTGATGGAAATAAAATAATACCGCCTCAGACGCTTCTTCAAGCATTTTTCTGCCGGCCCGGATTTTTTTGCCTCCCGTCCCGCCGCTCTAATATATAATAGCGCGCCGCGGGCGCAGAGTTTAATTTTCTTGATTTTTCAGGAATCCGGCGCAAAAATGGGGCAAATTTTTTATAAAACCCCGCAACCAATTATGGAAATAACAGAAGAAAAAAGCAACGACGTGTCGATAATAGCCCTCAACGGGAGGCTAAACGTTACGACAACCGCCGACCTCGAAAAGGCTTTCAACAAGCTATTTGACGAAAACTGCACAAAGATCCTCGTGGACTGCCGCGACCTCGAATACATCAGCAGCGCCGGATTGCGCGTATTGCTTGCGGCCGCCAAACAGTTCAAGAAGATTTCCGGCGAAATTGCCCTTTCGGGCCTCAGCCAAAACGTCAAGCAGGTATTCGAGATCTCCGGATTCACCACGATATTCCCGATTTACACGACGCGCGACGAAGCCATAAAAAGCTTCTGAAGCCGCCGCGTGGCGGGGCTCCGCGAATCTCCCGCGCCCCGCCGAAACCGCCCGGAACCCCGGGCGGATTTTTTTTGCCGACTGAATTTGGCAGAACAAACGCATGCTTTGCAGTGTCGGAAAAGGACGCGAAAAAAGGCGCCTGCGCGCCGCACCTTTTAAAACCGCAAACGCTATGAAGAAAAAACTTATCCCGCTGTGCGCCCTGTGCGCCGCCGCATTTGCGGCGCAACTCAAGGGCGAAGACGCCGCCCTCCTTCCTTATGGAAACCTCGGCCTCGACTACGCCGCCTCGCAAATCGAGGGCGCGAACTCGGGCCTCGAAAGCCAAACCGGAGTCAGGTTTTTCTTTGACTACTATGCGGTTCTCGTAGGCAACCCATACGGCGGCGTCGAGCAGGGCGCGAACTACACTGCCGAAATGATATTCGGGCTCGACTTCGACCTCGAAAAACAGATCGGCTGGACGGGAGGGGCCTTCACTATTTCCGGGGCGTACAGTACCGGGGGCAATTTGTCCGACAAAATCGGCAACTTTTTCACGGCGTCGGAATCCTATGTCGTAAACGGGGCCGCCTTCTACGAAATGTATTTCACGCAGACGCTCGAGACGCGCGCCGGGACGGTCGCGGTAAACTTCGGGCGAATGAGCATGTCCGACGCCTTCGCCGACCTGCCCGTTATGGGGTACCTCGTAAGCGGCGGTATGGACAGCACGCCGGAGGCCATATTCTACAACTCGCCGTTCACGTCGTCCCCGCAGGCAACCTGGGGAATCAACGCGCAATACTCGCCGGTCTCCGAGGTGACCCTTTCCGCCGGGCTCTACCAGGCCCCGCAGTCGCTCGGGGGCGCCGACTGGAACGGCACGGAATTCGGAATACACTCCGACGACGGCTATATGGCGCTATTCCAGGCGGCGTGGAGCCCCGAGTTTTTCAGGCAGGCGGGCGAGGACGGCAAGCCGGCCGACGGCACGGGTTTGCAGGGGCTCTACCAGATCGGCGGATACTTTTTCGGAGGGTACGACGGCCTGACGGACTATTCGGGCGGGACCCGGGGCAACGGCTACGGGTTCTGGATACAGGGCCAGCAAATGGTCTGGCGCGATCCCGGCGCCCCCTACCGCTATGCGAGCGTCTGGGCGGGCATGCAATACTCCCCCGTCCAAAGCGTCTCCACCATGCCGTGGATGGTCTACGGGGGAATCCAGCTTCAGGGGTTCGTGCCGCACCGCAGCCAGGACGGCTTCTATTTCTCGTGGCTCTACGGCTCGTTCAACTCAAACTACGGATACGGCAAGGGCGCGGCGTCGTACTCCGCAACCTACGAAATGGTCGTGGAGGCCACCTACGTTATCCAGCTGAACGAGCACATATCCATACAGCCGGACATGCAGTACATATTCAGGCCCAACGGCAACAGCGACCTCGACGACGCCCTCGTCCTCGGCGGCCAGCTGATCGTCTCGTTTTAGGCGCGCTACCTGCCCGCGGCCGAAAATTCCATCGTAACCACGCACTTCACGTCCTTTTCAAAGCTTGAAGTGTCGTACATTCCCCAGTCGCTCGTCTCGTTGGAGAGCGGGCGCGTGATCTGGAATATCCCCTGCGACGCCGATATGACGGGGCCGAGCGCGGAGCCGCCGCCGCTCACGAGCTTTTCGGCCCTCTCGCGGGCGTTTTGGGCGGCGGCCTCGAGCAGCCGCATTTTGAGGGACTCGAGCCCCGTATAGTAATAGCGCGCCCCCTCGGGGAAAATCGGGACGCCGCTTTTCAGGAGCTCGGAACACGCAGCCTCAGCCGCGGCGATTTCCTCCCGCGACTTCGCCGACACTGCGACCGTAAGCTCCGCGGAATACGCCTCCACGGCGTTCGTGGCGGCCCCCTTCTCGACCTTGTAGACGGGGCGCGCGGACACGGCGGAAAATTCCGCGCCGCCAACGCCGCGCCTCTCGAACCCGGCCCTTGCGAGGGCGGCGAACCTCTCCGCCTCCGCGGCGGCCTCGCGCAGGGCGGGAGCGGTCGCGCAGATGCGGGCGCCCCACTCGGCGGCGTCGCTGCGGACGCGCTCTACGGCGGTACCCTTGACTTTTATTCCGCCGGCATTGCGGAACACCACCGACGGTTTGACAAGTATGGCGGCGCATACGACCAGCGCGCACGCCAGAATCGCCGAGCAAAATATCGCGGTCTTTTTCATTTCGGAGATTATGAGAGAAAATACCGGGGCCGCGTTCAAATTTAGAGGGCGGGCCGGAAAATATTTGCAACGCAAGCCGCCCGCAACTTTCCGTCGAAAAACCGCCAAAAAACGTTTGACATTTCCGCCCGCCGGCGGTTTTCATCATAGGCAGTTCATTTTCATGCGGATTTTTCAAAATCCGAGGGCCGGCGCAAAAGCCGGCGGCGACATTTTCAGACAAACGGAAGTCCGTGAGAATCGGACGCGGTCGCGCCTCTGTAATTGTCCTTGAAATCCGGGCACAAAGCCACTGCGCAAAGCGCGGGAAGGCGCCCGGAACGCGTGCAAAACATTTTTCGCCGCGGGGACACAAGCCAGAAGACGTGTCTGGAAATTTCCCTTTGATTCCCGCGCAAGGAAGGCAGAGGGCTTGGTTGCGATTCGGCACGGCGCGCATTCCGTCCAACTCCGCGCGCCGCGCGCCTTTTTTCGCTTGCGAGCCTCCCACCGCTTTCCGGCAGCGGGGGGCAAAATTCCAAAACGAAAAAAGGCAAAATATGAAACTGAAAAAAATATCGGCGCTGGGCGCGGGCCTGGCAATCGCGGCGGCGGCCAACGCGGCCACAGTATCGTTTGAAGACGTTCCGATTCGCGGGAATTGGGAATTTTCATATACGGACTATTCCGTGTACGGGGGCGAAGACGTGTACGAATGGTCGCCCTCGGCGTCAGGCTCCGTGACGTCGTGGCAGACCTTGCCGACGAATGTCGGCAGGTTTGAGTGGAACTCGTCGGTCAACGGCATTTCGAGCGGATTGCAGTTCAAGACTACTTCCTACAACTACGACTATTACAACGGCGGCGGTTTTCTCCTCTCAAACTCCTCCGACACCGGCATCATATCGTATTCCAACGACCTCTGCTCCGTCACGGGATCCGGCGCGGGCGGGTCGTCCCAATACGCGGTATTTTACGGCAATGTCTCCGATTCATACGGGATAGCGAGCAAAACCACATACAAGGGCGCCGAATACTTCTCGACAGTTCCCGAAACCTACCAGCTCGTTTTTGACGGCGCCGTTTCGGTGAGCTCGATAGACATAGCCAACACCCTCGTCGGCGCGAAAGTGCTCGGCTCCCCCGACGGCACGCTGAACATGGGCTACACTGAAAGCGCCGAGGGGATCATAACCTACAACAGCGTATACAACACCGAAGACGCGTTTTTCGCCGTCCTCATCCGCGGGATATACGACGACGGCAAGCTGACCGAAACCGACGAGGCCGTCTGCTTTGTGCTCGCCTCCTACGGATTCCTCAGCGAAGAGTGGAATTCGGTCGATTTGTCCTCGCTTTCCGCCGACGGGCTCATCGGGCTCGACTTCCAGATTCTCTCGTCCTTCGGAAACACATGGGGCATGACATCGCCCGCGTATTTTGCGCTCGACAACATCGCATACGCGGCGATTCCGGAACCCGCGGCCTTCGCCGCGCTCTTCGGCATGCTCGCGCTCGGGGCGGCGGCGCGCAAAGGCAGTATTTCTTCACGCAGATAAGACAACGGCGCGGGGCGCGCGGCTTTTCGTTTTTCGCGCGCGCCCCGCGTTTTCATCTTCCGCGGCATCGCGCACCCGCCGGCAACGGAGGGCGCGCGATGCCGCGCAAATCCCCAACCAGAAGTGAGCTCAAAAATCTTAAAGGCAACCGTCATCGCGCTGTCCGCCGCCGCTGCCGCCGCGGAAACCCCGGGCGACGGCCAAACGCGCGGCGAACCCGCCCCGGAACTCGCGCCCGTGGAGGCCACGGCGTACAGGTTCGCCTCCGCCGCGCTCGACCAGCCCGTAAACTCCACCCTGATCGGCTCGGGCGAGATAGAAAAAAGCGGCGCGGCCACCGTTCCGGAGATGCTGCAGCGCACCGGCAACGTGCGCTTCATGAGCTATACCGGCGATTCGTCGAACAGCAACATAGCCATGCGCGGGTTCGGGGAAAATTCCCAGCTGAGGGTTCTCGTGCTCGTGGACGGGCAGCGCTACAACCGCGCCGACATGTCGGAGACAAACTGGCTGCAAATCCCCCTGTCAAACGTCGAGAGCATAGAGGTGCTCAGGGGCGCGCAGAGCGCGATGTACGGAAACAACGCGGTGGCGGGGGTCGTGAAAATATCGACGAAAAAGGACGCCGAAGAGGACACCCTCGAACTGAACGGCATGATGGGCTCGTACGGGCTCTATTCGGCGGACGCGGCGTTTCGGGGCTCGCGGGGCGGATTCGGCTACGGAATCGACGCCAACAGGTACAACAACGACGGATACCGCGAAAATTCGCGGGCGTGGGCCGACACGGTAAACGCCTCCGCAAGCTACGGCATATCGGGTTCCGCGAAAATCGAGCTGGCCGGCAATTTTTCACTGGCGGAAACGGAATACGCCACGGGCACCGACTGGAACGGATTCCAGAACAACCCCCGCGACTCCGACCTGCGAATGCTCTACAAGTACAAGGGCGGCGTCTACTCGGCGACGCTCAAAAACGAATCCGCCCTCGGGCGCGGGGAAATACAGTTCGGCGCGAATTTCAGAAACAGGATTGTCGAGGAGAGCAACGCCCTCGCCCCGGCGCAAAACCACAACGACCAGCTCACTTTCACCCTCGCGCCCAGGTATGAAATAGACAGGTTCGACAACTGGACGCTCTACGCGGGCGCCGACGCGGACTTCACGTCCATAGACTTCAACTCTTACAGGTTCTTTTCGAGCGGAACGCAGAACCCCGACAGGGCGAAGGTCGAGCGCGGCGACGTCGGCGGGTACGCCGGCGCGGAATACAGGGCGTCGGAAGAGCTGATATTTTCGGCCTCGGCGCGCGCGGAGGGCTCCTACACGAGCGCCGACAGCCGCAGGTTCATATACATGGGCAACCGCCCCCCGAGGCCGGACCCCCAAAACACCTACGACGAAAGCCAGTGGCAGGGGGGATTCGCCGGGTCGTTCGGGGCAACGTACAAGCTCGACGGCGAAAATTCCGTGTACGCGCGCTTCGACCAGATATACAGGTATCCGTCCACCGACGAAATCGCCTTCTACCAGGGCTACTACCAGGCCTCCGCGTTTGCGTTCAACAAGGATTTGAAACCCGAGACAGGGCAAAACTACGAGATAGGCTACACGCACATATCCGGGGGCCTGCGGATAAACCTGAGCTTTTACGCGACGTATCTGGACAATGAAATAATGTACAACTACGCGGACGAGCTCAACGAAAACTTTTCGTCGACGCGCAGGCTCGGCGCGGACGTGTCCGCGAGCTACGACACCGAATATTTCGGCGTTTTTGCGGGGGCCGGGGCCGTGGACGCGCGCTTTGCAAGCGGTAGGCACGGGGGGAACAAAATCCCGCTCGTGCCGGCGTTTTCCGGAACCGCGGGGATAGTCCTGAAACCCGCCGAGGGGCTGGAGCTGACGGCGCGCGGTAACTGGTCGATGCCGCAGACAATGGGCAACGACTTCGCAAACGCCATGCGCCGCATACCCGGATTCGCCACTTTCGACCTGCTTGCCAGTTACCGCCTGTGCAAATACGCCGCCGTGTTCGGCGCCGTCGAAAACGTATTTAACGAAAACTACGCAGTGTTCGCGTACGACGGCTCCTACTATCCGTGCGCGGGCAGGGTGTTTAAAATAGGGATATCTCTGAAATATTAAGGCATGAAAGCAAAACTGACTTCCATAGCGGCGGCCGCCGCCGCGCTGTCGGCGTACGCCGGCGAATACTACATTCCCCAAAACGGGGAAAGCTACACCGTGGACGAGTACGGGATACTGTACTGCGGGCAGGCGGGCATAGACCCCTCGAAGACCTCCGAAGTGTATTACAGGAACCCGGCCATAAAGGGCTGGGCCACGGGGTATCAAAACGTATCCTACGGCTCCAACGTCATAGACAGGTGGAAGACGCCCGAAAAGGCCCTCGGTTCCGCGGGCCTCGCCGACTACGGCGACACCGACCCGTCGTCGCCCAACTACGACCCGGACGCCTCCTCGGTCTACCACATCGTGTCCATCGGCGACGGGGGCTCCATCACCCTCACTTTCGACAAGCCGATCGCCGACGGCGAAGGCCTCGACTTTGCCGTATTTGAAAACGCGGTAAACACCGGCTTTTTGGAGCTCGCGTACGTGTCCGTATCCACCGACGGCGTGAATTTCATAACCTTCCCGAACTTCTACGTCGGCACAAACCCCATAGGCCCCTATACGAACGACAACTATCCGGAGTACATATACAACCTCGGCTCGAAGTATATGTGCAACTGGGGGCACGGCTACGACCTCGGAGAGCTGCAATACGCCTACGACTACGCGGTCGCCCACTATGACGCCGCCTCGGGCTCCACCGCAAACAACAGCGCGTTTTCGCTCGAATACACGAAGCACATAATGGAAATGTTCTCCCTCGTAGACCTCGACGAGATAAATTATGTCCGTATAAACGACATCACCGGAGACGGATCGTGCGTGGACAGCGCGGGCAACGTTATCTACGACCCCTACCCTTCCAGCGAGAGCGGGGGTTTCGACCTCAACGCTATCGGCGTCATAAATTACGCCACAGTGCCGGAGCCGGAGGCGGTTGCCATGGCGCTCGGGCTGATTGCTTCGGCGGCCGCGGCCGTGCGAAAGAGGCGCGGATAGCGGAAGAAAAGGGGGGCTGCGAGATTCCGCAGCCCCCTTTTTTTGGGCGGTAAAATTCGGAAGGCGCCTAACGCCCCCTGCGCCCGAAACCCATAAACCCGAAAATTCCCCCGCGCCCGGGCTTCTCTGGCGCGGATTTCTTTGCGGGGCCGCCGCGTTCGGCGGAATTTTTGCGCGATTCGGATTTGCCGGAAGCCCCGGCGTTGCGGCTTCCTCCGGAACCTTTCGTCGGCCTGGAATTTCCGCCCTCCCTCCTTCCTCCGCGGCCGGAGCGCCCGCCGGCCCTCGAAACCCCGCCGCGGCGGGCGCCGCTCCCGCGGGAATTTCCCGAATGCGGGAGCTTCGGAGGCTCAGCGCGGCAGGGGTTTTCCAAAAATTCCGGAATGTCCCTTTTTATGTAGCGCAGAATCTGGGAGAGCAGGCCGCCGTCGTCGGGTGTGCAGAACGACACCGCCATTCCGGAAGCCTCCGCGCGCGCCGTGCGCCCTATGCGGTGCACGTAGGTCTCGGGCTCCTCGGGGAGGTCGAAATTCACGACGAGCGACATGTCCTTAACGTCGATGCCGCGGGCGGCTATGTCGGTTGCGACCAGCACGCCTATCTTGCGCGCCTTGAAGCTTTCCAGCGCCGTCCTGCGCGCCGACTGCGACTTGTTGCCGTGTATCGCCGCGGCGCCTATGCCGCGCGAATTCAGCTTTTTCGAGAGCTTGTTGGCCCCGTGCTTCGTCCGGCAGAACACCAGCGCGAGCGACCGCGGGTCTTCCGCCGAACGCCGTTTGAGAATGTCGGCAAGCAGCTCCGCCTTGCCCTGCTGTTCGACAAACGCCACGGACTGGTCGATCTTTTCGACGGTCGGGCTGTCGGGCGAAACCGAAATGTTCGCCGGGTTTTTTACGATGGAGGAGGCCAGCTCCCTCACCTCGCCGGAAAGGGTCGCCGAAAACAGGAGCGACTGCCGGCGCTCGGGGAGCTGGGCGACTATCCTGCGGATGTCGGGTATAAACCCCATGTCGAGCATTCTGTCGGCCTCGTCGAGCACGAGGTATTCGACGCCGCCGAACTCCAGCTTCTTCTGCCTCCAAAGGTCGAGAAGCCTGCCGGGGGTGGCGACGAGAATGTCGACGCCTTCGGCGAGCGCCCTTATCTGCGGATTCTGCGAAACCCCTCCGTAAACCTTGCAGTGCGAAAGATGCAGGTGCCTGCCGTAAAAAGCGATATTGTCGTCTATCTGCTCGGCGAGCTCGCGGGTCGGGGTGAGAATCAGAGCGCGGAACCGCCCGGGCTTCGGGTACGCGCCGCCCTCCTCGAGCATCTGCATTATGGGCAGCGCGAAGGCCGCCGTCTTGCCGGTGCCCGTCTGCGCGCACCCGAACACGTCGCGGCCCTCGAGAATCTTCGGCACCGCAAGCGCCTGTATCGGCGACGGGGTTTCGTACCCCGCGGCGCGGACGGCCCTGAGGATAGGTTCGGATAGGTTTAACGATTCAAACGTCGTCTTTTGATTGTCCATGCGGTTGCGATTTTCGGCGCGGAAAAATTCCGCAGTCTCCGCCGTCGCGCATCGGGGGCGCGAAAGCGCAAAAAACGAATCCGGGCGACGGCCCGGATTCCGCGCGATTGGGAAAGAATCTGCCAATAAATTCCCGGAGCAAGCTTTATTTGCCGAATCCCAAATTATTTCCGCAAAATAAAAAGGCCCCGGAATAGGCAAGAGGGATCAAGGGCGAAACCCTAAGTTTTATGAAAATATACAACAAATACTTAGACAAATGGCAAGATCCCCCTTGTAAAATGCGAAAAAAAACACGCCTGTTTTTGCCCGCGCTTTCGGCTTTCGGGAAAGGGGCCGCGCGGTTATGCGCTGCGAGGCAACCGGAGAAGAAAAGGATTGTCGGCTTCCGGCCGCATCTTGAAATTTGATTTTGGGAAAATGAAGCGGGATTTGGGAAAAAAGTTTCCGGAAGGAGCGCCGCAAGGGCGTTTTTTTTCACACCGAGCGCGTGATCGCGGGCTGGACGCCAAAACTCGGAGCAGGGCGAAAACATTGCCAAATCTTTCTTCATTTGCCGGCGCCGGCGCAAAAAGTTTCCAAACTCAAATCCGGCCGGCGACTCCGCCACAAGGCCTTTAAATCCCCGTAATTTCCCATTATTTCCAGGCATTTCCCGTTTCCGACCTCATCTTTCAAACATCACGGCGTCGGCAAACGCCGGGCCGGCGTTAAAATACGCAATCCGCGAAGCGGGGCCGAAATCTCGCCTGACGCGCGGCATGGCGGGAGGCGTGCCATTGCTCGGACGGCAATGCGTTCGCTACGCCCGGCGTTTTGGAGCAAATCGCCGGAAACCGGAAGTAAGGCATGCGTTCGGCGGCTTGCATGAAAAGCGCCATGCGCCACGACGCAAGAAAACTTTTTGCGGAATCGAAAGCTCAACGGCGCGCCGGTGGTTGTTTGTGGGAAGACGCGCGACTGGCGTTGGGTTGGCCGCGCAAAAAGCCGCATAATTAAGATACGCGGCGGAGGCCGTTACGCGGGAATGGCGCGGAATCTGCGCCGCTTGCAGCTTTGCGAAAGACGCGCGTGGCGAAACGCGCGGCAAAAAGTTGAAAAAATATTCGGCCGACGCGGCGGCGCCGCGCTTCCGGAAAGGGAAAAGCCCGCGGAGCGCGGGCTTTCGAGCAGCCGACATGGAGATTTGCAAAAAGCGAACGCGCGGATTGCGCATATGGTTCGCGGCATGCGGAATACGGGCCGCATTGAGTTTTAAGATTTTCCGTTACAAGGCGCGCCAAAAGACCGACGCAGGGCGCGTCGCCCGCCTTTTTGAAAATTCTCCACCGTCTTTTTATCCATGCCGGTTGCATAAGAATTTTCCCGCCGCCGCCCGGCGCTTTCCGAACGCGGAAATTTCAAAGCCTCGCGCTTTTTTATGGACGCGCCCGCCGCGCGCGTTTGGAATGGGCGGCGTGAAATTCGACCCGAGAAAAATCCACCCCCTGCCGAACTCCGAGCCCGCGGCCGGGGATTTCCTGCCCTCCCCGCGCGCCCTTCCCGAAGGCATGGAATTTTTCGCGTCGGGGCGCGAGGCGTTTTTCAGGATATTCGCGCGCATGAAGGAATCGGGATTTGGGGGGCGCGTTTTTCTGCCGCGCTACTTCTGCCCGGAGGCGGCGCGCGCGATGCGCGGAATCTGCGAAACGGAATTTTTTGAAGACCTTCCGTCGGAAGAATCGCCGCGCTTCGGAACCCTGCGCGCCGGCGCCGGGGACGCCGTAATGGCGGTGAACTTTTTCGGCCTGCGCGACATGGGAGCATGGAGCGAATGGAAGCTCCGCAACCCCGCGGCGATCCTCGTGCAAAATTCCTCCCACGCGCCGTTTTCCCCGCGCGCGCCGGGCGCGGACTTCGCATTCGGATCGCTGCGCAAATGGCTGCCGCTGCCGGACGGAGGATTCGCGGGGGCGGAAAATCCGGCCGAAATTTTCACCCGCCCTGCGTCCTCCATGCCGGATTTTTCCGCGGACTTCCTCGCCGCCTCGGCCGCGAGGGCGCGCGGGAGCGGGTGGGAGGACTTCTCGGAAAGGCTCTTCTACGCGGCGGAGGCGAAAATCTCCGCGCGCAAAAAGCCCGGCAGAATGAGCGCGTACTCGCTCGAAACCCTCTCGAGGCTCGACGTCGAAAAGATAGCCGGAAGGAGGCTCGCGGCGATAAGGGCGTTTTCGGAAGCCTCGCGCGGCAACGGTTTTTTTGAAGAGCTCACGTTTGCAAACGGCCGCAGCCCCGGCATGTTTTCCGCCTGCTGCCCCGTCCTGAAATTCCGCGAGACGCGCGTGCGCGACGCTGTCTACGCCGGGCTGCGGGAGCGGAACATGTTCGCGCCCATATACTGGGGCGGATTCGGAAGCGCGTCGAGCCCCGCGGCGCGCGCGGAGTCGGCCTCGCTGATGTGCCTGCCGCCGCACTTTGCGGACGCGGAGGAGGAGGCCGAAGGGATTTGCGGGTTCATTCTCGGCCTGTGCTCGCGCGCATGAGCCACTTAGACCCTCCGCCCCCGCGCATGGAGGTTTTTGAGAGCTTTTCGCCGTTGTCGCCGCGCAGGAGCGGGCAGTGGCGGAACCCCGGCACCCCGAGCCCGAGCGCGCGCCAGATCAGGATCTGCCGCGCCGTCGACAGCAGCAGATCCTCCCCGCGGACGATTTCCGTTATCCGCATTTGCGCGTCGTCCACGGCGGAGGCGAGCTCGTAGGACGGCGCCCCTCCCCTGCGCCAGACGAGAAAATCCCCGAAATCCTCCCCGCAGACGAACGACATATCCCCCGCGAGCGAATCCGAAAAGGCCACGCGCTCGCCGTCGGGAACCCGGAAGCGCCAGTTGACGCCCGCGCATTTTCCGGGAAATTCAAACCGCGCCCCGGCGGGAGGCCGGAATTCCGGCGGGAAAACCGGCTCTGCGGCGCAGAAATCAAACTTGCGCGCGCACGGGCGGGCGAACTTTTTTATTTCGCTCCTTGAATGGGGCGACGGATAGACGAAACCCCGCCCGGCGAGCTCCCCCATCGCGGCCTCGTAAACGGGCATCCTCTCGCTCTGCCTGTACGGGCCGAACGCGCCGCCGACGTCCGGGCCCTCGTCCCAGAATATTCCGGCCCCCTTCATGTCGGCGATCGCGGCTTCCTCGTACTCTTTCGAGCACCGCTCGAAGTCGATGTCGTCCACGCGCAGGACAACCCTTCCCCCGGCCTCCCGAGCGCGCGCGCAGGCCGCGAGGAATGTCCGCGCGTGCCCGATGTGCAGCAGCCCCGAAACGGTCGGGGCGATGCGCGTCCTGTACACGCGCTCACCCATCTGCGTGCGGCGGAAAGTTGGCGTCGAGAAATTCGCGCAGGGCGGCGGCCGTCTCGACCCCTATTCCGTCAACCTCCCTGAGCTGCTCGGCGGTCGCCGCCCTGACTTTCGCTATCGAACCGAAATGGCCGAGCAGCGCCTTCTTGCGCTTCTCCCCGAGCCCGGGGAAGTCGTCGAGTATGCTCTCGCGGATTTTGCGGCTGCGCAGAGACTCGCTAAAAGCGTTGGCGAACCTGTGGGCCTCGTCGCGCACGCGCTGCAAAAGCCTGAGCCCCTCGTGGCGGCGCGGCAGGAGCTTTTCCTCGAAGCTGTCCGTGACTATCGTCTCCTCGCGCTTGGCCAGCCCCACGATTTTCGGGGGCCTTATTTTCCGCTCGTCGAAGGCCTTCATCGCGGCGAACACCTGCCCCTTGCCGCCGTCTATCAGCACGAGATCGGGCATCGGAACCCCCTCCCTTTGCAGGCGCCCGTAGCGCCTGCCGACGGCCTCCCGCATGGCGCGGAAGTCGTCGTTGCCGACAAACGACTTTATCTTGAACCTCCTGTACTTCTGCCTGGCGGGCTCGCCGGACTCGAACCTAACCATGGAGGCCACGCAAAAGCTGCCGGATATGTGCGATATGTCGAAGCACTCTATCGACCGCGGGTCTTCCGGCAGCCCCAGGGCTTTGCGCAGCGATTCCATCGCGGCGGCCGCGACCGACGCGGGAGAAGCGGATATGTCGGCCTCCACGCCCGCCCGGGCGTTCGCAACCCGCGTCTCCTCTATCGCCGCCACGAGGTCGCGCCACTTTGCCGCCTTCTCGAAATCGAGGGCGTCGGAGGCCTCGCGCATTTTTATCCGAGCCTCGTCTATCGCGCCCGCGTCGCGGCCGCGCAGGTATTCGAGAGCCGCCTTAACCCTCCCGGCGTACTCGGCCTCGCCCACTACGTTCTCAAAACTCGTTATCTGGCTGCGGGCGTCGTCGTAGAGCATCCACCTGCCGTCCCCGAGGCGCTTCGGGTGCGCGTCGGAAAGGAGTATTCCGAACTTCTTTTTAAGCTCCGAGAGCGCGCTCCTTATCGCGGACACGCCGAGGTACGGGCCAAAGTAGAGCGCGCCGTCGTCCTTTCTGTGGCGCGCGAACGCGAACCTCGGCAGCGGCGCGAACGTCTCGACGCGCAGAAGGAGAAAGTTCTTGTTGTCCTTTTCGAGGGTGTTGTAGCGGGGCTTCCAGCGCTTGATGAGCTTGCTCTCGAGAATCACCGCCTCGGCGTCGCCGCGCGTGCAGAAGAACTCGAAGTCGGCGATGCAGTCCACGAGGGAGGCTATCTTGGGGCTCGCGGCGCGCGCCTTGTAGGAGTTCATGAAGTACTGCCCCACCCTGCGCCTGAGGTTGACGGCCTTCCCTATGTATATGACGTTGCCGAGGGCGTCCTTCATGACGTACACTCCGCTCGTATTCGGGAGCCTGCGGACTTTTTCCTTTAACGACGGAATGTTCTGCATGGCGCTCTTCGGAATGGCTCAGAACAGCGAAAGCTGCGCGAAATTGCTCTGCCCCGGCGCCTCCCGCCTCCGCTTTGCCGGTGGGGCCTTCGGTTTGGGAGATTCCCCGAGGTTGCCGAGCATCTCCTCGCCCTCGCTCTCGAGCTCCTCCAAGACGGCCTTCGCGCGGTCGATGACCTTTTGCGGCAGGCCCGCAAGGCGCGCGACCTGTATGCCGTACGACCTGTCGGCCGCGCCCCTCTCTATCGTGCGGGTGAAGATTATCTCGTCGTTCCACTCCTTCACGCTCACGCGCAGGTTGACGAGCCTCGGCAGGGTCTGCTCGAGCCTCGTGATTTCGTGGTAGTGCGTGGCGAACAGCGTTCTCGGCCCGCGCGCGCCGTCGCCGTGTATGAACTCCGCCACGGCCCACGCTATGCTCAGCCCGTCGTAGGTGCTCGTTCCCCGGCCGATTTCGTCCAAAATTATCAGCGACCTGTCCGTGGCGTTGTTCAGAATGTTGGCGGTCTCGTTCATCTCGACCATGAAGGTGGAGTTGCCGCGCGAGAGCTCGTCGCTGGCCCCGACCCTGCTGAAAATCCTGTCCACAAGCCCTATCCTGCACCTGCGCGCCGGCACGAACGAGCCCGTCTGCGCCATGAGGGCGATGAGGGCCGTCTGGCGTATGTAGGTTGATTTGCCGGCCATGTTGGGGCCAGTGATGAGCGCTATCTGCTCCCCCGACGCGCAGAGGCCCGCGTCGTTGGGCACGAACGACTCGGTCCGCGCCAGCCCTATCCTGTCGCGGCGCAGCATCTGCTCCACGACGGGGTGGCGGCCCTCGGAAATCTCGATGACGTCGGAATCGTCCACAACGGGGCGGCAGTAGTCCCACTCGCGCGCTATTTCCGACCAGCCCCTGAAAACGTCGAGGCGCGCGAGGATATCCGCCGCCTCCGCGAGGGCCGGGGCAAAGGAAAGGGCGCGCGCGACTATCCGGGAGAAGAGCTCCTGCTCGCGCGCGAGCGCGTACTCCTGCGAGTGGAGGATTTCGCGCTCCTTCTCGCGCAGCTCCTGCGTTGTAAACCTGTCGCAGTTGACCATGGTCTGGCGGCGGATGTATTCCGGCGGGACGCTGCCGAGGTTGGCCTTGGTCACCTCTATGAAATATCCGAACGCGCCGTTGTATTTTATGCGCAGGTTGCGTATGCCCGTGCGCCTCTGCTCCGCCTGTTCGAGGTCGGCGAGCCACGCCATGTTGTCGCGCGAAAGCGACCTCAGCCTGTCGAGCTCGGCGTCGAAGCCTTCGCGTATGACGCCGCCGTCCTGGACTTTTGCGGGCATGTCGTCCGCGAGCGCCGACGACAGGAAGGTTTCGAGCTCCGAGAAGTCGGGTATAGACCCGGCGATTTCGGCGCACCTGTCGCCGCCGATTTCAAGCAGAATCCCGCGGATCGCCGGGGTCTGGCGGACGGTCTCGAGAATGGCGCGCAGCTCCCGCGGGTTGCGGATCCTGTTCTGCAGCCTGCCGAGTATGCGCGGAATGTCCCTTATCTGCGAGAGCGAGTCGGCGAGCCGTCCGGCCTCCTCGGGGGCGGAATAGAGCTCCCACACGGCGTCCTGCCGCGCCCTTATCTCGCCAAGGTCGAGGGTGGGGGAGGCGAGGAATGTCTCGAGCAGCCGCGCGCCGGCGGCCGTCTTCGTCCTGTCCATGACCGAGATCAGGCTGCCCTCGCGCGCGTGGGACGTGGAGCGGAATATCTCGAGGTTGCGCTGGGTGGCGGGGTCTACGAGCACGCACTTTTTGCCGGAAAACCTGCGCAACGCGCGCAGGTTGCCGGGGCGGGCGCGCAAATTCTCCGCGACGTAAAACACTATCGCCCCCGCGGGGCCGGCCAGGCGCGAGCCGCGCTCCACCCCGAAACCGTCGAGGCTGGCCACCGACAGGGCGTCCTGAACCTGCGCGGCCCCCCATTCCGGCTCGAAGCGGAAGTCGTGCAAAAGCGTGACCGTGCGAGTGTCGAGGACGCTCCTGAAAAGCGCGTGCCACGGCGCGAGCTCCGGATCCTCCGCCCACCTGCGGGAGGCGTCCTCCGGCAGCAGGACCTCCTTGGCGTCGAAGGCCGAGAGCACGGGCAGGAAATCCTGCGGGGTGTCGAACTCGGCGCAGTAGAACTCGCCCGCGCTCATCTCCAGCCACGCGGCGTAGAGCCTGCGGGAGCGGTCTATGTCCACCGCGAAAATGTAGTTGCCGCTGCGGCTGTCGAGCTGGGCGTCCTCCATCACGGTACCGGGCGTGATTATCCGCGTGACGGCCCTCCTGACGAGCTTTCCCGACACGGGGGGCTCGCTCTGGTCGCAGATGGCGACCTTCTTGTTGCAGGCCAAAATTTTGGGAAGGTACTGGTCTATGACGTGGTAAGGTATGCCGGCCATCGGGTAGTTCTGGCGCCTGGTCAGCGTGATCCCCAGCAGGCGCGAACCCTCGACGGCGTCGTCGTAGAACATCTCGTAAAAATCCCCGAGCCTGAAAAGCAGAAGGGTGTCTTTCGGCAGCGAATTTTTCATGCTCCAATACTGCTCGAGCATGGGTGTGGTCTTTTCAGATTTTTTTTCCGATTTCGCCATTGAATGCTATGCTTTCCGCTTTCTTCCCAATATGCGGACAAGATAAAAAAAGAATCGCCAAACATTCAACATTTTAATCTTATTGCCGACAGATATGCCCATATACGAATACAAATGCCAAAAGTGCTCGGCCGTATTCGAGGCGCTCGTGCGCGGCCGCGAAAAGCCCGCCTGCCCCGATTGCGGATCGAGGAGGCTGAAAAAGCTCGTCTCGGCCTTCGGCGTGGGCCGCGGTTTGAAAAGCTCCCGCGCCGCGTGCGCGGGGGAGGCGCGCGGGCGCCCCTGCTGCGGCGGGTGCTCCTGCGGGCATTGCGGCGGATAATATGGCGGGCTGGCGGCAGTCGGCTTTCGGCGCGGCGCTGGCGGCGCTCGCGCTCTGCGGATGCGCGGGGGCGGGCGACGCGGACCCCCAGCGGGTTTCCGCGCGCGCGGAATCCGCCGCGCAGGCCTACACGCTCGCGCAAAAGAAACTTCTGGAAATCGTCTCCGCCCAGAACGGGCTTCTGGACAGAATGAGGCGCGCCGAAAGGCCGTCCGCCGTCGCAAGCTCGGACCTCATATCCGAGAAGAAGCGCGTGGACTCCCTCTGGAACGAATACTTCGCGGGCGAGAGCCGCGACGCCGAGAGCTACGCCATATACGGAAAATACCTGCGCGCCACCTCCGACCCGACGTCGGCCTACGCCACGTTTTTGAAGGCCGACGGCCTCGACCCGTCGATGGCGTCCGTCAAGCACCAGCTCGCGGTGTACGAGAGCGAAAACGGCCAGTTTGCCAGGGCGTACAGGCACTTTTCCGAAGCGCTGGAACTCGAGCCGGACAACGCCGTGTACCTCTCGCAGACGGCGAAATTCCTCATGGCGGCGCGCTCCGAGCTCGCCGCGTCCGGAGACTTCGACCCCGCCGCCCTCGACGCAGAGATGCTCGACTGCTACCGCAGGTGGGCCGGCGCCTCGGCCCCGAACTCCCGCGCGAAATGGGAGTGCGCAAAAGCCTTCTACCAGGTATCCGCCCCGGACTGGAACGAGGCCCTCGAGCGATGGGAGGACATACTTGAAAACGCAACGATAGGGCTCGAGCGGCAGACCGCGCTGGCAAACAAGGCGCGCGTGCTGATAGAGCTGCGCCGCGACCCTGAGGCGCGCGAAATTCTGGGAAAAATCGACAACCCGCACCTGGCTGACGACAAGGCGGCGCTCCTCGGCGTCATCGACGCGGAAAGCGCCGCGAAAGGCGAAACCACCGAAAGCAAAAGCGAATGAATCCGGATCTCCTAACGCAAATACGCGAGGGCGGCATACTGTACGTCCTGCTTGTGATAGCCGTCACAATGCACGAATTCGGGCATGCGTTTTTCGCCGACAAGCTCGGCGACCCGCTGCCGAGGCTGCAGGACCGCGTCACCGTAAACCCGCTCGCGCACATGGACGCCATGGGAACCGTCGTCCTGCCGATAATAACAATCGCCCTCTCCATAGGGACTGGGTTTCCCATGGTTTTCGGCTGGGGCAAACCCGTGGAGATCTCCCTCTCCAACCCCAAGACGCGCAGGAAAATCGACATCATATCCACGGCGGGCGGGGTCTCGATGAACCTCGCAGTGGCCCTCGTTTCGGCGGCGCTTATGGCCGTATTCTTCGCCCTCGGCTGGGACGGCCTGCGGGAGGCCGCCCTGCAGTCCATATACGTAAACTGCGTGCTGTTCGTGATCAACATGATCCCCGTGCCGCCGCTCGACGGGAGCAGGTTTCTCAAATACGCGGTCGACATGGGAGAGCAGACCTACGCCGCCATTTCGAGGTACGGCATACTGATACTTCTGCTGATAGTAAACATTCCGTTCACGGCGTCGATATTCATGTACATAACAAGGTCAATAGCCTCGGTATTCATTTACATCGCCGCCGCGATCGCCCAAATCATAGCCTGACAATGCCGGTTTACAAATATATCACAATCGAACCCGACGGCTCCGAGGGGGACGTGTTTGAAGTCGAGCAGTCCGCCGGCTCGGACCCGATAAAAGAGCACCCCGAAAACGGAAAGCCCGTCAAGAGGGTCTTCGAGGTTCCAAACATCAATATTGAATACACGCCCGGCAGGGAAAAGTCCCTCGGCGACACGGCGCGCATAAAAAAGGCGGGGTTTAAAATCCTGCAAAAGGACAAACTCACGGGCAACTACCACGCGCTGTAATTCCCGCGCAAGCCGAAGCTTTGCCGCACTGCGGCGCGTATCGAGGGGCGGACGCGGCTCCCGGGGCGCGGGCCCGCACGGCGAACCGTCACCGCGCTCCGCCGCGTTTTTCGGCTACCGACGACGCGAGCGAGGCGAGTATAAAGGCCATTCCTATGCCTCCCGTAACAATCTCCGGGATTTCAAGGAATGTGGCAAGCAGCATAATAGACGCGAGCGAGCCTATCGCCCAGTACGCCCCGTGCGTGAGGTATACGAGCTTCTCGAGCGTCTTTTTCTCCACGAGCATTATCGTAAGCGACCTCACGAAAAACGCGCCCACCGCAAGCCCTATCGTGATCACCACGACGTCCTTCGTCAGCGCGAAGGCCCCGAGAACCCCGTCGAGCGAAAACGACGCGTCGATGAGCTCCAGATATATGAAGGCCGCCAGCCCCGCATGCTTCAAGGCGAAGGCGTTTTCCCGCTCGGCGAGCTCCTCAAGCTTTGCGCTCGCCCCGTGTATTATCAGGTGTGCGGCAACGCCTATGACGCCCGCCGCCATCGAGACCAGGCGCTGGCCGCCGTCGAGCATCGGCTGCACCGCGCACAGCGCCGCCAGCGTAAACGCCGTCGGCGCGATTTTGCTCTTGCCTATTTTCAGCAGCAGCCTTTCGAGCGGCGCGAGCCAGTGCAGGGTCTTTTTGCGGTCGAACATGAACTCGAAAAACAGCATCATCAGAAACGCCCCGCCGAAGGACGATATGCCGACGTGCGATTCGTGCAGCAGCTTTGCGTAGTCGTCGGGCTTTTCGAGCGTAAGCCTCAGAACCTCCATGCACGATATGTTCGAGAACGCCGCCACTATGGCTATCGGGAACACGAATCTCATTCCGAAAACCGCTATCGCAATCCCCCACGTCAGGAACCGGGCCCTCCATTTATGGGACATCTTCTCGAGCTTCGTGGCGTTGATTACGGCGTTGTCAAACGACAGGCTCACCTCGAGCGCCGTTATCACGAGCGCCGTGAATACAAAGCCCCACCCGAGCCCCGCGCCGACGCACTCGCCGCGGTAAAAGGCGAGGCCGAGCCCCGCTATCATTATGCCTATGGACCATTCAAAATATTTGAGCATAAAAAACCCTTGAAATTTGGAAAGTTCCGCGCCCGGGCGCCTACTTGCGCTTTTCGGTGATCGGGAGCATCTGCCCCCTCCTGAAAAGCGTTATCTGCCCCGTGCTCGACGACACCACTATGGATATGCAGTCGGCCATGAGGGATATGGAATACGCCGCCGCATGGCGCGCGCCGAGCCCGCCGGGCAGCTGGAGCTTGAAATCGGGCGTGTGTATCAGCGCCCCCGCGGCCTCGAGCACGCCGGAACCGTCGATGATGAAAGCCCCGTCTATCAGGGAATACTCCTTGACAGTCTCGTCCATGAACGGGTTGAGGACGTTCCTGTCCTCGGGCTTGTAGCCGTAAAACGGGTTGAGGATAAGCTGCTTCAAGTGCGGCTTGAGCTCCTCGGACGAGCCTATCACGAATATGCAGCCGACGGGCTTGCCCTCGCGCCCCTCGACTGAAAGCTCGGTTGCGATGTCGAGAACGCGCTCCAAAACCTCCGGCGTCACGCCCTCGGGGAGCATGTTCTTCTGCCCTATGAAAATGTTGGAAAACTCCTTTTCGATGTCGAGGATTACAATGGTGTCTATCTGGTTGCTCTCGCGCATGCCGCCGAGGCAGCAGATTTTCTCCTTCGCTGTAAACGTCCCGCGCGTGAGTCCTATCATTACCGCGCTGCGCAGCTGCGAAAACCTCATGTCCGAAAACGACCTGACGCTTATGAACTCCCATTTGGGAGGCAGCGCCACCGGGGGCTTTTCGCCGACGAGAACTACCTTGGCGTCGCCGAAAGTTGAGGAAAGATCCGGCATTTTCAGAAACGAGTCGCCGAGCAGGATTATCGCCGAGCACTTTGCCACCTTGGAAATCTTGAGGGCCGAGCGCATGACGAGCTCGTTTATGCGCTCTTCCTTGCGGCGCGGAACGCCGGGTTCCGCCGCTCCCTTCGGAGAAGATTTTCCGCCCCCCCCGTTGAAGGCGCCCATCACGGCATCGCGGAAAACGGATATGTCCGGCGAGGACTTTATGCGCCCGCACACGTCCTCAGACGAAAATATCTTAGCGAGGTTGGAGAGGACGCTGAGGTAGTTGTCAACCTTTTCGTCGGAGAGCATCAGAAACAGTATGCGCGTCTGGCGGTAGTCTTCGAGGCCCTCGAAGTCTATGCCGGCCTCCGAGCATCTGCCCACGGCGAACACATACTTTTGCTTAAGCCCGGCAACGCGCGTGTGCGGCATGCAGATACCGCCGCCGAGATACGTCGATATCGACTTTTCGCGCTCTATGAGGTTGGCGAGCACGTCCGCGCGGTCGGCCCCCCCGAGAATGGAATCGGGAATACAGGCGAGAAGTTGCCCCACCGCTTCGGAAAAATCCGCGGCGGAAATGTCGACTATTCTCGATTTGGTGAGGTACCTCTTGAGATTCACGCTAATTGCTCTTCGGGATATTCCAGTTCAAGACGTCTTTTTTGACTTCATAAAGCACCCCGGTGGCGAGGACGGCTATGAAGAAAAGCGACGGCAGAAGTATTGGAAAATTGCGGGACACAAAATCTCCGTACGCGACGGCGAGCGGAATCAGAAAGACGACCTCTATGTCGAATATCACGAAAAGCATAGCGACCACATAAAACCTCGCGCCGAAGCGCGGATGTGGGTCGCCCTCGGGAACGACGCCGCATTCGTAGGCGGAATCCTTCGGCTTGTTGCGCCTGGCCCTCTGTCCGAAAATATGGCTTGCCGCTACAATCGCCGCCCCCATTGCAATCGCTGTCAAAATCTGGACCAAAACCGGCATGTACGATGACAATTCCATAATTCCTGGAATTTCACACATCGGACTTTTCAATGCAACTTTTTTTTCCGCGGTTCCCAGACTCCCCTTTTTATCTAAAAAACCCGAAAATATCCACCGACGCTTCCGAATTTCGATAATGGGAATACATCTGGCTACGATACAACAAAAAGGCATGCCAACTATTATAGGAGGACGGCAAGCTGCCGGTGCGAAGGCGCACTTCCAGGCGCGAGGCGCGCCAGCCAGCGGCAGTACCGGTGCGAGGCGCACTGCCACAGAAGAGGGGGGGCACGAGGCGTGCCTGCCATTGAAGGGGGCAAGCCCCCTTACGGCGATTGCTCACGCAATTCGCCTATCCCCTTTCCCAAATCCCAACAAAAAACGAACCTCTCATGGGAGATTCGTTAACGCTTCCAAAATTCATTTTGAAAACCTTAGCTTCCGGGATTTGGCGCAATGAAAACGAAAGCTTATTTTATCCGAAGCGCAGCGAGGTTATAAAATA
>DBGCYC010000016.1:0-14555 GCA_048390825.1 Candidatus Merdousia sp.
AGCGCAACCAAGCCAGCGACTCCATTTTGCATGCGGGGCAAGGGCGGCAGGGCCGCTTCCATAGAAGGGGTAAACCACTTACGGCGATTTCTTACGCAATTCGCCTATCCCCTTTCCCAATCCCAACAAAAAACGAACCTCTTGAGAGGTTCGTTAATGCTTCCGAAGTTCGTTCTGAAAACCTTGGCTTCCGGGATTTGGCGTAATGATTTTGGATGCGGGGCAAGGCGCGAGGAAAAGGCGCGGCCGAAGCGTACTTGTGGTACGTGAGGGTGCGGCTTATTCCGTAGCAACGCAGCCCCGCGCCAAAAGCATTCGCCAAATCATTGGGTGATTAGCGATGTGCCTGTCATTTCTTCGGGTTTCTTGAGGCCCATAAGCTGCAAAACCGTCGGCGCTATGTCTCCGAGGTTTCCGCCGCTTCTGAGCTTCAACCCTTCGAGCCCCCTGCCGTATATCACGACTTCCACGGGGTTCATGGTATGCCGCGTGTGCGGCTCGTTTATCGACGGCTCAAAAAGCTGGTCGCTGTTGCCGTGGTCGGCGGTTACCACCATTGCGGCCCCCGTTTTGTCGGCGGCCTCCGCGATTTTTTTGACGCCCGCGTCAACGGCCTCTATCGCCTTGATCGCCGCGGCCTGGTTGCCGGTGTGCCCCACCATGTCGCCGTTTGCGAAATTGACCACAATCAGCGCGTACTTGTCTTCGAGGACTGCCTTTGCCACGGCGTCCGCCACGGCGGGCGCGCTCATTTCGGGTTTTTGGTCGTAGGTCTGGACGTCGCGCGGGGAGTCTATCAGAATGCGGTCTTCGCCGCGGAAGGGCTCCTCGCGGTAGTCGTTGAAAAAGAACGTCACGTGGGCGAACTTTTCTGTCTCGGCGCAGCGCAGCTGGGCGAGGCCTTTGGCGCTCACGTAGTCGCCGAGGATATTGGCCATCTTCGGGGGCTTGGGGAAGAGGACGTTGGGGCAGAGGCCGGCCTTGTATTCGGTCATTGTTGCGAAGAACACCTGCGGCCACGCGGAGCGCTTAAAGCCGTCGAAGTCTTTGTCCACGAAAGCGCTCGTCATCTCGCGCGGGCGGTCGCCGCGGAAGTTGAAAAATATCACGGCGTCGCCGTCCCTAACCCTGCCTATCGGCTCTCCGTTTTCGGCGACCCACGTCGGAACGATGAATTCGTCACCCGCCATATTGGCTTGGGCTGGGTTTTCGTAGTAGCGTGTGAAGGCGTCCTCCGCCTTTTCGACCGAGGCTTCGGTCCGGGTTCCGACGAGGCAGTCGTAGGCCTTTTCGACCCTGTCCCACCTCTTGTCCCTGTCCATCGCCCAGAACCTGCCTATCACGGAGGCGACTTTGCCGACCCCGCATTCGGCCATTTTGGCCTCCACTTCGCGGATAAATCCGAGCCCGCTCGTGGGCGGAGTGTCGCGGCCGTCGGTGAAGGCGTGCAGGTAGACTTTTTCGTACTTCCTGTCGGCGCAGATTTTGAGGAGCGAATAGAGGTGGCGGAGCATCGAGTGCACCCCGGCGTCGCTGCACAGCCCGAAGAGGTGCAGGGCGCCCCCGTTGTCGAGCCTTTCAAACGCGCCTTTGAGGGCGGGGCTTTCGAGCACCGAACCCGTGGCGAACCCCTTGTCGATTCTTACGATTTCCTGGTCGACCACCCGGCCCGCGCCTATGTTCTGGTGCCCGACCTCGCTGTTGCCCATGATCCCCTCGGGGAGGCCGACTTCCAGCCCGTGCGCGAGGATTTCCGTTCGCGGCCATTTGGCGGAAAGGTTTTTGCAAAACGGGTCGTTTGCCAGCTTCACAGCGTTGTACTTGTCGAGGGAGGCGTCGTGGTTTTCGCCCCAGCCGTCCCTGATTACCAATATTACGGGTCTTCTTACTCCGTTCATTTTGATTTCCTTTGAAAAAGTTTTCCGTCAAATAAAAAAGCGCGCCGCGATTTTCGCAACCATAATTTTGCGGGAGGCTCCGCCGGATTAGGCTTGCCGGGGCCCGGCGGCCGCCTTTTAATTTGCGTCGGTAAAAAAAGGGATTTTGCCGCCGGGCCCCAAAACGGGGTTTGCGCGGGGCCTCCCCGGATTCCGACAGGAGCGACCAATGAAATTTAACGCAGGTTTTGGAGGCGCGCGCCGCGCGGCCGTGACGCTGAGGCTGTTTTTGTGCATGGCTTCCCTCGCGCTCGTTCCCGCGGCCGTGATCGGGTATTTTTCGTATCTGGAGGCGCGGCGCGAGATAATAGACGAGAAGGTCTACGACATGAAGCAGATCTCCCGGCTGCGCCTCGGCGCGGTTTCGGCGCGGCTCGAGGAGCTCAAGGCGTACGCGACGAGATTCGCCGAATCGAAGGCCGCCGCCGATTTCGCCGGGCTTTCGTCCTACGAGAATTTTTCGCAGCCCTTGGCGGAGCGCCTTTTGCGCAACGGATTCCAGGGCGGGGCGGTCTTGGGGCCGTCCGGAAATCTTCTTGCTGCGGCCGACATGGCGACCCGCGAATTTTTCGGGCGCGGCCAATGGCGCGCCTGCGCGGCCGGGGCTACCTTCGACAGGGTGATGGGCGGGGCGCAATTCGCGGCCTCGGAGCTTTCGCTCGACACCCCGTCGGGGAGGCGGGGTATGAATTTCGCCGTGCCCGTGAAGGGCAGGGACGGGAAGACGACGGCGGTCGCAATGCTCTATGTGGACTTGCCCAGGCTTCAGGAGGCGGTTGCCGCGGAGTCGAAAAATTTCAGGACATCGGAGCTCTTCATATGCGCGTACGTGGGCGGAGCCCCGTTCATAATCGCGGGCGCGAACGCCGAGGGGGCGATGGAGCCCGCGTTTATGGGGATTCTGGCGAAGACCATAGAGGGCGCAAAAATTTCGCCCGACTACAAGGATTCCGGATATTCGCTCGCGCGCGACTACAAGGGGAACAAGGTGGTGGCCGCGTGGGACTACCTTCCGCAGCTCGACTGGTACGTTATAATGAAGACCGACCTCACGGAGGTTTTGTCCGGAATCCAAAGCCTCGGGCACAGGGTTGCGCTGCTGTTTTTGATAGTCCTGCCGCTGTCCCTCTGCGCGTGCGCCGTATTCGCAAAAATTTTCGCCTCGCCGCTTTCGTCGCTTCTGAAAAGGGTCTCGGGTTTCGCCGCCTCCGACGGTCTCTGGGAGGCCCCGAAGTCGGAATCCCGGATGCTTGCGGCTTCCATAGACGCGATGCGGGTCGCGGTAGAGGACATCGCGTCCAAATCCCACGCGGGCGCCTCGAAAGTCCTCGCGTCGAGCGACAGGCTGTCCTCAGACGTGTCGCGCAGGGCGGAATTGAGCAGGCGCATAGAGGCTTCCTCCGACAAAATTATCCTCCATTCGCGCAAGATTTCCGACGTCTCAGTGAATCTTGAGCACAGCGTGGAGCAGGTGGACGGGGTTTCGGAGATCTCCGTCAGGCAGGCTGAGGCGGCCCTCGGCGGAATAGAAAAGATGAACAGGCTGATGTCGGGACTTGGAGAGTGCGCGGCGGATTTCAGCGGCGCGCTCGGGGAAATTTTCGAGGCGGGGCGCAAAATAGGGGAAATCGCCGACTCTATGGCGCAGCTTGCCGACAGGGCGAACCTGCTTTCGCTCAACGCCTCCATAGAGGCTAAGAAGGCCGGCGAATCGGGTTCGGGATTCGCGGTCGTCGCCGACAGGCTCCGCAGGCTCGCCGACCAGACTTCGACTTCAACGCTCGAGATAGAGAGCATGGTGAAGTCCATTTCGTCGCTTTCGGATACCGGGGCCGGGAAGGTGCGCGAGTTCGACGCGAAGTTTTCCGACGCCGCGGCGCAGGCCAGGAGCGTCGGCGATGGGCTGGCCGACATAATCCAGAAGGTGCAGGGTATCCCACCGCGCCTCGTCATGCTGCTCGACGGCATACGTTCCCAGAGCAGGGAGGGCGAAGAAATAAGCTCCCGCGCGCGCGAACTGAAAAGGGCGGTTGAGGAGGAGTCCAAGTTTATCGACTCCGCTCGGGAAATATGCGGCGAGCTTGCGAAGGCCGCGGCCGCCATGCGCAGGGAGTCCGGAAAGTATTCGCTTTAATTTGCGCCCGCGCCCGGCCCGTACGGTTTGAAGGGCCGGCAGCCCGCCATGTCGGAAGAGCTTGCCGCCGCCTTTCCGGCGCGGAAACTATTTCTGCGACATCAGCGCGCGCACCTCTTCGAGGCTTGCGACTGATTGTGCGCCCGCTTTTGAGACTTTGAGAGACGCTGCAGCGGTGGCGAGCTCTATGGCTTCCGCGAGGCTCCCGCAAATTTTGAGGCCCGCGGCGAACGAGCCCGTAAAGCAGTCTCCCGCGCCCACCGTGTCAACGGGGCGTATTTTTTCGTAGGTCGGGAAATGCCTTTTGCCCCCTCCGTTGTAGAGGTCGCACCCGCGCTTGCCGAGGGTGACTATCACGTTCCTGACGCCGCCTGAAATCAGTTTTTGCGCGGCCGACTCGGCGTCGGCGCATTCGGGGACTATTTGCAGAATTTCGATTTCGTTCGGGACAATATAGTCTATGTCAGGCAGCATTTCGGGCGGCAGGAGCCTCGCGGGGGCGGGCGTCAGCACCGTCTCGCAACCGGTCCCGCGGGCGAGCCTGAGCCCCCTCGCAACGGTCGATAGGTCGTTTTCGAGCTGGAAGAGGGCGTGCGAGAATTTGGAAAAGTCTATCCCCTCCATGTCGGACTCGGAGAGCATCATGTTGGCGCCGGGCGCGACGGTGATGGCGTTTTGCCCGTCGGCCGCAACGGTTATCAGGGCCACGCCCGTCGCGCAGTCTCCGAAAGACTTTACGAGGCTCACGTCTATTCCGCGCCCGCGCAGATAGGAAAGGTATTCGCGCCCGAAGGAGTCGTCTCCGATCCCCGCGCAGAAGTGCGCGCCGCGGCATATCGCGTTGGCCGCGACCGCCTGGTTTGCGCCCTTTCCCCCCTCGAACTTTTGGAACACGCCCCCGAGAAGCGTCTCCCCCGGGCTCGGTATGCGCGAGGTCTTGACCACCATGTCGACGTTCATGCTGCCGACCACCAAAATTCCCCTGTCTTCCATATTGAGCCCTTTTGTCTTAAAGCTTTGACGCCACGAGCACTCCGAGCCCCGCGGCGAAGAAGGCGAACATGAGCGCAATCAGCGTGTTCGTGCCCTTTGGCGCCCCGGCGAATTCCCTCCACACGAACACCCCCCAGAGGGCGGAGACCATGGTCGCGCCCTGGCCGAGCCCGTAGGCGAGCGCGGGATCCGCGGCGGGGGCGGCGAGTATGTTGAAGTTCATTCCGCAGCTCCAGATCATTCCGCCGAGAATCCCTATGGCGTGGGTTTTCGCGCTCCCCGAGAAATATTCGGAAAACGTCGAGGGCCTGCCGGACAGGGGCCTGCGCATCATGAATACGTTGAATGCGAAATTGGAGAGTATGAGGCCGGCGGAGAACAGGACGACCGCCGTATAGGGCGTGAGCTTTCCGCCCTCAAGGGCTCCCGAAGGATCTGCCGCCGCCATGGATTTTGCGACGAAACTGTAAAAGAAGCCCATCAGCACGCCCGCGGCCACCGAAATCCAGACGCCCTTGGCCGCCGAGGACTTCTTGCCCCCGAGCCTGCCGTAGGCGACGGCGTCGAGGATTATTGCCGCGCATATCAGCGCAACTCCGGCCGCGAGCATGGGGACATTGCCCTCTCCCGTGGCAAGATACGTCGTCACAACCCCGAGGGCGAGCGCGAGCCCTATCCCGACCGGGAATGCGACCGCCAGCCCCGCAATTTCGATTGCGGCCACCAGCAGAATATTTGCGAGGTTGAACACCGCCCCTCCGAGAAACGCCGAGCCGAGCCACCGCCATTCGGCCTGTCCGAGATCCTGCATGAAAGTGCGCCCGTCGGGCCCGAACGATCCGGCTGTCAGCGCGAGCAGCAGCGAAAACGCAAGCACCCCTATTGAGTAGTCCCAGTAAAACAGCGGGAACGGCCAGTTGCCCTTGACCATTTTCTGTGTGTTTGCCCACGATCCCCAGCAGAGCATCGTGACAAAGCACATTATAATTGCGGCTGAATAGGAGGTTACGGTAATCATGGCGCGCGTGGAAATATTGCTGTTTGGGGTGAATCTGCGTACAATTTACGGCCGCGGCGGGCAAAGTAAAGAAAAATGTGGCTCAGGCGGTTCGCGCAGGAGGTGCGCATTATTCAAAAGCGCGGCGGAGTCTGGCGCCTTCCGCGGAGGCGCCCGCAAAAGCGCGGTTGCGCCGTTTTTGGGGGCGATTTTCCGCTCCGGGAAGGCGAAACAGCCGCAGGGCGGGCGGGGAATCTTCGGGGCTGCGGCAAGGCCGCGCGGACAAAAAAACGCCGTTCGCGCGGCGAACGGCTTGAAAGGATTTTCCCTAAAATGCGAATTTCCAGCCGGGGGCTGAAATGCGCAGGGCTTTCGCGGCGAAAGCCCCCGCCGGACGGCGGGCAAACCGGCGCCCTAACAGTCCCAGGTGCGCTTCTTGTGACGGTTCGCCTTGGAGCGCTTGGAGCGCTTGTGCTTGTTCATCTTGAGGCGTCTTTTCTTTTTTAAGTTTGCCACAATGCTTCCTTTCTATGGTTGTGTAATCTGTTCGAGCGTGTGATTTGCCGTTGGAAAAATTCGATGGAATGCGCGCGCAATCGCGCATACAATTAAGTAAACAAATACCATTCGCATTTGGAAATCAACAAAAATAAGAGAAATTTTTTCGCGCTTTCGCGGGCAGGGCGGCGGGCGTTTCTCCGCCTGCCCAGCCCCCGCCTCCGCCGCCTCTTGCCGCGGAAGTTTCGCTGCAATATGGCTTGATTCGCGGAGCGTTTCGGCCATGATTCTGCGCGAAAGGCTGTCATTATGAAAAAGCTGATACTCGCTGCACTGCTCTCGTGGGCTTCCGCCTTCGCGGCGGAAAACCCCATAGGGGGCTTCTGGATAATTCCGGATTCCGACACCGGCAAGCCGGAGAGCGTCGCGTACTTTTACGAGAGCGGCGGGGAGTACGCCGCGCGCATGGTTCTTATATACGACGAGGATACCGGGAAGATCGCCGAAACATTCCTCGCCCCCAGGGAGCGCGCCGCGGGGATAAAGTCGCGCCCGTACATATGCGGGCTCGACTTCATATGGGGCTTGAAGCCCGAAGCGGACGGAAAGTACGCCGGCAGGGTGGTAAACCCCGATTCAGGGCATGTGTTCAAATGCGAAGTGTGGTACGACGCCCCTTCCAAGAGGCTCGCCGTGCGCGGGGAGCTGCTGATTTTCGGCCAGACGAATTTCTGGCTTCCCATTTCCGCGGACAGTCTGCCGGAAGACCTTGTCCGGGCGGCCCGGGACTTCCCGCGCCGGGCCGGCGCGCCGGCTGGGGGGCCCCTGGAAAAATCCGCCGAGGCCGACCCTGAAAAGCCGAGGCGCGAAAAGCCGCGCTTTTACCGCGCGCGCAATTAGCGCCTCTCCGGAAACCGGCGTTTGCCGGCTCCCGGCATCAGCGCGGGGTTGATGCGCCCATCGCCTCCCATTCCCCTTCGACGCTCTCGCGCACCCTTTTGGAAAAGTCTTCGTAGGACTCGTCCCTGCCGGCGGACATGGGCGGCAGATAGCTCACGCGTATTTCGGCGCCGGGCCTGGGGAAGGTCGCCCCGGGTTTGAGGGCTTCGTACGCGCCCCTTATTGCGACGGGCACGACTTTTACTCCCATTTCCTTGGCGAGAATCGCAAAGGTGTGGCGGAATTCCGATATGCGGCCGTCTTTCGTGCGCGTCCCCTCCGGGAATATGACTACCCTGTCGCCCTCCCTGAGCGCCTGCGCGAGCTTGCGTATGGACTCGCTTACATTGTCGTTGATGTCCATGATGACGACGTTGCTGCGCTCGGCGAATTCGCGTATAAATCCCTTTTTTATTATGCTGCGCAGCTTTGCGAAAAAGTACGTCTTGTAGATTTGGGTTTTTGAGAATGGGCCGACCGCGAACGCCCCGTCGAGGTAGCTCTGGTGGTTGGGTGCAATGATGAGCGGCTCCGCGGAGCCGATGTTTTCGAGCCCGCGGTAGCGCAGCCTGTATAGGAGCTTCATAACCGCCCTGAACGCGGAAATAGTCGCAAAGTGGAAGAAGTGCGGCTTTTTGAGCTTTGGCAGCGGGAGCGCGTTTATGATGTCCGGCCATGTGACGTTTTTCGTCTGCGGCTCGAACGAGGAGTTCCGGTTTTTCTCGACGAATTCGGAGAATTTCCTGAGGGTCGGGTGCCTCTCAAAATCCCGCTCGGATACTTCCGCGCCGCAGTTCTCCCTGACGTAGCACTGTATCGAGATTTTTCCGAGCGAGTCGAGCCCGAGGTCCATCTCCATGTGCGCGTCGGGCGAGACGGGGAGCGAAACCTGCCCCGAGAGCACGTCTTTGAGCTCGGCGTAGGTTCGGGAGTCGGGCTCGGGGAGCGGGGTTTCCGGCCTGCGGCGCGATATGTTTTCGAGGTAGGCGGACAGGTGGTACCTCTTTAGCTTGCCGACCCGCGTGCGCGGCAGGTCGTCGGTGGTCAGCGCGATTCTTATTATGCGCCTGTATGTCGCGGCCGCGCGGTTGTACGGCAGGATCGCCGCGTCGCGGATTGCGGCCTCTGCGGCCTCGGCGCCGCCCGCGGCCGCGACAAACTCCGGGCTTACGCGCACTATCGCCTGCAAAATGTTCTCGTGCATCAGAACTCCGACCTCGAGGATTTCGGGCGACTGCGCCGCGATCTGCGCCTCCATCTCGGCGGGGTTTATGTTTTTGCCGTTGGGCAGCACTATGATTTCCTTCCGGCGTCCCGTGATGAAGAGGAAGCCGTCGTCGTCGACATATCCGAGGTCCCCGGTAAAGAGCCACCCGTTGCGGATAGCGGCCTTCGTCTCCTCGGGGCGCCTGTAATAGCCCTGCGTGACGTTTTCGCCGCGCACGGCGATTTCGCCCTCCACTATCCTTATCTGCACGCCGGGCAGGGGCTCGCCGGGCGAGCCTATCCTTATCCTGCCGATTCGCGGAAATGCTATGATGGGCGCGCACTCCGTCATGCCGTAGCCCTCGCGCAGGCCGAAGCCGAGCGCGTCGAGGTCGGCCCAGACCTTGCGGTCGAGCGCGGCCCCGCCGGAAATCCAGAATTTGATTTCGCCCCCGAACCTCCTGTGAATGGAGGAGAAGAGCGCCAGCGAAAACCTGCGGCTGCCGAGCGCGCGCGAGAGCGAAAAGAGCGCCTTCAAAACCGCCGAACGGTTTATTTTCGCCATTATGTTCGTGTGCAGAAGCTCGTAGAAGCGCGGCACGCTTATCACCATGTCCACGGGGCGCTTTTGCAGAACGCCCGAGATGTCCGCCGGCGAAATCGACTTGGGGAACACCATTTGCCCGCCGACGTAAAGCGGCATGACGAGCGTCCCCATCAGCGGCAGGATATGGTGGAATGGCAGCATTATCAGCACGCGGATGCCGTCGAAATAGTACTCGGCCTCCTCGACCGCCCTCATGTTAGCGTACATGTTGGAGAACGTGAGCATGACGCCCTTGGGGTTGCCGGTCGTGCCCGAAGTGTAGACTATAAACGCCAAATCCCCCCCCTCGCGCGAAATTTCCGCGGAGGCCGGGGCGGGAGCTTCTGGGGCGTCCGCAAACATGTCTTCCAGCACGAAAAACCTGACGGGGAGCCCCTCGGCGGCCCTGCGCGCGGTCTCGAGGCCGGCGCGGTCGCAGCATAGTATCTGCGGGGCGGCGTCGGAGAGTATGAAGGCGGCCTCCTCGGCGGAGGATTTCGCGTCTATTGGGATAACCGCCGCCCCCGCCTTCCACGCCCCGTACAGCGCGCAGACCCATTCCGGGGAGTTTTCCGCAAATATGGCGACCCTCTCGGGGGAGAATCCGGAGAACTTTTCAAACGCCGAGTTCGAGCGCGACAGCACGTCGGCGTAGGAGTAGTCGAACCCTTCGCCCGCGAGGGCGGAGCGGTCGAAATGTTTTAAAAGGCGTATTTTCATTTTTCGTTTGCGGCGGATTCGTAGCGCGCGATTTTGCGGCGGCTCCACTCTTCGTAGTCCCCGAGCTCTATGTGCGTCCGCGCCTCCGCCATGAGGTTTTGGAAGAAGCGTATATTGTGCATCGAAATCAGCGTGCAGGCAAGCATTTCGTTGGCCTTGACGAGGTGCCTTATGTACGCGCGCGAAAAGTTTGCCGAATATCCCCCCGTCTCGGCGTCGAGCGCAGCGGCGTCCTCGGCGAACCTGGCGTTTTTGAGGTTTATCGGCCCGTCCGGTGTGAAGGCCACCGCGTGGCGGGCGAGGCGCGTTGGCATCACGCAGTCGAACATGTCGGCGCCGAGGGCTATCATTTTCAGGAGCTGCGCGGGCGTCCCGACGCCCATGACGTACCGAGGCTTGTCGGCGGGCAGCCCGGCTTCCGACGCCTCGACCTGTTCGAGCATCTGCGGCTCGGGCTCCCCGACGCTCACGCCCCCTATCGCGTAGCCGGGGAAGTCGAGTTCGGCGAGCCTGCGCGCGCACCCGGCCCTTATGTCGGAATAGCACCCGCCCTGGACTATGCCGAAGGCGAGGACCCCGTTTTGCGGAAGCCCCAGCCTGTCGTATTCGTCCCGGCACCTCCTGGCCCAGCGGAGCGTCCGCCCGACGGACTGCTCGACCTTCCGCCTTTCGCACGGGTAGGGTATGCACTCGTCCAGAACCATGCAGATGTCGGAGCCCAGGTTTTTCTGGATTCCCATGCACGATTCCGGGGAGATGAAGAGCTTCGCCCCGTCAAGGTGCGACGAGAAGGAAATCCCGTCCTCGGAAATTTTGCGCAGCTTCGAGAGGCTGAAGGCCTGGAACCCTCCGCTGTCGGTGAGTATCGGCCTTTCCCACCCCATGAATTTGTGGAGCCCGCCGAAGCGCGCCACGAGCTCCGAGGTCGGGCGGATATTCAGGTGGTAGGTGTTGGCGAGGATTATCTGCGCGCCGGTTTCGGCGGCCTGCGCGGGCGTTAGCGACTTGACGGACGCCTGCGTCCCCACCGGCATGAATACCGGCGTCTGCACGGCCCCGTGCGCCGTCAGCAGCTCTCCGCGCCGCGCCCCGGATTTTTCGGATACTTTTTTAAGCGTGAAAATTTTTCGCATTTTTGCGTCGCGGGTGCGCGTTGCGGCGTGTGTCAGAGAATCGGCTCCGGGGCGTATCCGCCCGCTTCGGGAAAGCGCTCGGCCCACTTGTCGGCGCGCGCGCAGAAGTCCTCCGTCTGCGCCTCGGCGAGCCCGGTGGCGGACGATCCCTCCCTGAGGATTTCCCCGAGTTCGTCGGCTCCGAGCGGCATGCGCGGGTCGGCGGCGAGCCGCTCCAAAAGGTCGTTTTCGGGGATTTTGCCGGCGCGCATGTCGTTTGCGGCGGCCACGGCGTGCTCCTTTATGGCCTCGTGGGCGTCCTCGCGCCCCATGCCCTTTTTGACGGCCTTCATCATGACGGTCGTCGTCAGCAGGAACGGCATGTATTTGCGCCGCTCGGCCTCTATGACGGCGGAGTTGACCCTCATCTGGCCGAGCACGGTCATGAAAGTTTCGAGCAGCCCGTCTATGGCGAAAAACGCCCCCGGCAGCATCACGCGCCGCACCACGGAGCACGACACGTCCCCCTCGTTCCACTGGTCCCCGGCGAGGGCCGAACCCATTTCCATGAATCCGCGCAGTATCGCCTGGAAGCCGTTTATGCGCTCGCAGCTGCGCGAGTTCATCTTGTGCGGCATGGCCGACGACCCCGTCTGCCCCTTGGCGAATCCCTCGCTTGCGAGTTCCGCGCCCGCCATTATGCGCAGGGTCTTCGCAAACGACGACGGCCCCGACGCGAGCTGGAACAGCCTGCTTGCGACCTCGAAGTCGAGCGCGCGGGGGTAGACCTGGCCCGTCGCGCCAAAGCAGTGGGGAATGCCGAGAAACTTTCTTATCCTTTCGTCGAGCGCGCGGGCCTTCGAGGCGTCGCCGTCGAAGAGCGTAAGCTGGTCGAGCTGGGTTCCGACCGCCCCCTTTATCCCGCGCACGGGGTAGGAGTCGATTAGCGACTGGAGGTTTTCTATTGCGCGCAGAAAGTCCTCCCCGAATTCGGCGAGCCGCTTGCCGAAAGTGGTGAGCTGCGCTATCACGTTGTGCGTGCGCGCCGCGAGAATCTCCCCCTTGTAGGCGCGCGCCTTTTGCGAGAGCAGCCCGAGCGCGGCGACCGCCTTGGTGCGGACGAGCCCGAGCGACCTGTGGCATTGCAGCTGCTCGACGCACTCGGTGAGGTCGCGGCTCGTCATGCCCTTGTGTATGTGCTCGAAGCCGGCGAGCTCGCAGAACTCCTCTATCCTCGCCTTGACGTCGTGGCGCGTGAACTTTTCGCGCCTGTTGATTTCGTCGATTCTGATGTCGCCCTTTGCGCGCTCGTAGGCGTCTATCGCCTCCTGCGGAATGTCGAGCCCGAGCTCCTTCTGGGCCTTCATGACCGCTATCCAAAGGTCGCGCTCGAGGAGTATCTTCCCCTCCGCGCTCCAAATTTGCCTCATCGCTTTTGAAGCGTACCTCTCTGCCAAAACGTCCGGTATCATAATTAGGAAGGCGAGTATGGGCTTTTCCCCCGCGATTTGAAGCCTAAAAATTTTTTTTGCCGCAATCCCCGGTTTTTTCCCCGTTTCCCGCCCCGTTTGCGGACGCGGAAATTTTTCGGAATTCCGCCCGAAAATTCTTGCAAGGCGCCATGCGGTGTGAAAGTATCCGTTCTTTAACCAACGCCTTCCGCGCTTTTGCGGGGAGGGCAAACCAGAAACAATCAACCCCGTTTCCGCCCGCGGAAGCGGCATTATCAAGGACATAAATGAACAACGTAATGGAAGAACTGCTGGCCAACAGCAGCTTTGCCGAACTCAAACAGGGCTCTATCGTAAAGGGCAAAATCATAGAAATCCGCCAGAACGAAGTCGTAGTCGACATAGGCGGAAAATCCGAGGGCGTCGTGCCGGTGGGCGAATTCCCGGACATCAACGACGTGCAGATCGGCCAGGAAATCGAGGTTCTTCTCGAAAAGCTTGAGGACCGCGAAGGCAACCCCGTAATATCCTACGACAAGGCCCAGCAGAAGAAGAACTGGGAGGAAATTCTCGCCAACTGCAAGGAGGGCGCCGTCCTCTCGGGCAGGGTGAAGAGCAAAGTCAAGGGCGGGCTAATCGTCAGCATCGGCGTGGACTCCTTCCTGCCCGCTTCCCAGATCGACGTGCAGCCGCCCAAGAACCTCGACCAGTACGTCGGCCAGACATACGATTTCAAAGTCGTGAAAATCAACGCGGAGCGCAAGAACATCGTCGTCTCCCGCCGCGAGCTCATCGAGGAGCAGCGCGCCGAAAAGCGCCGCAACCTTCTCGCCGAAGTCAAGCCCGGCGACATCCGCAGGGGCGTTGTGAAGAACATTACCGACTACGGCGCGTTTATCGACCTCGACGGCCTCGACGGCCTCCTGCACATCACCGACATGAGCTGGGGCAGAATCTCGCACCCGAGCGAAATGCTCAAGGTCGGCGAGGAAATTTCCGTGATGATAATCGAAGTCGACACCGAGCGCGAGCGCGTCTCCCTCGGCCTCAAACAGACCACTTCCAACCCGTGGGAAAACATCGAGCGCAAGTATCCCGTGGGCGCGCACGTGCGCGGCAAGGTCGTAAACCTCGTCAACTACGGCGCGTTCATCGAGCTTGAAGAGGGCGTCGAAGGCCTCGTCCACATCACCGAATTCTCCTGGACCAAGCGCATCACCAAGCCCTCCGAAGTTCTCAAGGTCGGCGACGAGGTCGAAGCGGCGGTTCTCAACATCAATAAAGAGGAGCAGAAGATCTCCCTCGGCCTCCGCCAGCTCGAGGAAAACCCGTGGGAAATGGCCGTCCACAACTATCCCGTGGGCGCTCACGTGCGCGGCAAGGTTCGCAATCTGACGACCTACGGCGCGTTCGTCGAGCTCGAAGAGGGCATCGACGGCATGGTTCACGTCTCCGACATGAGCTGGACGCGCAAGATCAACCACCCCTCGGAAGTCCTCAAGAAGGGCGACGAAGTGGACGCCATCGTCCTGCTCGTAGATCCCGACAACCAGCGCATTTCGCTCGGCATGAAGCAGCTCTCCGTGGATCCGTGGGAGGAAATCGACTCCATATTCAAGGTCGGCGACCTCGTCACCGGCAAGGTCAGCAAGATTACCAACTACGGCGCGTTCGTCGAGCTCCAGAACGACATCGACGGCCTCGTCCACATCAGCCAGATCAGCGAAGACCACGTCGAAAAGATCAAGGATCACCTCAAAGTGGGCGACGAAGTCAAGGCCCGCGTTGTCAAGATCGACCGCGACGAGCGCCGCATAGGCCTCTCGATCAAGGCCGCCCAGTACGACGCCGACAAGCTCGCCGAAGAAGTCGCCGCCTTCGAGAAAATCCGCAAGGACCAGGATTTGACATCTCTCGGGGATCTTCTCGACGAAGCCACCAAATAGATTTGGCGAATGCTTTTGGCGCGGTGCTGCGTTGCT
>DBGCYC010000017.1:0-38646 GCA_048390825.1 Candidatus Merdousia sp.
GGGGGGGGTGGGGCACCGGAACCGCCGCGGCCGAAAAAAAGCCCCGCTTTTGCGGGGCCTGCTCCTTCCGGCGCGCGGAACGCGTACGGGCGGCATTGCGAAGCGGCAAAACCTATGTCAGCTCCCTTTGTATTTCTTCGAGCGACTTGTTTTTCGTCACAGGCAGCTTCATGGCGAATACAAAGGTGAGCGCCGCCATGAGGGCGAAGAAGCAGAAGGTCGGAACCGACTGCCCGCCTTCGACGAGGGCGGGGAAGGCCCACGTGAGCAGGGCGCACCACGTCCAGTGGGTCATGCTCCCGAAAACCTGGCCCTTCGCGCGCACGCTCGTAGGGAAGACCTCCGAAATCAGAACCCATATCACTGCTCCCAGCGACATCGCAAACGCCGCGATGAACATCATCAGCGAAAACAGCATGTAGCAGCCGCCGAGGGACTCGAATTTAAACCCCGCGGCCACGGAGAGCAGGGCGGCCGTCATGAACACGGAGCCGACGTAGAGCAGGTTTTTGCGCCCGAACTTGTCTATCAGAACCATGCCTACCATCGTGAACACGAGGTTTGTCAGCCCTATGAATATGGATTGCAGCAGGGCGGATTCGCGGAATACGCCGGCCGTCTCGAGGATTCTCGGGGCGTAGTAGTTGATCGCGTTTATGCCCGAGAGCTGGTTGAAGGTGGCGATGAAAAACGCTATCATTATGGGCTTCCAGTACTTTTTCTGGAAGAGGGGCTCCGACCCGGACGACTCCGAAACGGACGCCTCGATTTGCGCGAGCGAGGATTCGGCGTCGGCGCCCCCTATTTTGGAGAGGACGCTTCCGGCCTCGGATTTGCGCCCTTTGAGGACGAGCCACCGCGGGCTTTCGGGTATGGTGTAGAGCAGCGCGGCAAATATGGCCGACGGGATTGCGAGCACCCCGAGCATCCACCGCCAGTCGTCCCGCAGGCCGAGGCCGCTCAGCCACCAGTTTGAGACGTACGCCGTCACCAGCCCGAGGACTATGTTGAACTGGAAGAACGCCACAAACCTGCCCCTCCAGTCGGCTGGCGCGATTTCCGCGATGTACATGGGGCCGACGACGCTCGAGGCGCCGACCGCCACGCCGCCCATGAAACGGAAGAACACGAGCGCCCACCAGTTCGCAACGAGCGCGCACCCGAGGGCGGAAAAGAGATAGAGGTACGCGATGGCTTTCAGGCTTGCGAGCCTTCCGAACGCCTCGGCGGGGCGGCCGCAGAACAGCGCGCCCGCGATGGTTCCGAACAGGGCGACGGCCATGGTGAAGCCGTGAAGCCAGCCGGAGAGCCCGTAGTAGGCCTGGATCCCCTTTTCGGCCCCCGACACCACCACGGTGTCGAACCCGAACAGGAATCCGCCGAGAGAGGCGACAAACGCTATATAGAACATGAACCCTTTTATTTTTTTCTTCATAACGGCTTGCGGGCTTCGGAATTAAATGGCGAATTCTATGCGCCTTATCACGTGGTCCTGGTAGCATTCGTCGAGTTCGACGAAGTAGCCGCTCCACCCCCAGACGCGCACGATGAGGTGCGGGTATTTCTCGGGGTGCGCCTTGGCGTCGAGGAGCTTGCCGCGGTCTACGGTGTTGAGCTGAAGCTGGTGGCCGCCGAGGGCTATGAAAGTCCGCACGAGCAATGCGAGCTTCCGGACGGATTCGTCGTTTCTGAAAACCGAGCTGTCGAATTCGAGCGTGAGCGGCCCGCCGTTTGCGACGTTTTTGAGGTGCGGCTTTGCGAAGGATTTGACGACGGATACCGGGCCTTTCTGCCTTATAAAGAGCGACGGCGAGTAATTCGCGGGCAGCACTTCGTCTTTGCGCCTGCCGTCGGCCGTCGCCCCGAGCCCCCTGCCGTGGGATATGTAGAACATCGCCGACCCCGTCCCGACGCGGTAGCAGCCGCCCCTATCGTTGCGCATGCCCCCGAATGCGTCCGCGAAGGAGTCGAGCAGCCGGACGGCGAGGCCGTCGGCGAAGTCGTCGTCCGTTCCCATCTTCGGGGCCTCCCGCCGCAGCTTTTCGAGCAGGCCGGCGCGCCCCTCAAAATCGTTTTTGAGCGCGTCGGCGAGCTCGCGCCTGCCGACCGACTTTTCGTCGAAGCAGTATTTTTTTATCGCCGCGAGCGAGTCTACCGCCGTGGCGATGCCCGTCCCGTGCACGCCGTAGTTGTTGTATTTCAGGCCGAAGGAAATGTCGCGCCCGCTTTCGAGCGCCCCCCGGGAAAACGCCGACATTATCGGCGAGGGCTTCATGAATATGTTTTTGTGCCTCCGGCCCATCGCGGCCGCGCGTTTTCGGATTTCGCGCTCGACGAGCGCGTAGAAGTCGTCGAATTTTTCGCAGGTTTCGAGGTCGGCGACGCATTCGTTCACGCAGTCCGCCAGCGGCATGGCGTCTATGTTCGGCACGTCGAGCGCGCACTTGGGTATGATGAACTCCCAGCATGCGGCCACGACGTATTCGCATGCGTCGGCGGGGTCGTACCCCTTCTCCACGAGGCCGGGAATGACGACGTCGTCGTTCGAGTACTGCGGGAAGCCGAGGCCGATTTTAGTCAGGCGCGAGCCCATCTCGAAAATTTCGAGCGGGGTGTTGGAGTCAACCCTCATGTTGATTTTCGGGTCGATGAGGGCGAGCTCGTAGCTGGCCCTGAGCGCCATTTCGGAGAGCTCGTTGTACATGCTCTTCCCGTCGGGGCCCCTGCCGCCGAGAACGACGCTCTGCCCGTTGTCGCCCTGCTGCATTCCGACGTACAGGTCGCTGTCGCGGTTGCATGCGAGGAAAAATTCCTCCAGCAGCTCGAACGCTTCGACGTCGTCGAGCGCGCCGGAGTCGGCGTCCGACCTGTAAAAGGGGTAGAGGTATTGGTCTATCCTGCCGAGCGTGTTGTGGTAGCTGCCCGACGCCCATATTGCGAAATGTACGGCGCGCAGCAGCTGGAGCGCCTGGAGGAAAGTTTTCGGCGGGCCGTCCTTTACGGCGCGCAGCGTCAGCGACTGCTCGGCGAGCCCGAGCTTTTCGGCCTCGTCCGCGTACCTGCCGATGAGCCTTTGCAGGGCGGCGAGAACCTTTTCGACGGATTCTGCGAAGATTTTTTTCTTCCCCTCCGATGATTTGGCGAGCCTTTCAAATTCCGCCCTGCGCGCCCCGAGCCCCTTTTGCAGGATCCCCTCGTAGTCGGCGGAAATGTTGAACACCTCCCCCTTCTCGTGGACGAAGCGCGTTTTTTTTATCTCCTCCCACTCGGAAGGCGTCACGTAGTCGGGAATGTCTTTTATCGTTCGGGTAAAGGCGATTTTTTCTCCCGGCAGGAATACCGGCCTTTCCGCGTCCAGAAAGGCCGACAGCATCTTGCCGGCCCTCTCCTGAAAGGGCGTTCCCGCCGCGCGGAAGTCCTCGGGGAGGCCGGCTATTCCCGCCTCCGCCGCGCTCCGGCGAAGGCCGCGGTGGAGCTTGTCGATTGTCGTGTATTTTTTCAGGTTTTTTATGCGCTCGTTCATAGGACTATGAAAGGTATGGCATTTTTTGTGAATTCGTCCCAAATCTCGGGTGTCTTGCCGGTATCAAATCCCGGGGAATAGGTTTTGCCAAGCATATAATATTTGGCGCCGGCGATTTTGTTGTACCTCAAAAGCTCCACGCGCCCCAGGTTTTTCGCTCCGCGCAGGATTTCCGAGAGCGCCGACATGTTTTCGCGCGTGTCGTTCACGGACGGAATGAGCGGGACGCGCGCGACGAATTCCGTCCCGGAGCGGCACAGGTATTTCAGGTTTTCGAGGATCTGCGCGTTGCCGGCGCCCGTGAATTTTCTGTGGACTTCGGGGTCGCAAGACTTGCAGTCGATCAGAACCAGGTCGGCGAGCTCCGCCGCCCTGCGGAAAGTTTCGGCGGGGGCGTGCGCGCTCGTCTCCACCGCGATGTGAACGCGGCCTTTCAGGAGCTCCATAGTCTCGAAGAGGAATTGCGGCTGCGCGAGCGGCTCGCCGCCCGTGAACGTCACTCCGCCCTCGTTCATTTTGAATATGCGCTCGTTGCGCAGCAGCCTTCCGGCGAGCTCGCGCGGAGAAACCCTTTCCCCGCAAAGCTCCTGCGCGCCGTTTTTCTTTTTGAGGATCTGGGGCCCGAACGCCATTCCCTCGGGGTTGTGGCACCACCGGCACCGCAGGGGGCAGCCTTTCAGAAAGACCGCCGTCCTGATCCCCGGGCCGTCGTTTACGGCGAACTCCTCGACGCTGAAAACGGTGCCGTCCATCGCTCACTTCGCCGAGAAGTTGTACGAGCAGACGTGGCAGTATTTTTCGCCCGCCCTCAAAAGCGTTGGCGGGAACTCCGGGCGGTTGGGGCTGTCGGGGAAGTGCTGGGTTTCCAGCGCGAACGCCCCCCTGAAAGCGTACGGCCTGCCGCTCTTGCCGATTTCCCCGTCGAGGAAGTTCCCTCCGTAAAACTGCATTCCCGGCTCCGTCGTATAGACCTCGAGCTCCCTTCCGCTCTCGGGCTCGAACACGCGCGCGGCCGGTTCGAGCGCCTCGGGGAATTTGCGGTTGATCACCCAGTTGTGGTCGTACCCGCGCCCGAATTTAAGCTGTTCGTTTTCCACTCCGAGGCGCCCGCCTATCGGGAGCGGCTCGCGGAAGTCGAAGGGCGTTCCGGCGACGTCGGCGATTTCGCCCGTGGGAATCAGCGCCTCGTCGACGGGGGTGAACCTGTCGGCGTTTATCTGCATGATGTGCGAATTTACGTCGCCGTTTCCCTCGCCGCGCAGGTTGAAGAACGAGTGGTGCGTGAGGTTTACTACGGTGTCGGCGTCGGACTGGGCGACGTGCTCGACCTCGAAGCGGTTGTCGGAGGTCAGCCTGTACGTCATGCGCACTTTGAGCTCCGCGGGGAACCCTTCGTCGCCGTCGGGGGACGCGAGCCCGAGCTTTAGCATGTCCGGGGCGGCTTCGAGGACGTCCCAAACCCTCATGTCGAATCCGCTGACGCCGCCGTGCAGGCAGTTTTTGCCGTCGTTTTGCGGCAGCCTGTACTCTCTGCCGTTTAGCGAAAAGCGGGCGTTCGCTATCCTGTTGCCGAAGCGGCCGATGGTCGCGCCGAAAAACCTTTCGCCGGCAGGGTTGAGGTATTTTTCGAGGGTCGCGTGCCCGAGCACGACGTCGGCGAAATCGCCGTTCCTGTCCGGCGCGAAGAGCTCGACTACGCGCCCTCCGAAATTCGTCACGGACATTTCCATGCCGTTCTCGTTTTGCAGTATGAAAAGCCCCGTTTTCTTTGATCCGATTTCGGCGTTGAAGGCGGCGGGGTCGACTTTTGAGAAACGCTTTTTCATGGCGGATATTTAAATCCCCCCGCGCGCGGCAGTCGAGAAAAAACAAACCCCGCGGCGTCTGCGGCGGGGTTCGAGAGGCGGGCGCGCTATTTGTAGTATTTCACAAAGGCCTTTTTGCGCAGCCCCTCCACCCATTTGCGGTACGTATCCCGGCCGTTCTGCTCGGCGATGGTCCACTCTATCTGCTCCCGCACGTCGTCGATAGGGCTTATGCCGTCGGGCTTTTTCTCCTCGACTTTCAGTATGAAGATCATGTCTGAGATTTCCACGGGCTCGGTGATTTTGCCCGCCTCTATCGAAAACGCCTGCTTGTCCAGCAGGGGGTTGAGTTCGCCCTTCTTGTACCACCCCCATTCCCCGCCCTTTGCGGAGCTGTCGTCCTTGCTGTACTTGCGCGCCAGTTCCGAAAATTTTTCGCCGGCGGCGTATTTGGCGACTATTTCCTTTGCGAGCTTCCTGTTCTCCTCAAGCGTCGCGGTTCTGCCCGTTTTCAGGGTGATGAGGCTGATTTTGGCGCTCGCGGGCGTGTACCACTTGGACTTGTTCGCCTCGTAGTAGTCCCTTATCTTTTTGGGGCTGATCTCCGCGACCGTCTGGCGCTTGTTGTTCTGCATGTACCCGACTATCAAATCCTTTTCCTGATCCTGCCTGAACTGCTTTATGGTTTTACCCTGCGCCTGCACGAATTTTATGAACTCCGCGCGGTCGCCGTTGAACTCCTTTTTTATGTAGTCCTCGAAATGCGAGTCGAGGAAGCTCTGGGGAATGGTCATTCCCTTGTCGCGGAATTCCTTCACGATGAGCTCGCGGTCCACCATATTCTGGACTATTTCCCTGATGTAGTCGCCGACCCTCTTGTTGAACTCGAATTCCGAAAGGGACTTCTGGCGTATCTGGGGGATAAACGGGGCGACCTCCCTCATGACTTCGTCGCGCGTTATGACGCGGTCTTCGACCACGGCGAGTATGCCGTTGGAGCCCGTTTCCTGCAATCCGGCGCCGCCGAGCAGCCCCTGCGCGCAGGCCGCCGACGCGAGCGCGGCCGCGAGGACGGCGGCGGCGGTTTTCGATGCGGTTTTCATTTTTTCCTTATGCTTGGAAGGGTGTATTTCAAAAATTTTTCAATCTCCCGAAGTTTGGCGACGGCCCGGCGGTTCGTCAAGATGGGAAAATGTCCGCCGATTCTGGCGTATTCGCCGCCGTTGGGGGCGGGGAGCAGGACTTTGAGGCGCTCCCCCTGCGTCTCCACGCCGAGCGCGCCCGCCGCCTCCGCCAAAACCCTTATGCGCTCGGCGTAAAAGCAGAACTTCACGGGGTCGGGCAGGGCGCCGAAGCGGTCTTTGGCCTCCGCGAGCAGCGCGTCAAGCTCCCTTTCGGAGGCCGCCATCGAAAGCCTGCGGTACAGGTCTATCCTAAGCTGCGTCTGCGGAATGTAGCCTTCGGGAATGTAGGCGCGGACTTTCTCCGGGTTCCCCCCCGAAATCTCCCTCATTCGGATTTCCTGGAAGTAGTTTTCCGCCTGCGAGGTGTCCACTGCGGCCCTTCCGCCCTCGCCGAGGTGCACGAAGTCGAGGTTCACGCGCGCGCGGAGGACGCTCGGGGCCTTTTCGCCGCGCAGCAGCGAGATGCTGCGCTTTAAGAGAGCGCAGTAGAGGTCGAAGCCGACCCCCGCTATGTGCCCGCTTTGCTTTGCCCCGAGCAGGTTGCCGCAGCCGCGCAGCTGGAGGTCGCGCGTGGCGATTCTGAACCCCGCGCCGGGCTTGTTGTACTGGCGGATCGCCCCGAGCCTCTTGCGCGCGCTCTCGACGAGCCCCGCGTGGCGGTGCAGCAGCAGCCATGCGTAGGAGCGGCGCGTAAACCGCCCCACGCGCCCGCGCAGCTGGTAGAGCTGGGCCAGCCCGAACTTGTCCGCGCCCTCTATTATTATGGTGTTGCAGTTGGGGATATCCAGCCCCGACTCTATGATTGTCGTGCATACGAGCACGTCGTACCTGCCGCCGATGAAATCCGCCATCAGCTTTTCGAGCGCCTGCTCCGACATCTGACCGTGCCCGACGCCGATGCGCAGGTTCGGGAACATTTTGCGCAGCCCCTCGGCCGTCTCGGCGATTGTCTTGACGCGGTTGTGGAGGTAGAAAACCTGCCCGCCGCGCGCGACCTCGCGCTCTATCGCGGCCCTCACGGTTTCCGGGGAGTACTCGCGCACGGCGGTCTCGACCGGGAACCTGTCCTTCGGCGGGGTTTCCATGAGGCTCATGGAGCGCGCGCCCATCATCGCAAAATAGAGCGTGCGCGGTATCGGCGTCGCGCTCATGGAGAGCACGTCGAGGCCGGCGCGCAGTTTTTTTATCTTCTCCTTGTGGCGGACGCCGAAGCGGTGCTCCTCGTCTATTACCAGCAGCCCCAAATCCTTGAACGCCACCGCGTCCGAAAGCATTGCGTGCGTGCCTATGAGCACGTCGATCCTGCCGGCGGCAAGCTGCGCCCTTATCTTGTCGGCCTCGGCTTTCGAGCGGAAGCGGGAGAGCATTTCGACGACTATCGGGTACCCGCCGAACCTCCGGCGGAAGTTGATGAAGTGCTGCTGGCACAAAACGGTCGTCGGGCAGAGAACCGCCGCCTGCTTTCCGCTCATCGCGCACTTGAAAACCGCCCTCATGGCGATCTCCGTCTTGCCGAAGCCCACGTCCGCGCAAAGCAGCCTGTCCATTGGCTTTTCGGACTCCATGTCGGCCTTTACTTCCGCGGCCGCGCGCAGCTGGTCCGGGGTTTCGGCGTATTCAAAGGAGTCCTCAAAATCCCTCTGCCACCCGTCGTCCTCCGGGAAGGCGAACCCCTTGGCGATTTCGCGCCGAGACTGCATTTCCAGCAGCTCCGCGGCGTAGTCGAGCGCGGCGAGCTCGGCGGCGGTCTTGACCTTCGTCCACGACTTCGAGTCGAGCCTTGAAAGCCTGGGGTGCCGCTTGTCGAGGCCTATGTAGCGGCTGAGCAGGTGCGACTTGTGCAGAGGCAGATAGAGCGTCGCCCCGTCCTCAAATTCGAGCTTTATCGCCTCCTCTTCGCCGCCGTCCGTCTCGAGTTTTGCGACGCCGTGGTAGCGGCATATGCCGTGGCCGAGGTGCACCACGTAGTCGCCCTCGCACAGCTCGGAGAAGTCGAGCAGCTGGTCCACCTGCGCCCTGCGCGAAAGCATTCTGCGCCGCGGCTCGAGGCGCGCCTTCTGGCGCCTGCCGAAGAGCTCCCGCGCGCCCACGAACGCCGCCCCGCGGGAGTTTTCAGAGAGGATTTTCCAGTCGGGGCGCATGCCGCCGAAGTCGCGCACTACAAACCCCTCGCCGAATCCGGACGGAACGAAGGACCCCCTGAACTTTTTGCCGGCGGCCTCGAAAATCCCCTCCGCGAGCCGCTCGTCGCCGGCCCCGTCGGAGGCTATGAAGACGTCCACGCCGCCGTCCGCCCACTCCGCGAGCTTCGCCGCGAATTTTACCCTGCTTTGCGTCTCCGACTCAAACCTGTCGCCGCCGATCTCCCCGTCTGCGTCTATGGCCGCGATTCCCGCGAGCCCGTCGGCGCGGAAGGCCCCCCTCTCCGCACCCTCGAACGCTTCCGTAGGGGTTTCGAGCGATGAGACTGCGAAGAATCCGTCGCCCGGGCGCGCGAAAACCTCCCCGAATCCGCGGTGGCGGATTTTCCCGTCCTCGGTCTCGAGAAACAGATCCGGCGAGCGCGCGGCGATTGCGGAGGGCTCGAAAAATATCCAGTCAACCCTTTCCTTTCCGAGGTAGTCGAGCGCGTTTTTGGCGCAGCCTTCCGCGCCGAAAGTTCCGGGTATGGGGTCTATCGCCGCCGAAGAAATCCTCTCGTCGGCGAGCTGCGTGTCGGGGTCGAACTTCCGGATTGCGTCGATTTCGTCGCCGAAAAAGTCTATCCGCACGGGGGCGTCGGCGGAGACGGGGTAGACGTCCAGAATCCCGCCGCGCGCCGCGAACTGCCCCGGCGCCTCGCACAGGGTCTCGTTGTAGTACCCGAACGCGGCGAGCTTCTCGCGGAGCCCGCGCGGCGATATTTTCATTCCCGCGGATATTTCCAGCGCGGCCGCGGCGGCCGGATCGGGGGCGGGGGCGAACAGGGCTTCCGCGGCGGCCGCCACGAAGAGCTGCGGGCAGTCCCCTTTCCCGGCGTTGGCCATCGCGCGCAACGTCCCGATCCTCTCGCACTCGGCGTCGAAGCGCGCCGCGTCGCTGTCGGCGGCGCGGGCCGGGCCGGGCAGCATTCGGATTTCAAACGGCCTTCCGTCAAGCCCCAGAAAGTATTTGAGCTTCGGGTAGAAAAATTCGCACTCGGCGGCGGAATCAAAAACCGCCACCGCAAGCCCGGCGCCGTCCGAACGCGCTATGCGCGCGCACAAAACCCCCCACGCCGCCTGCGCGACGTCGGGGTAGAATACGGTGCCTTTCCCGGAACGGACTGCCCTCATATTCGTACAAGCCGGCGAAAAATATCATCGGCGGAAAATTTCAAAACTGTCGCTTTTTCTGCCGGTCGGCTTTCGGCTTTTTGCGCGCGGCCTGCTCGACGGCTTCGCCGGGGGGAGGCTCCCCGGCGGCGCAGTCGGCGGCGTAGTCTTTGAGGGAAGCGCGCGCGGCCTTGGTCTCGGCGGATTTCTTGGAGCTCGCCGACGCCCTCGCGTACGTCTTTGCGCCTATTTCCACTTCCACTTCGAAAACCTTGCTGTGGTCGGGGCCCGTCTGTCCGAGCATTTTGTAGACGATTTTTTCGCCCCTCTTCGCCGCGAGCTCCTGAAGCGCGCCCTTGGGGTTCTGCTGGCTCACGAGGTCGGGGAGGTCGTCGAGCTTCCTCTTGTACCACGAGAGCACGACCTTTTGCGCCGTCTCGAACGAGCTGTCCATGTATATCGCCCCCACAACCGCCTCGAACGCGTCCTCCGCGGCGCTCGCGCAGCTGCGCAGGCACTCGCAGCCCCTGGGCAGAATGAGGCACCCGGGAATGCCGATGTGCTCCGACAGGCCGCTCAAAAACGCCCCCTGCGTCAGCGCAATGCGTATTTTCGTAAGGTCGCCCTCGTCGAGCTCCTCGAATTTTTTGAACACCGTATCGGTTATTATCGACTGCAATATGGCGTCCCCGAGAAATTCCAGCCGCTGGTTCGACTTTATCTTGCCCTTTGAAAATCCGACGGCCCCGGGGTGCGTGAGCGCCTCCCTCAAAATCGACTTGTCCGAAAATTTGTACCCGAGGCTCTTTTCGAGCTTTGAAAACGCCCTCTTTTCGGCTTCGGCCGCCGCGTTGGACCTCGCCTTTTTCGCCCGGCGCATGGCTTTGGCCCGCCGCGCCACCGACGGCTTGAAAAGCCTCTTTATGTATTTGGGCAGATCCATATTCTCACGCCCGGAGCCCGAAGCGCCTGTCGACTTCCTTTGCGAGTTTTTCGTAGGCGAACGCGCCCTCGTTCCACTTGGCGTATTCAAAGATTGTCTTGCCGAAGCTCGGGGCTTCCGCGAGCCTCACAGTGCGCGGTATGAGCGTCTTGAAGACGAGCGGGCCCATGTAGTTTTTGACCTCGCTCAAAACCTGCTTTGAAAGGTTCGTGCGCGAGTCGTACATGGTCATGACTACCCCCCCGACTTCGAGCGAGTCGCTGACCCCCGCGCTCCGCAGCTGTTCCACGACCCCCATTATCTGCCCCAGCCCCTCCATGGCCAGATACTCGCATTGGAGCGCAATGAGCAGGTAGTCCGCGGCCGCCAGCGAATTCATCGAAAGCAGGCCGAGCGACGGCGGGGCGTCGATTACGATCGCGTCGAAGTCCCCGCAGTCCCTCAATGGCGCGAGGCAGTCGCGCAGCCTCACGAGGTAGTTCTCGCTCCCGGAAAGCTCCACTTCCACCGCCGACATGTCCGTTTCGGAGGGAATCAGCCACAGGTTCTGCCGCTGCGTCTGCACGAGCTTGTCGCGCGCGGATCCCTCGCCGTGGAGCACCTGGTACAGGCTCGCCCCGCGCGCCTTGTCGTATCCGAGCGCGCTCGTGGCGCTCGCCTGCTGGTCCATGTCCACGAGGATTGTCCTCACCCTGCGCCTCGCAAGCCCGGCGGCGAGGTTGACTGCGGTGGTCGTCTTGCCGACGCCCCCCTTCTGGTTTGCTATTGCGAAAACTTTGGCGGCCATAACCCGATTACATTACATATTTTGCCGGCTCATGAAACTAAAAAAATAGAATGGGCGATTTTTTTGCGCTTGCAAGGCGGGCCGGATTGTTTGAGATTTTTCCCCGAAACGCATGCGGCCGCGCTTTTGCCGCATTCGGCTTTTTTACGCTCCCGTAGTTCAATGGATAGAGCAACGGTTTCCGGTACCGTTAATCGGGGTTCGAGTCCCCGCGGGAGTGCGCCGGGCGCGTGAAACTGCCGCTGATGCTCCGTTTTAAGTGGGGCCGCCACTGGTCACGTACCACTTGTACGCTCCCACCGGCGGCCCCACTTAAATACTCGCCTGAGCGGCAGTTTCACGCGCCCGGGGGTTTGGGGGAGAAAGGGTTGGAAAATAGCTCTGTTATGAAAACCCCTGAACCTAACCTGACCCCGGAAACAAAGGGCGATTGGGAGGGGATTGGCTATTTCCGCTTGCGGAAGTCAAAGGGGGGACAGTTAAGCCCCTTTTCTAAGCGACGCGCACGGGGGATTTGGGAAATGGCTCCGTTTTGAGGAATGCCGCCGCTGGTCGCGTACCACTTATACGCTCCCGTTGGCGGTCTTACTTAAATAATCGTAAATCTATGCCGGGAGTATGTCCTCCCTATGGCTGATGCGTCCCGTGCTTGTAAGAGCGCGGCATATTCAATAGAATCGGCGCGTGCCGCTCTTTCAATACTTGATACGCTTTATGCGCATTGTTTATTTAACAAGGCAGTATCAGTATAGGTTTAACGCTTTCGGGGTTCGTTTTAAGAGCCTTGGCTTTTATGATTTGGCGCAAATATGCGCCTTATCACGTAGTAGAAGACCGGTGTGAACACGCACCCGAATACCGTCACCCCTATCATTCCGAACATCACCGACGTTCCCAGCGACTGCCTCAGCTCGAAGCCCGAACCTGTTCCGTACGCCAGCGGCACCACGCCGAGAATAAACGCAAGCGACGTCATCACGATCGGTCTCAGCCGGTTTTGCGCGGCCGTGCTGACAGCCGAGACGATCTCCTCTCCGTGTTCCTCGCGCTGTTTCGCAAATTCTACTATGAGTATGGCGTTCTTGCACGCCAGCCCTATGAGAACCACGAAGCCTATCTGCGTCATGAGGTTGTTGTCGAGCCCCCTTATGTTTACCCCGATCATAGCGAACAGTATCACGAGCGGAACCACGAGAATGACCGACAGCGGCAGCGTCCAGCTCTCGTACAGCGCGGAGAGCAGCAGGAACACGAATATCACGCAGACGGCGAAGATGTATATCGAGGAGTTTCCGGCTTTCTTCTGCTGGTATGCGAGATCCGTCCACTCTATGCCCATTCCCTGCGGGAGGATTTTTGCCGCGAGCTTTTCGACCTCGTTCATGACGTATCCCGTGCTGTATCCCTCGTTGAGATTGCCCTGTATTTCGGCGCTCGGGTAAAGGTTGTAGCGGACTATTTTGTACGGGCCTATGCCGCGGTTTATTGTGACTACCGACCCGAGCGGAACGTTTTGCCCGAGGTCGTTGGGAACTTTGAGCTTGTAGATGTCGGCAATGTCCTTGCGGTTGCTGGCCTCCGCCTGCGCTACGACGCGGTAGACGCGCCCCAAAATGTTGAAGTCGTTCACGTAGACCGAACCGAGGTTGAATTGCAGGGTGCGGAAAATCGAGTCTATTGAGACGTTGAGCTTCTGCGCCCTTTCGCGGTCTATCGTCGCGTATAGCTGGGGATTGTTGGTCGTGTAGGTGGTGTAGGCGTCGTTGACGGCGGGGAGGGCGTTGATTTCCGCTATAAGCTCGTTCGTGCATTTTTCGAGCTCGAATACGCCGAACCCCGCGCGATCCTCGACTTGCAGTTTGAAGTCGCTGCCGCTGCCGATGCCCGGGACGGTGGCGGGCGTCGTCACATTGACGGTGGCCTCGAGTATTTCGCGGTCGAGGACGCTCTTTACCTTGTTCATTATGTAGTCGAGGGTCCAGCCGTTTTCGTCGCGTTTCTTTCTGTCGGAGAGTCTGAAATTTATCCTTCCGACATTCGAGCCCCCCTGTCCGGCGGTCGTCACCGCGTACCGTATGCCCTCGATGTCTGCGAGCAGCTTCCCGGCCTTTATCACGGCCTCTTCGGAGCGCTCGAAAGACGCGCCGTCCGGGAGCCTCAGCCATGCGTTGAAGGAGCCCCTGTCCTGCTTGGGAATGAAGCCCGTCGGCGTCTCCACGAATATCTCCCTGGTGGCCCACAGCATTCCGCAGTAGAGGACGAGCATTATCGCGGAAATCCTCACGACGAGCTTTACGAACTTGCCGTAAAACGACGCGAACTTGTCGAAACCCAGGTTGAAGTATTTGAGGACGAGGCCGAAGGAATAGTCCCACAGGAGGTCGAAGAGGCTCCTCTTCCCGCGCCCGGAGTGGCGCATGAAGAGAGCGCAAAACGCGGGCGTCAGCGTGAGGGACACGAGCCCCGAGATTATGGTGGAGGTCGAAATCGTTATAGCGAACTGCCTGTAAAACTGCCCCGAGATTCCGGGGAGGAAGGCGGTGGGCAGAAATGCGGAGCTCAACACCAGCACGATTGCGATCAGCGCGCCCTGTATCTGGCTCATTGCCTGCTTTGTGGCCTCCCGCGCGCCGAGCCCCCCCTTCATGTTTCGCTCAACGTTTTCGACGACCACGATGGCGTCGTCTACTACTATGCCGATCGCCAACACCAGCCCGAAGAGCGTGAGGTTGTTTATCGTAAATCCCGATGCGTACATTATCGCAAATGTGCCGACCAGCGAGACGGGTATGGCGAACAGCGGGATTATCGCCGCCCTCCAGCTTTGGAGGAACACGACTATCACTATCACCACGAGAACCACGGCCTCGAATATGGTGCGGTATAGGGCGTTGATGGATTCCTGAACGTACTCGGTGGTGTCGTAGCCTATGACGTAGTCCACGTCGTCGGGAAAATTCTTTTTCATCTCCTCGAGCTCGGCGCGCAGGCGCTTTACGGTCTCGATGGCGTTCGTGCCCGGGAGCTGGTATACGCCCATTGTCACGGAGCTCTTCTGGTTGATGTAGGATTCGTTCGAGTAGCTGTACGCGCCGAGCTCTATGCGCGCGATGTCCTTCAAATGGATAATGCGCCCGTCGGGGGTGTACTTCACGATTATGTCGCCGAATTCCTCGGTGGTCGCCAGCCTGCCCTGGGCGTTGATGAGCAGCTCGAAGGCGGCGCCGGTGTCGCTCGGGGGCTGGTTGAGCCTGCCTGCCGCAACCTGCGTATTCTGCTCCTTTAACGCGTCGACCACCTCTATCGGAGAGAGGTTGACGGCCGCGAGCCTGTCGGGATCGAGCCATACGCGCATACTGTACTCCTTGGCGCCCCACACGCCGAACTCGCTGACGCCCTTGACGCGCGCGAGCCTGTCCTGCATCTGCGTTATCGCGTAGTTGGAGAGGTAGATTTTGTCGCGCGTACCGTTGGGCGAGACGAGGTTTATGGTCATCAAGATGTCGGGATTGCGCTTATAGACGTTTATGCCAACATTGCGCACCTCCTGCGGAATCCTGTTTTCAGCCTGCCTCACGCGGTTCTGGACGAGCACCTGCGCCATGTCGATGTTCACCCCGGTCTCAAAGGTTATGTTTATCGACCACGAGCCCTCGGAGGTGGCCTCGCTGGACATGTAGATCATGCCCTCCACGCCGTTGAGCTTCTGTTCGAGCGGCGCGAGAGTGGTGTTCATTATGACTTCCGGGGACGCGCCGGAGTACGAGCCGCTGACGTTTACCGTGGGTGGGGCGATATTCGGATACTGCGTGAGCGAAAGCTGCGAAAACGCTATGAGGCCGACGAACGTTATAAAGACTGAGATTACCGTCGCAAAAATCGGCCTGTCTATGAAGAAGTGGGAAAATTTCATGGCCTTACAGCTTCTTCAGGACTGGAGTGACTTTTTTCTTCGGCCCGGCGCGGCGGATTCCGTTTATTATGACCTTTTCGCTCCCGTCGAGCCCCGCCGAAACGACCTGCAGTTTGCCGACGAGCTCTCCGGCGGTCACCGCCCTGTACTCCACAACATTTTCGGAGTTGACGATGTACACGAACCTTCCCACGAGGTCCGTGCCGACAGCCGCTTCCGGCACGAGCAGGCGTTTTGCCGGGGCGCCCGCCCGCAGCTCCACCGTTGCGTACATGCCGGGAAATAGCGCGCCGGAGGAGTTGTCGATTTCCGCGCGCAGCTCGAGGCTCGAGGCGTTGAGGGTGTTGTCGACATACGTCACCTGCCCGAAGTGCGACGGCGCGGGTTCGTCGAGCAGTTTCAGCCTCACCGGCGGCCCCTGCCGCTTCTTGGAGTCTATCGAGTCGAAGAGGCGGATTTTGTTGTACTTTATGATGTCCCTCTCGCTGATTTCAAAATAGGCGTACACCGTGTCGCGCGAGACCACGCTCGCCATGAGGGTGTCGGAGGCGTTTATCAGATTGCCCTCGTCCACGAGGCGCCGGCTGACGTACCCGGAAATTGGGGAGGTTATGCGCGTGAACTCGAGGTTTAGCTCGGCCTCCTTGAGCTTGGCCTTGTCGGAGATCAGCACGGCCTCGGCGGAGAGGAGCTCGCTCTTTCGGGTTTCGTAGACCTCCTTGGAAATCGCGTTCTGGGCGAAGAGCTCTTCGGCGCGCTTCAGGTTGCTTCTGGCGAGCTCTATGCGCGCGTTTGTCTCCATCACCGACGCCTTGCACGCTTCCGCTACCGCCTGAAAGGGCCGGGGGTCTATCTGGAAGAGAACGTCGCCCTGCCTTACGTAGTCGCCGTCCGTGAAGTGTATTTTTTCGAGGTATCCCGAGACGCGCGCGCGGATCTGCACCGCCTTTGCGCCCTCTATCCGCGCCGTGTAGGAATCCCACACCTCGATGTCTTTTCTGACAGGGATAGCGACTTCCACCGCGTTGGAAAGTTGCTGTTTTTTCTGGGACTTCTGCTCCCTGCAGCCCCAGGACAATGCTACGCACGTCGCCAGAAGCGCGGCGGAAATGAATTTAAGCGGAGAATCCGTCATGGCGTTTCAAATTGGATTGTGGAGTTTTCGGCGGCGCGTACGGGCCGCCCGGAAAGCCCGCGAAATGCGAAACGAATCCCCCCATTTGCGCTTCGCGGTATTTTTCAATGCGCCCGTTAGGGAACGCAATTTAAGCCCAAAAATGAGTGTGCTCAGAAAAAGTTTCAACAAAAAATTTTTCAAAAAAAACGAAAATTAGCATTGACTGAATCCTCGCCCAATGTCCTAATGGCAAAACATTTTTTTAGGGGATGTAGCTCAGTTGGAAGAGCACCACAATGGCATTGTGGGGGTCGTCGGTTCGAACCCGATCATCTCCAGTTTTTTTTGCAGAACTCCCTGGTGGTGTAATGGTAGCACAGATGATTTTGGTTCATCTAGTCGGGGTTCGAGTCCCTGCCGGGGAAAAAGTCGCAACTTTCTAAAATTAAGGAAGTTGCGACTTTTTTTTGTCGATTATATTATAAATTAAATTATTAAAATTATCATTTAAAATGTCGCAAAAGTGCCAATTTTTTACCTTGATTTATGTCACCTATGTCACCAAAATTTTGCCAAAAGTGACAATTTAAACAATGCGCCATAATGCGCCATTTCGGCGCGCGTGCGTTGTAAAGTGTTTTTTTTAGCGGGGCCGGAAAGTCCGTTGCCGGGTTTTGGAATCCGCCGTTTCGCCGCGGCGCCCGGAAAATTTCGGCGACGCAGAGGCGTACGGGAGAGTTTGCCGGATTTTTTCGGCGGCGACCGTCCAGCCTTTGGACGCTTTCGCCAGACGCCTTGCGGGCTTCGTTTCGGAATTGCGCATTTTCCCGCAAATCAAGGCAAAAAACAAACCCGCAATCGCTATTTGCGGGCTTTCGAGTGGAGCCGAAAGTCGGACTTGAACCGACGACCCACGCTTTACGAAAGCGTTGCTCTACCAACTGAGCTATTTCGGCGCAATTTAAAGTTTTTAATCTGCTTTATTCTTGTAAAATAGTCAATATATTTTTCTATTGGTTTGCGTTTTTGTTTCCGAACGGCGTATATTTTTGCGGCGGGAGTATGAGGCGGTTTATCGTGAAATTTCTGGCGGCGGCCGCGTTTGCCGTTGCCTTTGAACTCCTCTTCGGCTGGGGGGAGGCGCTTCGGCTGTGCCTGGACTTCGCGCGCGAGAACGACAACCCTTTCGCATTTCTCGCCGTCATGGGCGTCGGGTGCGCGTTTCCGTTTTCCCTGTCGCTGTGCTATCTCTTCGCCGGGGCGGCCTTCCCGTTTTTCGAGGCGTGGGTTTTGTGCCTGCTCGGGCTCTTCGCAAGCTCCTCGATAGGCTTTTTATTCGGCAGGTTCCTCGTGCCCGAAAGCGCGCTCAAATCCCTCGCCGCGCGCTTCAAAATTGGCTTGGAGAATCCGGCGTCGCTGGCGAACGTAAACTTTTTCGTCAGGGCCGTTCCGGGCATTCCCTATTTTTTGCAGAACATAATTCTCGGCGGAATGAGAACCCCGTTTGCGGCGTATGCGGCGGTGAATCTTGCTGTGCAGGGGGCGATCGGCGCGGCTATGGTGTACATGGGTTCCGCCGCCGCGTCGGATTCCCCGGTTTGGCGGAAACTCTGGGTGTTCGGGGTTTTGGTCGCAGCGCTGTTTGCCGTCCAGCGGGCGATGGCGTTTGCGTTCTCGGGGCGCGGGAGGGGTAAGTAGCGTGGAACGCCGCCGCGGAATCCTCGCAAAGTCGCGCATCGCGGCCTGCTACGCGGTTTACGCGGCGGCGAACGCCGTTTTTATAATCGCCGCTTTCGCGCTGTATGCGGCGAAATCGCTCGGCGCCGAATGGGCGGGGAGGGCGGCCAACGGCCTTTTGCGTTTCCTCGTGCGGTTGCTCGCGCTCCGCGTTTTTCCCGCGCTCGGGGGGTGCCGGGTGCGCGCGGAGGGTTTTGAAAGCCTGCCCCCCGCGCCCTCCGTCTACGCTTTCAACCACATATCGCACTTAGACCCGCTTTTTGCCATTGCGCTGGTTCCCAACGCGGCGGTAGTGGTCAAGGGCAAGTACGATTCGGTTATGTCGATATGGGTGCTGACGCGCCTCTTCGACTTTGTGTCCTTGGGCGGGGGGAGCCGCGCGGAGCTGGAAGGGGCTATGGAAAAGCTTTCGCGGGTTGTCGGGCTCGGGAGGAATATCGTGATATTCCCCGAGGGCACGCGCATGTCGGGCGGAAGGCTCGGGGATTTCAAGAGCATGGCTTTCAGGCTGTCGCGCAGGTTCGGCATGGACGTCGTGCCCGGGGCGATAGTCTCGTCCGAACCCGTGCTTGCGCGCGGGGCTTCCATTATCCCCGATAGGAACGGGTTTTCGTTTTCCATAAGGCTGCTCGCGCCGTTGCGTCCCGGGGACTTCGACTCCGCGGATTCGCTTTCCGCCGCGGCGTATCGCGCGATATCGCGGGCGTGCAAAGATATGCGCGCCTCATTTCCCGAAAAAAACTTGAACGCGCGCAACGGAGTCGGGTAGTATGTGAAAATGGTATTGGAAAAGTCCGAGATCACCGCGTACCTTCCGCAACGGGATCCGTTTTTGATGGTCGACAGGGTTGTGGAGTTTGACGCCGAAAAGGGGATAGCCGCCGAGCTGGATTTGCCTGAAAGCCTCCCGTTTTTCAGGGGGCACTTTCCTTCGATGCCGATTATGCCGGGCGTGATGATAGCCGAGGCTCTCGCGCAGACGTGCGGGCTTTACATAGCGCTGTCGGCGCGCGCCCGCGGTGAGGCGCCGCAGGAGGGGCGCATATTTTTTCTGGCGGCGGCCAATCTGAAGTTCAAGTCGGTCGTCAGGGCCGGGGAGAGGCTTTCGATGCGCGCGTCTTTCACGCGCGAATACGGGGGCCTCCACAGCTTTTCGGCGGAGGCTTTCGGCAAAAGGGGCGCGGCCGCCTCGGGAACCGTCGTGCTCGCCTCGGGCGAAAACGTAAGGCTGTGAAGGCGTTGTTTGTCAGAGCCGCCCCCCGCCCGAACGGAGTGACTTCGCTCGTCGGGGGGCTTTTTTTGCGCGGTATGCGCAAAGGCGGCGCCGAAGTCCTCGACTTCGACATGTCCGAAAGGAACGTTGCGGACTGCCGCGGGTGCTTCGCGTGCAGCGCGGGGTTCGGGAGGCGCGGGGTCTGCGCGGTGCGCGACGACATGGCGGAGGCCCTCGACTTCCTCGACGGCGCCGACGCGCTCGTGTGCCTTACGCCGGTCTACTTTTATTCGATGGGCGCGCAGATGAAGCGGTTCTTTGACAGGTGCTTCCCGTTCGTGAGGGGGTATCGCTTCGACCCCGCGAGCGGAAAGATGCTCAACGAGACCGGGTTTTTGAAGAAGCGCAAGAAGTTTGTGGCGATAAGCGTCGCTTCCGGGAGGCTCGACGACGTTTTCGACGCCCTTTCCCGAACCTACCGAATGGTGGCGGACGCGATGGATTTCGAGTTCGCCGCCGACATCGCGCGGGGGGAGTCGGCGTACTTCGCCATGCGGGAGCTCGGGAGCGTGCGCGTGCGCAGGGTTCTCTCGGCGTTCGAGGCCTCCGGGGAGGCGTTTGCGCGCTCGGGAGAGATTCCCGCCGACAAAATGGAGGCCATGACGGCGCCGCTGAGCCGCGGCAGGGAGTCGTTCGCCAAAAACGCGCGCGTGTTCTGGCAGCTGCGCCGCAACGGAACCCCTTTCGAGAGTTTTTCGATGGTTTCCGACCCGCGCATACTCCTGCGCGAAATGTGCGCGACCTTCAAACCGGAGCGCGCGCCGGAGCGGGCCGATTTCAAGTTCATTTTCCCCGATATGGGCTGTACGTGCCTGGTAATGGTCAGGGGCGGAGGGTGCGAATTTGAGGAGGAGGCCGACGACGGGGCCCCCGCGGACGTCACGGTGACGGCGGACTCCGGGGACTGGGCGGGGGTTATGGCCGCCCGCCGCGGCGTTTCCGGCCTCATGCGCTCGGGGCGCTTGAAAGTCGAGGGCGATATGTCTCTGTTTGCGGCTATGAAGAGGATTTTCGGGCTCGGCGAAGACAGGAGGGCGGGGGGCGCGTGACGGAGCCCGAAAAATGCTTTCGGGGCTCCCCTGCCGCCCTTTTCATTCGGCCTTTCCGCCGGCGGGGCTCTTTAATGTCAGGATTTGCGCGGGTATACGGCCCGCAGAGGTTGCCGCCTGGCTGTTCTAATCTTTTTTTATTTTCCGAACCTTGTTTAAAAGCATTTAAACGCCATTGAGCCTTCCCCGCGTCAAACTGTTCAGGTTGCGGGAAAAGGGAATTTTCCCAAAAATCAGCGGCGAGAAAAATGTAAAAGCAAAGCGCCCGTTCCGCCCTAATGGACGTTAACCCCCCCCCCAAAAAAAAAACCGCTTAAACGCCGGATTTTGGGAGGTGTGGCAGGCGGGAAGTTATTTTTTATCTCGTCCGTCCAGATAGTCTTCAAAAGAATATCCGCCCTTGGTTGTAGAATGTTTTATAAAGCCGTTTATCAAAAGAAGGATTAAACAAAATCCTCCAAAAAGGCCGGCGCTGAGGATAATTCCCAATATCAGCTTCCCAATTTTCGGCGGCGTTAAAAGGATAATGGAAAGCAGTCCGGACACCGCGAAAATGGAGATTAGCAAATACAAACCTGTTTCCTTTAAGCCCTTCACCTAAACGGATAGTCGCACATGTTGTTGGGAATTCAATAAAAATCAGGCATGTCCGAAAGGCGCAATTTTGCGGAAATTGCCTGCTTCCGCCCTCGGGCGCCTACGCGTCCAAAACGGGAGAGTTTGTGGCGGGGCGTTTCGACTGCCGGTTCGGGGCGAAAACGGGAAGGGTAACCGGTTTCATAATATATTGTGACGGCGAACGGCGCGGGTTTGCCGCGGTGGAAATCTTGATCTTGGGAATCGGCGGTAGCGTTTTGGAGCTGAAAGGAGCGTGGGCAAGTTCCCCGGCCCGGTTTGGCGGAACGCATTCACAGTGCGCGAACCACTCGGTTTGCGAATACAAGCGGCGGTACGGGCTGCGTTCATACCGAACGGCCGCGGATAATTGAATATGGATCCGGCATTGCGATAATTGTGAGGCGTCAATTTCAGGGGAGGCTTGTTTCCGGAGATTATAAGTTTCCCGGTATAGACCGGCGACAAGCTTTTTTGCGGATTCCCTCAAAGATTTAAATCTTGCGTTGCGGCACGCCCCTCGCGGCGCTCTTTGCGGCGTCGGGGCCTTTGTGATTCGGCGCGCGGGCCCGCGCCTACGCGCAGCCTGTGAGGCCGCCGTCCACCACGAGGGTCTGGCCCGTTATGTAGGAAGATGCGCCGGAGGCGAGGAAGAGCGCCGCCTCGGCCACCTCTTCGGGCGTTCCGAAGCGCTTCAGTACGATCCTGTCCCTTTGCCTGGCGGCGATGTCGCGCGGGATTTTCGCCGTCATGTCCGTATCTATGAAGCCGGGGCAGATCGCGTTCGCGCGTATGCCCTTGGCTCCGAGCTCCGCGGCGCAGGCCCTGGCGAAGGCGCACAGCGCTCCCTTGCTCGCCGCATAGTTCGCCTGCCCGGCGTTTCCGACCAGCGCGGATACGGAGGATATGAAAATTATCGAGCCAGACTTTTTCGCGTACATTTTTTTTGCCACGCATTTCGTCCACGCGAAGGCGCCGTCGAGGTTGGCGTCGAGCACCTCGCGCCACGAGGATTGCGGCATCGTCATCATGAACCCGTCGCGCGTTATCCCCGCGTTGTTGACGAGCGCGTCTATTGCGCCGCGTTCGGAATATATCCCGTCCACGGCCTCCGCTATGGCGTCGCGGTCGCCCTGTGGGCAGCGCAGGGCGGCGGCGCCTGTTTCGGCGGCGAGCGCCAGGGCGGCGGATTCCGAGCTGGCGTACGTAAAATAGACCTTTGCGCCCGCGGCGGAGAACCTTTTCACTATGGCCCTGCCTATGCCGCGCGAGCCTCCCGTGACTATTGCGGTTTTGTTTTCCATGTCATTTGAGCCGCCGGTATTTTTCCATTGCTTCCGGCGCGAACTCCCTCAGAAGCTTCATTGTGCGCATGTCCGCGAGTGCGCAGACGCATTCCCCGCAGGCGTGGAGCGCGCCGGTTTCGGCGTTGCGCAGCTCGTGGGAAAATTCCAGCTTCCCGGAAAACGCGTCGTCGATTTTGTGGCGCGTGAGAAGTTCGAGCGTGTCGCCGATCCTCACGGGGGCGAAGTATTCGCACGAATTTTTCACGACGGGAACGGCGATGCCGAGGCGCCTGGCGTCGTCGAAGCCGAGAACCTCGTTCATTATGGAGAGCCTTCCGCGCTCGAACCACTCGAAGTACACGCAGTTGTGGACAACCCCCATTATGTCGATGTCCCGGAATTCGGGGGCCACAGCGAGCCTGCGCGTTATCCTCCGTGGCATTACTGCTGCATTCCCCTTATAAGGCTTTCGGACACCGTCATCGGGCGGGAGACCGTGAATATGTCGGCCTCCCCCCCCGGCGCCGAGGACAGCTCGAGCGACGGGTAGGCGAAATCCGACTTTATGAGCGCGAGCCCCACGCTGTCGCCGAGCGACGGCGAGCGCATCGCTACTTTGACTTCCCCTATGCCGACGTTCCCGTCGAACGCGCGCGCGCCGGTTTTCACGCCGGGGCCGCGCACCGCCGTTATCCTCGCCTCGGCCCCGGCCTCGCGGGCCCTGAAAATCGCGTCCGAGCCGATAAAGGACTCCTTCGAGAAGTCGGCCATCCATTGCAGGCAGAGCTCTACCGGGCTCCCGACGGATTTTCCCTCGCGGTAGATGTTGAAAAACCCGCTTTCAAGCCTCGCTACCGCGTGGGCGTCCGTTCCGCAGGGCGCGCCTCCGACGTTTTTTACGGAGCCGAGCAGCCTCCGGGCGAGCTTTTCGGCGCGGGCCGCGGGAACCGCGAAGGAGTATCCGAACTCTCCGGTTTTGCCGTTGCGCAACAGGTATGCGGGTTCGCCCTCAAATTCGTATTTTTCGACCGCGAGGTACGGCAGGTTGAATATGTCGGAGCCGAAAATGTCCTTTGCGACCTCCCACGCGCGCGGGCCGTCCACGGATAGGACGGCGAATTCCCCCGTCGCGTCGCGCCCGTTTCCCCCCGCGAGCGGGCCGGGGGAGTCGTCAAGCGATTCGAGCACCGCGAAAACCCTGTCGTCGATGTTCGCCACGAAAGCCTCGGCGGCGATTCCGCCGTCGGGGTAGGCGAGGAACGTGTCTATTATTCTGCCGTACCGCAGCTTCAAAATGTTCGCTGCAAGCTTCCCGTCGAGGAAGTCCATGCCGTCGGATTCCGGGAACTCCGCTATCCTGACGAAGGAGAAGTCGCACAGGGCGGCGGAATTGCGGAGGGCGAGGTATTCTGCGTCGGGATTCCCGAAGTTCGCGGCGCACTGCGCGCCGCCGAGCTCGCCGAAATTCGCCCCGAGATCCGCCCAAAAGTCTTTTAGCGCCAGTTCCCTCATTTTTTGTCCTGCTCTGAAATTATGAAGTCCGCGAGGGTGTTCAGCGACCTCAGCGCGAGCGTCTGCCCCTCGGGTATTTTTACGCCGAAATTATTTTCCACGCACAGGACGATTTCGAGCACGTCGAGCGAGTCGAGGCCGAGCCCCGAGCCTATCAGGGCGATGTCCTCGCCTATGTCGCGGGGCTCGTAGGGTATGTCGAGCGCCTCGATGAGCTTTTCCTTCAGCAGAAGCGAAACTTCCCTTCTGCGCGACAGCCTTTGCTGATTGTTGGGCATTAGTGTTGCAATGGTTCCGGTGTTTGGTAAAAATATCCCGCCATATTTAACAGATGGGCGACTCATTTCAAGTTCAAAGCGCGGCGGATTCCCGCGTGCGGGTCTGCGCGCTGATTCCGTGCCACAACAATGCGGAAACGGTGGTGGGGGTAGTCCGCGGGCTGCCGGAGGGAACTTTCGCGCTGGTTGTCGACGACGGTTCGGACGTTCCGGTGCGCGTTTCGGCGCCGATGTGCGCGGTTTTGAGGTTGCCGCGCAACCGGGGCAAGGCGGAGGCCCTGAAAGCCGGGTTCGCGGAGGCCGCGGCCCGGGGGTTCACGCACGCCGTGACGCTCGACGCCGACGGGCAGCACCCGCCGGAGCTGTTCGGGAAGTTCGCGGAGGCCGCGCGCGAAAACCCCGGCGCGATAATAGCGGGCGCGCGCGACTTCTCGGGGGACTGCGTTCCGCCCGCCAGAAGGTTCATGAACAGGTTTTCAAACTTCTGGTTCAGGTTCGAGACTTCCGTGGATTTGGGGGACACCCAGTGCGGGTACAGGTGCTACCCGCTCGAAAAGGTTTCGAGGCTGAAAATTTCGCGCGGCGGGTTCGCCTACGAGGCCGAACTGCTCGTCCGCGCGGCGTGGGCGGGAATCGAAATTATCCCGGTCGGCGTGCCCGCGATCTACACCGCGGAGAGCCTGCGGGCGTCGCACTACCGCCCCGTCGCCGACACGGCGAGGTTTTCGGCGATGAACGCTAAATTCGCCCTCATGTCGCTCGTTCTCCCTGGGAAATTTTTGAGGAGGCTCTCAATAGCGGAATGAATTTTGCCGAAAAGTGCGTCAGGTTTGCATACCGCCGCCGCCCTGCGCTGGCCGCCGCGTTCGCCGCTATGTGCGCTGCGGCGTTTTTTGCGGCGAAGGCCGCGCCCTTCAAGACCGACGCGTTCGACCTGCTGCCGTTTAGGGACGCGCGCATCGAGAACGCCGAAAGGGCGGCAAGGTGGTTCGGGGCGTCGAATACGCTCTATTTCAACGTTTCCGCGCGCGACTCCGAAACCGCCCGGAGCTGCGCCCTCGCGCTGAGGGGCGAACTCGTGAAGGCGGGGTTTGGATTCGCGGAATTCCCGGATCCCGCGAAGGCCGCGCCCGAAATTTTCCGCGCGTATCCGGGGATTTTCGTCGACGCCGGGGCTTTGGAGCGCGCGGTTTCAAAGGGGGAAATTCGCAGGCGGTTTGCGTACTATGTGCGCAGAATGTCGGGCTTTGAGGCGCCCGCGTTCAGGGCGGCTTTTCTCTCCGACCCCGTGGGCGCGGTTCCGGAGGTTCTCGCGGATTTGAAAAACCTCGCGGGCGGCGCGGCGGGCGCGTCGCCGGACGGCCCGCTCGTCTCCGACGCCTCCGGGAAAAACTTTCTGCTGGCGGCGCGCGCGTCCGCCGACCCCCGCGATTCCGTGGAGTCGGAACGCGTATGCGCGGCGGCCGAGGCCGCCGTCCGGGAGGCCGGGCGGGATTTCCCCGGCGCCGAAATCGACTGGGCGGGGGCGTACAGAATATCCGCGGACAACGCGCGGATAGCGCGCGCGGACTCCGCGGCGTGCCTTCCGGCAACCTGCGCGCTGATGCTCGCGCTCTGCATGTTCGCGTTCCGCAACAGGCTCTTTGCCGCGGCCGCGGTCGTCCCGTCGCTCCTCGGGAGCGCGGCGGCCTTCTGCTTTGCATGGGCCGCGTTCGACGAGGTTTCCGCCATATCGGTGGCGTTCGCGTCCATCGCCATGGGGGTCGGGATAGACTACGCAATACACATATTGTATCCGCTCGACGCGCGCGGGAAGTTCGGGATAGGATTTGCCGCCAAGACCGCGGGCGGGCTTTTCCGGCCGGTTTCCGTGATTTGCGCTACAACCCTTTTGGCTTTCGCGGCCGTGGCGTGCCTCGGAGGGGGAATGGCGCAGCTCGGAATTTTCGGATTCGTCGGGGTGGCGGCGTCGGCGGCAATTTCCGTATTTGCGCTCCCGGCGTTCGCCGTCGGGATTTCGCGGGGCGGATTGCGCCCGACTTTTCTCGAAAAATTTTCGGGGGCGCTGGTTGGGCCGCAGGCGCGCCGCCCACGCGCTTTTTTGACCGCGGCCGCGGCCCTCACGGCGGCGGCGATGCCGTTTGCGCTCGGGGTTTGCTTCGACGGCAGGATATCCTCCATGAACGCACTTTCGGACGCCGCGGCCTCCTCCGACGCGAAAGTCCGCGGCGTGTGGGGCGCGGCCGTTTCCGCGCCGCAGATAGTCGCTTTCGGCGGCGATCTGGACTCCGCTCTGCGCTCGCTCTCGCGGGCGGAGGAGGCCGCGGCGAAAGTGCCGGGGGCGGTCCCGTCGGGCATGTCGAAGCTCTGCCCCCCCCGTGATGCCAGGGAGCGCAACCTCGCGCGCTGGGAGGCTTTCTGGACGCCCGGGAGGCTCGAAAAGTTTTCGCGCGACTTTTCGGAAGTGTGCCGCGAAAACGGGGTGTCTCCCGCGGCTTTCGCCCCGGCGATGGACTTTATAGCCTCCGCCCGGAGCGGTTCGGCGGGACTGCTCGAATCCCCGGAAATGTCGAAGGTTTTCGCGGGCAGGGTTTTTTCGGACGGCGGGACGGCGGCGGTTTGCGCGCCGATTTTTACGGAAGAGGGCGCGTCGAAGGGCGAGCTCGCCCGGGCGGTGGAATCCGCGGGCGGCGGGGCGTTTCTCCTCGACATGGAATATCTGGGGCTTCGCATCTCGGAAGCCGCGCGCGCCGCGTTTTTAAAGTGCGCGGCGTTCGCGCTCGCGGCCGCCGGGGTTTTTCTCGCGTTTGCCCTGCGCTCCGCCGGGAGGGCGGCGTGCGTCATGGCGTGCGTGTGCGCGGGGCTCGTGTGGTGCTTTGCGCTGATGGAAATTTTCGGGGTGGCGATAACCCTCACCAATTCGGTGTTCGTAATATTTTCGGTGTGCCTGGCGCAGGACTACGCCGTGATGATTCTCTGGGCGGCGCGCCGGGGCCGCGCGGGTTCGGCGGCTGGGCCCGTGCTGCTCTCGGCCCTCACGACCTCCGCCGCGTTCGGCGCGCTCGCATTCGCTCGGCACCCCGTTATAAGCGGGCTGGGGGCGGCCGCGGCGGTTTCCATACTGTCGATATTCTGCGCGTCGCTGTGCATTGCGCCCGCGTGGGCGAAAATTTCGGGGGAGGGCGCCGGCGATGGGCGCTAAAAGGGTGGCATGGAGCGGGAAGTCCTACGGCGGGTACTGGGGGACGCTATCGTTCCTCGCGCTGCTGAAAATCGGGCTTTTGCCTGCGTACGTTCTGCTTGCATTCGTCGCCGCGTTTTTCGTGCTGTTCAGGCGCCGCGCGGTTTCCCCGATTGCGGGCTACCTGTCCCGGATTTTGGGGCGGCGGGTGCGCGGCGTGTCGCTTGCGGCGTACAGGAGCGTTTTTTCCTTCGGCGTGTCGATTCTCGACAGAACCGCCTATTTCGCGGGGGGAGGCCCGATAAGGGTGGACGACGGCAGCTCCGCGCAAATCAGGGCCGCGCTCGCAAAGGGCCGGGGGGTTTTGGTGCTGGCGTCGCACACGGGCGGATGGGCGGTGGCCGCGGGCGAGCTGGCAGCCAAATTCCCGGAGGCGGCGATTGTGGGGGCGGACCGAGAGAGGGAGGAAATACGGAGGCTGGTGGACTCCTCGCGCTCGCGGCCGGGGCCGGAGAGGCTCTCGGACTTTTCGGACGGGTTTTCTCCGGTAGCCGTGTACGCGGCTTTGCGCGCGGGAAAGGTCGTGGCGATGCACGCCGACAGGGACGCCGGCGGCCGGGCCGCGAATGCGCGCTTTTTGGGCGCGCAGGTGCGTTCGCCGGGCGCCCCCTACGCCTGCGCGTGGAGGGCGGGCGCGGAGGTGCTGCAAATATTCTGCTTCCGCGAATCCCTCTTCCGGTACTCGACCTCATGCGAGCGCATAGACCTCTCCGAATGCCGCTCTGCCGGCGAGGCGGCGTCCCGCGGGTCGGGGCGGTTTTTCTCAAACCTCGAAGCCCGCCTGCGCCGCCATGTCTTCCAGTGGTATAATTTTTACGATTTTTTCGGGGAAAATCCCTGACGGTTCGGATCTTTTGCGGAGCGCCCCGGCGCGGGTTTCCGCGCGCCATTTTCGGGGTAGGGGGCTGTTTTTGCTTGTCGGGTCGGGGCGCCGGCCGATAAATTGTGACGCTTGAACTATTATAGGAAATGGACAGGGACGCTCTCGTTTCGGACATAAAGAAAAAACTCGTTTCGGCTCTCAACCTCCAGGGAATGCCGGAGAATTCAATCGGCACCGACACGCCGCTCTTCGGAGACGGCGGGCTCGGGCTCGACTCGGTTGACGCGCTCGAACTCGTTGTGATGGTGGAAAACGAATACGGGGTTTCGGTAGGCGACAAGGATTCCGCGACGGCGGTGTTCGCGTCGGTGGGCGCGCTTGCCGACTACATAATTGCGGCCAAAAAATGACGAGGCGCCCGACAGTCGTCTCCTTCGGGCTCTGCTGCGCCTCGGGCGCGGGGGCGGAGGCGGCGTACCGTGCGTCGTTCGGCGCGCCGGGCGCGCTCTTTCGCCGCCTCGGGGAGTGCGGGCTGTTTCCCCTGCCGAGAAGGGCCTCAGCCCGCGTCGGCGCGGCGCGCGGATTCCGCCGGTCGAGGCTCCCGAGGTGCGCGCAGATTCTCTTTGCCGCGCTCGAAGAGGCCCTCGCGGGCTCCCCGCTCGGCGGGGTTGCGCGCGACAGAATCGGGGTGTACGCGGGGACGTCGGTCGGCGGAATACTCGAGTCCGAAGACGCACTGCGCGAAATTCTCGCGGGCTCGGAGGGCTCGGACGGGGCGTTCAGGTTTTACGAGTGCTCCTCCATGGCGGAGCTCGTCGCAAAAAAAATAGGCGCGCGCGGAGAATGCTCGACGTTTTCCGCGGCCTGCTCGAGCTCGTCGCTCGCGCTCGAGTCCGCGTGCCTGGCGATTTCTGAGGGAAGGGCTGACGCGGCCGTCGTCTGCGGGGCGGACTCGCTCTCGCGCATAACGGCGGACGGATTCGGCTCGCTCATGCTGCTTTCAAAGTCGGACTGCCGCCCGTTCGACGCCGCGCGCGACGGCATAAACCTCGGCGAGGCGGGCGGAGTCATGGTTTTGCTGGCGCGCGAATTTCTCGGCGGGCGCAGGGCGGTTGCGGAGTTTTTGTCTTTCGGCTCCACCTGCGACGCATACCACGCCACGGCGCCGCACCCCCGGGGGTTCGGGGTTAAGTCGGCGCTTTCACGCTGTTTGGAGAGCGGGGGGATCGCGCCCTCCGACGTGTCGTACTATTGCGCCCACGGAACGGGAACCGCGGCCAACGATTCCGCGGAGCTCGCGGCGCTGCGCGCGGTTTTCGGCGAAGGCGTCCCTCCGTATTCCTCCCTCAAATCAGTGTTCGGGCACACGCTGGGCGCCAGCGGAATCCTCAACGCCATAGTGGCGGCGGCCGCGCTCGACGCCGGGGTTTTGCCGCCGTCGGCGGGGTATTCGTCGGGGGCGTCTCCGGAGCCTGTCGTCTCCCGTGAAAAGCGCGCGGGCACGGTCGCGTTGTCGGCGAGCCTGGGGTTCGGCGGGAACAATTCGTGCGCGGCTATGGCCAAAGGCGGCGTGCTGATAAAATCCCCCGCGCCGGCGCCCGGGCGGAAGATTTTCGTGTACGGGGCGGGAAGCGCGTCGGCCAATCCGGATTTCCCGCGGCCGCTTCCCCCGGGGGCGCGCGCGGAGCTGGATTCCGACTCCCTCCTCCCGGATATTCCCGTTTTGAAAAAGCGCAAGTGGGCGAAGCTCCAGCGCATGTTCCTGTCGGCGTCCCGCGAAGCCCTGTCCGCCGCCCGCGGCGCCGCTCTCGGGGAAAGGGCCTGCGTGAGCTGCGCCACGGGCCTCGGAATGGTATCCGAGACGCGGAGGTTTCTCGAGGGCGTCATCTTGAAAGATCTGCCGATGCCTACGGCCTTTACAAACTCGGTTCACAACGCGCCGTCTTCCGCGGCGGCCGAGATGTTCAAATGCCTCGGCTACAACTGCGCCGCGACCGCCAAGGAAATTTCCTTTGAGGCCGCCCTCATGGAGGCCTGCGCGAGAATCCGCGCCGGAAGCTGCGATTCGGGAATAGTCGCGGGCGGCGACGAATGCGAGCCGCTCGCGGAAAAATACGCGCGCCGCAATCCGCTCCCCCGGGGGGCGGGCGCGTTTGCGGACTCCTGCGCGGCGTATTTTGTAGGGGCCAAGGGCGCATGCGAGTCGGCGCCGGTTGCGGAAATTCTGGCTTTGAAAATCCGCAGGGCCTCCAATGGCGCGGAGTCCGAATGGCAGTGGATTGCCGAATGCCTCGCGCAGGCCGGCCTGGCGCCCTCCTCCGTAAAGTCGTGGTTCTGCCCCTGCCGCCTCGGCGGCGCGAAGGGAAGGGCGCTCGGGCTTCTCTCGGAGCGCCTTGGCGGATTCGAATACCTCGAAGATTTGGCGGGGCGCAATTACAGCGCGTCGGCTTTCGGGATTCTCGCGTCGCTCTCCCGCGGGGCGGGGGTTTTCGCCCAATATTCGCTTTCGAGCTCTTCAATGGCGGCGCTTGCCGTATGGGAGGTGCTGTGAGGCGCGCGCTTGCATATCTGCTGCTTTCCGCCGCGTGCATTGCGTGCGCTCCGGCTTGCGCGCGCGGCGGCTCGTCCGTGATACTGTTTGAGACGAAAAAATACGTCAGCTTTTTCGACGCGCCCGTTGCGGGGAAGTCCGCACTCGCGTCGGATTCGGAGGGGAGAGTTCGCTGGCAGACGCTCGAACCCTACGTCTCCGCCATGATTTTCGACGGCTCGGAGGCCGCGGCGTTCGAGTTTGAGGGCGGGAAGTGGAGGCGCGCCGGCATGCCGGCTTCTCGCGCCGTGGCGGAAGTCATGGCGGGCCTCAAAGGCGCGGTTTCGGGCGGCGAAATTTCGGAAAAGTTTTTTAGCGTTTCAAAGACTTCCGGCGATTCGTACACTCTCGTCCCCAAAAACCCCGCGATAGCGAGGGCCGTGAAGTCCATAACTGTAAAATTCGCCGCGGGCTCGCGCGAGCCGGAGCTCGTGGCGATATTCGACCCGTCGGGCGACAGGACGGAAATGCGCGTCGCAAAGCGCGCGGACGGGGATTTCGACATATCCGCGGCTTTCGACGCCTCCGACCCGTCGGCGTTCGACCCGAAAACCTTCCTCGAAAAAAAATGAGGGCTTTCGCTTGGATTTTTCTTTTTGCGCTCTTCTGCGCGCGGGCGTTCTGCGGGGATTCAGGATACGGGCTTTCGCTCTACAAATCCTACGCGCAGAGGGGGACGATTTCGTTTCCGGGCGCGGAAATTCCGATAGCGGTATACGTTGCCAGAACTTCCGGCGGCGGGCGGGCGATGGCGGTGGACGGGGGCGGAACGCTGATAAAGGCGAAATTTTCCGCCGACGGCCGGGCCGAGGAGATTTTCGTCTCCGGTCTCATGCCGGGCGGCGAGGCGGCCGGCCGGCTCGCCGCGGACGCGTTCAGGCTCGCCCTCGGGCTTTTCGGCTCGGTGCGCTCGGGCGAATTGCGGTCGCTCTCGGAGGGCGGCCTGCCCAGGTTTGCCGAAACGGAGAATGTCAGGGTGGAGTTTTCCGACTACAAAAAGGAGAAGTCGTTTTCCGCGCCCCAAACGCTGAAAATATCGGCGGGGTGCGCAAAAATAGCGCTGCGCCTGTCGGCGTCCGAAACCGGGCCAGAAAAATGAAAGTCACTTTCGTATATCCGCGCTTTGAAAAATTTTTGGAGTCGGTCTCGAAGATGGAGGCCGAGAGCAGGTTTTTCACCGTTGGGAAATTCACCTGCCCGCCGTCGCTTGGCATACCGATTCTCGCAAGCCTTACGCCGCCGGACGTCGAAATCGGCTTTGTGGACGACAACGCCGGAGAGGAGATCGACTTCTCCGACGGAACCGACCTGTACGCGATAAACTGCTTTACGCCGCAGGGCACGCGGGCCCTGGAGATCGCGCGCAAGTGCCGCGCGGCGGGCAAAGCCGTCGTCATGGGCGGAATGTTCCCGAGCTTTGTGGCGGACGAATGCCTGGAAGTTGCGGACGCCGTATGCGTCGGCGAGGGCGAGCACACGTGGCCGGAGCTTTTGGAGGATTTCAGGCTCGGCCGCCTGAAACGGATTTACAGGGCGTCCAGGCCCGCGGACATGTCCAAAATGCCCGAGCCGCGGCGCGACATTTTTTACGGCAAGCAGTGCTACGACTGGGACGAGGATCTGATACAGCTCACGCGCGGGTGCCCCTACGGGTGCGCGATGTGCATAATACCCGCCCACATGGGCGGCAGAATGCGCTTCAAGCCGGTGGAAATGGCGGTCGCCGAGATAAAAAACATGCGCCATCAGAACATCTACCTTACCGACGACTCGCTGTTTTTTCCGCAGAAGGCGGTGCGCGAATATGCCGAAAAATTTTTCGACGCGGTCGGCGGGCTCGGGCGGAAGTTCTTCGTGTCTTCCACGATGGCGCTCAATTCCGACGAGGCGTTTTTCGCGCGCGCGGCGGCCGCGGGCGTCAAAAATTTCTACTGCACCCTCAACGTAGACCCGGCCTCCATTGCGATAATGCGCGGCGACGATTCGGCCCTCGGGCGGCTCGGTGAGTTCGTGGACATGCTGCGGGCCATGGGGATAAGCTTTTTTGCGTCCTTCGGGCTCGGCCGCGACTGGGACGGCGAGGGCGTCTCCGACAGGGTTCTCGAAATCTGTTCGCGCGCGAAGATAACGATGTCGGAATTTTTCATATTTTCCCCGTATCCGGGCTCCCCTCACTGGCGGAGGCTCGAGTCGCAGGGCAGGATAACCTCGCGCGAATGGATAAAGTACAACGGCGCGCATGTGGTGTTCGAGCCCGCCAGAATGTCCGCGCAAAGGCTGCGCGATGAATTTGTAAATTGTTGGAAGGGGTTTTACGAAATGAACCAGTCGAGGAATCTCGCGCAGATGGAGCCGAGCGTGTGGAGCGGCGAAGATATCAAAGTTTCAAAGCGCCTGGAGGCGCGCGGAGTCGGGCGCGAGGCCGCCGTGACGGGAATCGGAATCGTTTCGCCGCTCGGGTGCTCGCAGGGGGAGGTGCTCGCCGCGCTGAAAGAGGGCAGGGACGGGATAGGCCCCGCGACGAAGCTCGACCTGTCGCCGTTCGCGTCGAAGATTTGCGCGGAGGCCAAAGGATTCGACCCCTCGGAGCGCATGGGCCCCGGGGAGCTCGAAACGTATTCCGACCCGTTTGTCCGCATGGCCATTTGCGCCGCGAGGGCCGCTGTGGAGGACTCCGGCGCGGATCTTGCGGCGTATTCCGGGAGGATAGGGTACGTGCTTGCGACGTGCAATGCCGGGCTGAATTCCGGCGAGGCCGAGTACCGGCAAAAGTACTGCGGGGACGCCAGGTTTGACAGGAACGTTTCGTCGCAGTCGGAGTTTTACGCGCTCCAAAAGGCGCTCGTTTCCGCGCTCGGGTTCGGCGGCGAGTGCTGGATGGTGAACACCGCGTGTTCCGGCTCCACCGCGGCGATAGGGCTCGCGCAGACTATCGTGGAGTCCGGCAGGTGCGACATCGTGATAACGGGCGGCGCCGACGCGCTCGCGCTCTCGAATTTCGCGGGGTTCAGCGCCATAAAAGTCGTCTCCCCAGAAAAGATTGCCCCGTTTTCCACTCCCGAAGGCATGAACATCGGCGAGGGCGCGGCGTTCTGGGTCGTCGAAAACCTCGGGAAGGCGCTTTTGAGGAGCGCGGAGTGCAAGTGCAAAATAATAGGGCACGCCACGACCGCCGACGCGCACCACCCCACGCAGCCCGACCCCCGCGGCGACGGCGTGTACCGCACCCTGCGCGACGCCGCGGCCGACGCGGGCGTTTCGGCGGAGGATCTGGGGTGTATCAACGCCCACGGCTCCGGGACGTCCGCCAACGACAGGGCGGAGTCGAAGGGCATAAAAAAGTTTCTCGGCGAAGCCGGCGTTCCCGTCACCTCCACAAAGTCCTACATGGGCCACTGCATGGGCGCGACGGGGATTTTGGAGGCCACGTGCCAGGTTCTGTCAATGAACGCCGGCTTCGTCCCCCCGACGCTGCGCAACTCCGGCCGGCGCGCGGGCTGCGAAATTTCCGCGCTCGCCGAGCCGCTGCGCAAAAAGTACGACTGCTTCATATCCGCCAACTACGCCTTCGGGGGCAACAACGCCGCCGTAGTGATTTCAAAGCGCGACTTCATGTCCGAAAAGCCCGCGCGCGACTATGGCGCGGAAATTGCGATAACGGGGCTCGGCGTCGTTTCCCCGCTCGGCACGACGCTCGCCGAAAACGCTGAAGCCCTCGCAGGAGGCGTTTGCGCAATCTCGAAAATAGAAAGGTTCGAGTGCGCGCGCATGGGCGGGCTCGTGCCCGCGCTGAACCCGAGGAGTCTCGACAGGCGCGTAGATTTTTCGGGAATGAACAATATCAGCCTGTACGCCACGCTCGCGGCCAGGCGCGCGCTCGACTGCGCGGGCGCCGTCATGTCGCGCGCCCAGTCCGAGAAGATAGGGGTGGCCGCCGCAATAAGCAGGGGCTCGAGCGAGAGCAGGCACATGGACGCGGTGTTCTCCAACCCCGAAAGGCGGGGGGACGTCGGGTGCTTCTCCAACGTCACGGCGAACTCGACGGCGGGCTGGGTCTCGAAAGCCCTCGACATAAAGGGGCCGAACATAACGCTGACGCCCGGGCCGAACGGCGGATTGCAGGCGGTGGGGTATTCGCTCGACGTCCTGCGCGAGGGGCGCGCGGAGAAGATTGTCGCCTTTGCCGCCGACGAGCTCTACGCCCAGCAGATGGCCGGATACGACAAAATCGGTAACCTGTATTCGGGCGTGGAGGAGGCGGATTTCAGGCTGCGCTTCGGCGACCCCTTTAAAACCGTGTACGGCGAGGGCGCGTGCGCGCTCGTTCTCGAAACGCGCGCGGCGGCCGAAAGGCGCGGCGCGCAAACCTACGGTTCGGTGCTATCGTTCGCTTCCTACGAGGAGCCGGGGGAGTTCGACGGCGCGAACCTCGGGGACGCGGGGCTGCGGATTGCGGCGGAGCGCTCGCTTTCCCGCGCCGGAGTGGGGGCTGGGGAAATCGGCCTCGTCGTATGGAGCCCGCGCGGCGACGCGCAGGACGGGAAGGTTCTCCGCCTGCGCCGCGAGCTCTTCCCGGGCGCCGGGATTGTGACGAACGTATTCAACACGGGCTATGTCGAGTCCGCCTCCGCGATTTCCGCGCTGGCGGAGGTTCTGTACTGCCTCAAAAACGGCATGGGGCTGTGGCGTCAGAAAACGGGCCTTGCGGAAATCGACGGCTTCCCGCTGCCGGAGTCTCCGAAAAACATTCTGTGCCTTGCTTCAAGCCACGTCGGCAACAATTTCGCCCTTGTCTGCCGGGTTTGAACCGCGGGGCGGCCGGAAGGGGAGGCCGGGGGGTTTGCCGCGCCGCGCCCCTTGGCATTCGAGGCCGCGCGGCTACTGCGCGATGTCGGCGGCGCGCTGGCTTTGCGGCTTGGCGGGCGAGCCGGAAAAGTCCGCGTCCGAAAACGCGCCCCTGAAATCCGCGCCCCATTCGAGAATCGCGCTGCCCCACGAGAGCCCGACTCCGAACGCGCAGACGAGAACCGTCATGCCGGGTTTCAGCCGCCCGGAAATCGCGGCGTCCGCGAGCGCGATGGGAACGCTCGCGCCCCCGCAGTTGCCGATGTCGTGCATTTTGTAGTAAACCTTTTCCGGCGGGATTTTCAGCCGCTCGGCGCAGGATTTTACCATCATTTCGCCGGCCTGGTGGAATACGAAGAGGTCTATGTCCGAAACCGACATTCCGTTTTTTTCGAGGATATTAGCGGCCGACTCCGGCGCGCGCCTGTACGCGAACGCGAAGATTTTGAAGCCGTCCATTCCCATTCGCCCGGCTTCGCCCCCGCCCGACTTGCGCATTGCGGAATTCGGCCAGATTATGCCGTCGTAGCCCGAGCCGTCCGTGCCGAAGGAGAAGTCAGCGAACGGCTCCGATTCGGTTTTTGAAACGGCGCACGCGGCGGCCCCGTCGCCGAACACGCACGCGGTCGAGCGGTCGAGCGGGTCGAGGATTTTCTGGGGGGTGTCGGCGCACAGCACGAGGGCGTTGCGCGCGAGGCCGCCCTCAATCCATGCGCGCGCCGTGGCGAGGGCGTAGACGAACTGCGAGCACCCGAGGTTCAGGTCGAAGGCGGCGCAGGAGTTTTTTAGCCCGAGCCTGTCCTGCAGAATGCAGGCGGTAGTCGGAATAAGATAGTCGGGTGTTTGGGAGGCGAAAACCAGCAGGTCGAAGTCTTTCGGGGAATATCCCGACTTTGCAAATAGCAGGCGCGCGGCGTCGGCGGCGAGGTCGGAGGCGCACGTGTCCGCGCCCGCGCGCCTGCGCTCGAGTATGCCCGATACGGCCTCTATTTTCCTCATCGAATCCCGGCCGAAGCGCGCGGCGAGTTCCGCGCCGGTTATTTTTTCGGGCGGCAAAGAGTACGCGAGCGATGTTATTGAAACTCCCATTTTCCCGAACTATGCGCCGTTTGCGGGAAAATCGCAAAACAAAATTCCTGCGTTGGCGCGCCTGTTACGGGGGAAAACGGCGCGCCCGGAGCGCGGAACGCCGTTTTCCGTTTTCGCGGTTTGGATACAAAGAGCGCGCGGAGGGATTGAGCCTCCGCGCGCCGTTTTGCCTTGTTTGGATAGTTTTATTTTTTTGCGTGCCGAATTGCGAATCCAAGCGCGAACGCGCCGAGGATTGCCGCTATCGCCGAGGGTTCGGGGACGAGCCCGAGGGAGAGCTGCACTGTCGTAAGCCCGGAGGAGTCGTCTGCGAGGAAGTTGAGCTCTCCGCCTATGCCGGCCTGCGTTTTCAGGATTATGTCAGCTACGTCAAAGTCGGAGTCGTCACTTTTAAAGCTCATCAAATTCCACTCGATCGTCTCCGCGCCGAGGACTTCGAGGTACATTTGCAGGTCGTCCTTTGCGACGTTTATGTCGAACACGATTTTTGCGGAATCGGACAGCTTTGTAACGCCGCCGTTTATCTGGATAAAGTCGCAGTCTACTTCGGCGAGGTCGAAAACTATCGTGCCTTCGCGGAAAGTCATGGAGTCGAACTGCACCCTGCCGATATCCATTCCGGAGACCACACCCACCGCGCTGAACACGGCGTCTGCGGCGTTGCCGCTATATCCTTCAATCGAAAGGTTGTTGCCCTTCATGCCGGAGTGCATTCCGATGTCGAGCCTTCCGGAGTTCACAGTCGCGTTGTTTATATTTGCGTTGTAAACCTGCGTTGAGTTGCACCAGTACGAATCCGTCGATCCGAATCTCAATGTTTGCCTCCCGTTCCTGGCGTCGGAAGCCGTCATGATTATGTTCAGCATATCAAGGCTGTTTTCATGCATAGCGAACGACCCCGATACGTCGTAGGCCGACGAATTTGTAAAGACGAGGTTTACGGTGCGGGCCGACGCGGTGACCCAGTTTTCTTTTACAATGTTGAACTTTACGCTTCCTCCGCTGCCGCCGGCTTCTCCAATTCCGCCGACTGTGCGCGTAAATGTTTTCGACTGCGTATTGTTCGACAGCAGGTTCCACTGGCTGCCGTCGATTTTCATCGAGCCTCCTGCGGAAAAGTTCAGATTGTCCGTTGAGAATATGAAAGTGCCGGACGCCGCGACGACGTCTCCCGCGACTTGTACGCTTGCGGTGCCGGGTGTTCCGCCTTCCGTAATCCGCAGGCTCATATAGTCTTTACTGCCGTTTCTGTTGACGTTTATCAGCCAGTCGCCGCCTATGCGGATTTTGGCGTCTGTCCATAGTGTGATTTGGGGGGTGAGCTGCTTCCCGTAGTCGGTCGATGATTCTTCCCACAGCGTGAAGTTCGTGGATAAGTCGCCCACCGTTTGGAGGATTGAATTGTTGCCGAGCATCATGAAATCCCCTGAGGACGATATTTCAGTTTGCGAATAATTAAGGCTTTTAAAAACCGGATTTTGGTGTGCCGTAACTTTTACCATGAGGGCACCTTGCCCGGAAATATAGCCGTCGTATGAACCGTCAAGCGAACCGTCGAAGCGTTCGGTTTTTCCAGCGTCCGTAAACCAATTCGCGGAATTGCTGATGTAGGAAGAGTCGTTGTCTGTAATGTCGTTAAAATACAGGCTTTGCGCCTGTACAACCGCAGATACGGGGAAAGTTGCGGCAAATATCGCAACTGTCAGTGTTCTGGGGGTATTCGCAGGAGAGGAAAAAGATCTC
>DBGCYC010000018.1:0-26442 GCA_048390825.1 Candidatus Merdousia sp.
TTCAACATTTATATCGTTTATTTTGTCAGATTCTTTTATCATTGCCTAAGTAGTTTGTTTGTTAGTATTGTACTACTTAGGTGTCGCCCTCCTACCCCCTCACATCTAAGCCAGACCCAATTTTTAAATAGGGCGGTGTCTATATTTGTTAATCTTTTTGTCGAAAGGCGATAATTCGTATTTTCAGATTTTTTCTTCCTCTCTTCACCCCCTCGATTCCCGCATGTGCGGCTTATTGAAGTGCGCGCGCGAATTTTCCGGCGGGATTTTGTCCGAAGCCCTTTCCGGCTTTTTGCTTTTGCGCGAATTTCGTCCTTTGCGAAGTCATATTTTACTTGCCGCCTGCGCCCGCCGGGGCATTCTGGCTGCATGGATACGGACAAAGCCCCGCGCGCGTGGGCGCAAATTTCCGAGGCGCCGGTCGCCGACTGCAAAGTTTTCAAGATCGTCAGAAAGACGCTACGCCACCCCGACGGGCGGACGGGGGATTTCTATGTAAACCGTTCCGCCGACTGGGTGCAGGCCGCCGCGCTCGCGGATTCCGGGGATCCCTCCGACCCGTTCGTCCTGCTCGTGAACCAGTACAGGTTTGCGAGCGCGAGGACTTCCTGGGAGTTCCCCGGCGGGATCGTCGAAAGCGGCGAGAGCCCCGAGGCCGCCGCCGTCCGCGAGCTTCTCGAAGAGACGGGGTATGCGGGCTCGAACCCGCGCGTTCTGGCGTCATACTCCCCCAACCCCGCGCTGCACGAAAACCTCGCGCACTTCGTGGCGGTCGAAAACTGCCGGAAGGTTTCCGAGCCCCGATGGGATTCAAACGAGGAAATCCAGGCGAGGCTCGTGCGCGTTTCCGGCCTATGGCCCATGGTGGAGTCGGGCGAAATCTACCATTCAATAGCGATAAACTGCGCGTTTTTTCTCGAAAAATTTCTGGCCGGAAAATTCGGCGGGGCGTCGGGGGGCCGGGCGTGCCGCTGAACGAGGACAGCGAGGCGCTGAGCGGCTTCCGATCGATGCCGTACCGCCCGAAGTTTTCGCGCGCGCGGTCGAGCGGAGGGGTTCCCGTGGCGTCCGGCGAGCTCTCCCGCAGGTTTTTGGCGAAGTTCGCGGCGAGGGCGGCCTCGCCCGTTTCGGCGATTTCCGAGAACTGGAAAAACTGCGTTCCCGCAAGATTCGCGTCGAAATCTTCGCCGCTTAACGTCCGCGGGGGCGTCCTTTACGCGGCGGCCGACAACCCGCAGGTTCGCCAGGAGCTCCAGTTCGCGGCGCGCGGGGTGCTGAAAAAAATCAGGGCGCTCGAAGGCTGCGCGTCCGTAAATTCGATACGCTTCATATGAGAATAGCCCTCGCGCAGATGAACGTCAAAAGGGGCGGGTTCGCCGAGAACCTCGCCCGCGCCGGACAGATGGCGCGCGCCGCGCGCTCGGGCGGCGCGGAGCTCGTCGTCTTCCCCGAAATGTTCGCGTCGGGCTTCGACTACGGGAAGAACGCGGAATTTCTCGAAAACAGCCCGCGCGCGATAGGCGAGGGCGTCTCGCGGATCGCGCGCGAAAATTCCGTCTCCGTGGCGGGCTCGGTTCCGCACGCGGCCCCGGGCGGCGGCCTGCCGCGCAACAGGCTTTGCCTCGTCGGCCCGGACGGGAGGGAAATCGCGCACTACGACAAGATCCACCTGTTCGGAATGTTCCGCGAAGACAGGCACGTCGGGGCTGGGCGGAAGGTCGTCGCCGCCGACACCCCTTTCGGCAGAATAGGGTTTGCCGTCTGCTACGATTTGCGCTTTCCGGAGCTCTTTGTCCGCCTGGCGGGCCTGGGCGCGAAGCTCGTCATTGTCTGCGCCGCGTTCCCGCACCCGCGCTCGGAGCATTGGAGGGTGCTCTGCCGGGCGCGCGCGATAGAAAACCAGTTTTTCGTCGCCGCCGTCAACCAGTGCGGCGAGGAGGCGCTGCCCGGCGGAACCGCGAAGTACTGCGGCCTTTCCGCAGTGTTCGACCCGTGGGGCGAAGCCGTCGCCGAGTGCCCGCCCGACGAGGAGTCGCTCGCGTTCGCCGACATCGACCTTTCGGAGGCGGACGAAGTCCGGGCGAAAATGCCGGTCCTGTCCGACCGGGTGCCGTTGTAGGCCTTGCCGCGGCGGGCGCGCCCGCCACGGAGATCGCCGTCTTGACAGCCTTTGCGCGCGCGCTTTTATTTTTCGTTCAGATGGAAGAAGATTTTTCGGAAGCTTCGCGCTTTGCGGAGGAAATCTCCGCGCGCCTTGCCGCGCGTGGGGAGGCGTGCCGCGTTATCGTCCGCGGCAGCCTCGGGAGCACCAATTCGGAGGGGCTGCGGCTCCTGCGCTCCGGGGCCGCAAGCCCGCCGTTCGCGGTCGCAGCCCTCAGCCAGAGCGCGGGGCGCGGCAGGCTCGGAAGGCGGTGGTTTTCAAGGAAGGGGGCGTCGCTGGCCGTTTCGGTGTGCGTGGGGCTCGCCAAGTCCGCGGAGGTTATGGAGTCTTTTACCGTAAGGGCGGGCATGGGCGTCTGCGCGGAGCTCCGCGGGCTTTGCGGGGCGGAGCTGTTCATAAAGTGGCCCAACGACATCTATTCGCGCGGGGGAATGAAGGTCGCGGGAATGCTGGCGGAGCTCGAAATAGGCGCGGATTCCGCGGCGGTCGTGTTCGGGATTGGCGTTAACGTCGATTTCTCCGGGGTTGCGGAGGGGGAAATTCCCGAGGAAATACGCGGATTTTCCTGCTGCCTGCGCTCGCTTTCACAGGGGGGCTTTTCCGCAGCCGACGTCGCGGCGGCCGCGGTCGCGGGGGTTTTGGGCGCGGAAAAATACCTCGGGCGGACGGAGGAGGAGTTCGGGAAATTCGACTGGCTGAAAGGCAGGATAGTGAACGCCGAGGCAGGCGCTGAAAAATTCTGCGGCGAGGCCTGCGGGGTGGATTCTCGCGGGAGGCTGCGCGTCGCGCTCGCAGGCGGCGGCGAGAGGCTTTTGTGCGGGGGGGAAGCCACCCTCAAAAAGGGCTGGAGGTCCGCGCCGTGAGCGCCGCGCGCGAAAAACCCGGGGCGCCGGAGGCGTGGTTTTTGGCCGCCCGCCCCAGGACGCTTTCCGCCGCCGCCGTTCCGGTAATCGTCGGCGGCTCGCTCTCGAGGGCCGACGGGTTTTTCGAGCCCGCCGCGGTCGCGCTCTGCTTCGGGTTCGCGTTTCTCATGCAGATATGCGCGAATTTTATAAACGACCTCATTGATTTCGGGAAGGGCTCGGACGGCGAGGGCAGGATAGGCCCGAGGCGCGCGTGCGCCCAGGGCTGGATTTCCCCGGGGGCCATGAAGGCGGGAATCGCCGCCTGCGCCGTGTGCGCGGCCGCCTGCGGATGCGGGCTGCTGTTTTACGGCGGGGCGGAGCTCGCGCTCGTCGGGGCGGCCTGCATGGTTTTCGCCTACCTCTATACGGGCGGGCCGTTCCCGCTCTCGGAGCGCGGGCTCGGCGACGTTGCGGTGGTGGCGTTTTTCGGGCTCGTTCCCGTCTGCTTCACTTATTATGTATGCGCGGGCGCGGTGACGGCGCGGGTTGTGGCGGCGTCTTTTGCGTGCGGCCTCGTCGTGGACACGCTGCTTATTTTAAACAACTACCGCGACAGGTTCCAGGACGCGAAAAACGGGAAGCGCACGACGGTCGTCCTGTTCGGAGGGCGGGCCGGGAGCGCGATGTACCTGTGCTTCGGCGTCGCCGCGTGCGCGGTATGCGCGGCGTTTTTTTGGGAAAACCTGTGGGGCGCCCTCCTTCCCCAGCTGTATCTGCCGCCGCACGCGGCCGCGTGGCTTGAAATGCTGCGCGCGAGAACCCCCGGGGAATACGGGGCCGCCCTCGCGGGCACTGCGCGCAACATGCTTTTCTTCGGGCTTCTGTTCGGGATAGGGATTGTTTTGCCCGCGCCGTTCTGACGGCTATTTCCCGCCTTTGAGCGACTGGAACGCCGGCACGGGGTTTCCGTCGGCGTCGAACAGGCAGGCGTCGGGCTTGGCCCACGGCTTCCAGAGGTATCTCGCGCCCTCTATTTCACCGCCGTCCGGCGATTTCAGGACGACCTTTTTGCCGTCGAATTCCGCGGCGGCGTCCGTCCATTTGCCGCCGGAGAGCGCTTCAAACCCCCGGCATTTTCCGCGGCATTCCAGCCCCTTCCTGTACTTGAACCTCACGGTCGCGGTGTCGCCGCTGAAATCGGCGGCGCGCAGGGACGGGAAGATTTTCCCGCCCCCGGCAAAGGCCGCCTTTGCGAGCCTTCTGCCGATTTCAGCCTTGTCGCGCGGGTGGACGTCGTTTTCATCGCCCGTGTCTATCGCGCAGACCATTGCGACGTTTTTGAGCTTTTTGGCGGTTTTTTCCTGCTCGGCGCGCGTCAGCTCCCACTTCCATGCGTTGTGCGACGGCAGCTGGACGAAGAAAAACGGCATTTCCGGCGAGCCGAAAACCGCCCTCCATTCGCCTATCAGGCCCTCGAATTTGTCGGCGAACCCGTCGTGCGAATCCGATTCGCCCTGATACCAGATTATCCCGCGCGCGGCGTATCCCCGCAGCGGGTTCACCCGCAGGTTGAAGAGCATCGACGGGGTTGACCACTTGTCGGGCGAGTCCGGCCACGGCGCGAGAAACGGCGCCACCGTCCACGCCGGCGGCGGCTCCCTGCCTTCGGCCTTCGCCTTTTTCACGCGCTCGTCGTAAGTGCGCACGTCCTCGTCGAACTTCGCCTTTTCCTTTTTATAGTCGTATTTTTTCGAGCGCTTGGCGAAGTTTTTGCGCTCCCTTTCAAACAGTGGGGAATTTTCGTAGGTTTGGCGGCTCACCCACGCGGCCATTTTGGTGCCGGGGGTTCCGGTGTACACTATCCCTACGGGCTTGCCCGTCCTCTTTGCGAGCTCCGCCGCGAATATGTAGGGTATGCCATGCAGGCCGCCCGCGTTCTCCGGGGAGGGGGAGATCCAGCGGCTTCCCTCGGGAAAGTCTCCCTCGGGGTCTTTGCCCATTCCCCGCGCGCTGAACATGCGACTGCTCGACGCGCCCTGGGCGAAGTACCTCACGCCCGAAGCCGCGGCGGAATTGACGTAGGCTTCGGCCCCGTCTATTCTCCGCAGGGCGAAGTCCATGTTCGACTGCCCCCCGGCGATCCAGACGTCGCCGAACAGCACGCCGGAAAACGTCTTTGCGAGTTTGCCGTTTTCGTAGATTTTGACCTCCCGCGGCTCCGCAGACCCCTCCGGCGTTTTGACGTCCGCGCGCCATTCCCCGTTTTCCCCGGCGCGGGCGGAAGACTTCTCCCCGAGGATTTCGATTTCGATTTTCGCCCCGGGTTCGGAAGTGCCCCAGATTTTCGCGGCGTTCTGCTGCAGCATCATGCCGTCCGAAAATATCGCGGGGGTTTTGACTTCCGCGACGGCGCACAGGTGCGCGCACGCGGCGAGGGCGAGGGCGGATTTTATAATTTTCATGGCGGGATTATCTGCGGTTTTTGCGCGGATTTCAAGAGCCGCGTGATTTTTATTGTTGAAAAGGCCGCCCGCGGGCGCATTATCTTCCGCCAGTTTTGCGCGGGTTTCCCCGCGCCGTTTTCAACGACAAAACGCCTGTAAAACGCTATGAAAAAAATCCTGTTTTTCTCGTTTCTAACCGCCGCGTCCGCGGCATTCTGGGGCTGCGCGTCGCTCTTCGATGAAAAGCCGGCCGACATCGTGGTTTACGGCGGAACCTCCGCGGGCGTCACAGCCGCCGTGCAGGCCGCCAAAACGGGCAAAAGCGTCGTGCTCATCGCCCCCGAGGGAAGGCTTGGGGCGATGTCGAGCGCCGGGCTCGGTTTTACCGACTCCGGAAAGACGGCCACGATAGGCGGCCTCTCGCGCGAATTTTACCACAGGATCTGGAAGGAGTACCGCAAGCCCGAAACGTGGAAATGGCAGAAGCGCGAGAGCTTCACGGCAAAGGGCCAGGGCACCAGGGCCATCGACGACGAGCACGAGGTGATGTGGATTTTTGAGCCGTCCGTAGCGGAAAAGGTCTTCGACGAATGGGTGGGCGAGCACAAAAACATAAGGGTTGTCCGCGGGGAGCGGCTCGACAGGGAGTCCGGCGTGGAAAAGGCGGGGGGCAGGATTATCGCAATTTCCACGCTCGACGGAAACAGGTACCCGGGAAAGATGTTCATAGACTGCACTTTCGAGGGCGACCTCATGGCCGCCGCGGGCGCGGACTATTTCGTCGGGCGCGAGGCAAACTCGCGCTTCGGCGAGGACTACAACGGCTTCCGCGCCACCGACGAGTACAACGGCCACCAGTTCCTGTCGCGCGTGGATCCCTACAAGGTCAGGGGCGACAAGTCGAGCGGGCTCCTCAAATTCATAAGCCCGGAATCCCCCCTGCCGGACGGCGCGGCCGACAAAAAAGTTCAGGCGTACTGTTTCAGAATGTGCCTTACGGACGTTCCCGAAAACATGGTGAAAATCGGGAAGCCCGAGGGGTACGACCCCGCCGACTACGAGCTTGGCGCGCGCTTCTTTGAGGCCGAGCCCAAAGCCTGGCCGCTCACGATTTCCCGCCTGCCCAACGGCAAGACGGACATCAACAACCGCATGGCGTTCAGCACGGACTTCATCGGCGGCAGCTACGACTGGCCGGAGGCCTCGTACGAGAGGCGCAGGGAAATATTCGACGCGCACCTCGCCTATCAGAAGGGCCTGATGTACTTCCTGCAAAACGACCCGCGCGTGCCGGAGCAGACCCGCAGGGCGTTTGCGAAATTCGGCCTGTCGAAGGACGAGTTCGCGTCTACCGGGTACTGGCCTTTCAGCTTGTACGTCCGCGAGGGGCGCCGCATGGACGGCGAGTACGTCATGACCCAGCACGACTGCCAGAATACGCGCATGACACCGCGCCCCGTCGGAATGGGCTCCTACACTCTCGATTCGCACAACACCTCGCGCTACGTTACGAGGGAGGGGTATGTCAGAAACGAAGGCGACGTCCAGGTTCCGCTGAAAGCCCCGTACAAGATTTCCTACGGCGCGATAGTCCCCAAGAGGGGGCAGGTTGACAACCTTTTGGTTCCCGTGGCGTGCTCGGCGTCGCACATAGCGTACGGGTCGATCCGCATGGAGCCCGTGTTCATGATACTGGGGCAGAGCGCGGCCGCGGCCGCGGCGCAGGCCATAGACGACGGCTGCGTGGTTCAGGACGTCGACTACTCCAAGCTCTCAAAAACCCTCGAGAGGGACGGCCAGATTCTGAACATGTCCGTCCAGACCCCGAACAGGAATTAGCGGCGCGCTTCGGCGCCCGCGCAAAACTTGCGGGCGCAAAAAAACGGGCGCGCCCGCGCCCGTTTGGGAAATGCCGTCCCGCGCGCCCGCAGTGCGGGCTCAGAATTTCTGCATCAGCTCCACGGGAACCCCGCCGTCCTCGAGCACGAAAGCGGCTTTCAGATTCGGGAAAGGTTCAAACGGCGGAATCAGGATTTCGGCGCCTTCGAGCTCGGCCTCGATGTCGTCCACCATATACGCTATGTGGGCGGCCTTTTTCAGAATTTCCGGCATCGGGCTGCCCTCCTCAAAGTAGAGGAATTCTATGCCGTTTTTTGTGTCCGCCGGGTCGGTGACGAAAAGCTTGGCGTCGGCCAGGTGCGAGGCCTTCGCGGGCTTTTTGTCCGTCGGAATTCCTATATGCGCAAGTTTTCTCATAGTCCGAATATTCTCCCGGCTTTCGGCCGGGCGGGCAAGCAAATTCTGCGCGCGGGTTTTTTGTATTGTAATGCGCGTTTCCCGGAGTAGTTTGTTCGCCTATGAAAAATTTCTTTTGTCTGATATGCCTCGGGTTTGCCGCCGCCGCCTTCGCCGCCGAAACGGCGGGCGATTCCGCCGTGGCGTGCGTCGGCAAAATCGTGCCGGGGGCCCGTATAGCCGCCCTCGCCGCCCCGTCTCTCGGGGGGTCGCAGGCCATAGTCGAAAAGCTCGGCGTCCGAAGGGGGAGCATTGTCAGGGAGGGCGAAGTCGTGGCGGTGCTCCGCGGGGCCGGGCGGGCGCGGGCCGCGCTCTCGCGCGCCGAGAAGGCGCTCGCCGCCGCCCGGGCGGGCGCGGATATGAAAATCCTCCAGCAGGAAAACTTTGCCGCCGACCTCGAAGGGGCTTTCGCCCAAAACCAGAGGATTCTTGACGAAAAGGACCCGCCGCGCCGCGAGCGCGAGGAGATAAGCTACGAGCAGGAGTCGCTCGCGCGCAAGATAGCGCAGGCCAGGGCCATGGTCCCGCTCGTGAAGAGGGCGCAGGAGCTTGCCGTCGAGGAGGCCGCCGCCGCCGTTGAGGAGGCCCGGGCCGCCTGCGCGGAGTACGAAGTGCGCGCCCCCATATCCGGCGAGGTGGTAGAGTCCAACGTCGTGCCCGGCGAGGCCGTCGGCGCGGAGGGCATCTGCGAGATCGCCGACACGAGCTCCATGTACGCGGAGGCGGAGGTATATGTGTCGGACATTTCGCGCGTGTCGGTGGGCGACCGGGCCGAGATATTTTCGGACGCGCTCGAGGGCGAAAAATTCCTTGGAAAGGTCGTCCAGATCTCCTCCTACGTGAAGTCCAACAGGGTTTTCAGCAGCGACCCGAGCGACTATTCCAACCTCAGGGTCGTCGTGGCGAAGATAAAACTGGATTCCCCAGGGAGTTTCCGCAGCCTGATAGGCTCGCAGGTGAACGTCCGCATACTGGTTAAAAAGCAATAGGCGCGCCCGGTGCGGGAAAATCGCAGAGGTTTTTTTGAAAGGCTCGTGCCGCTGGGAATCCCCGTGGCGTGGCTGCAGCTTGCCGGCGACAGGAAGCGGTTTTTCGTGGCGCTCATGGGGATAACTTTCGCGGTGGCGATGATGCTCTTTCAGATGGGGCTTAAAAACGCCCTCTACAAGCAGGTCGTGGGCCCCCTGGAGCTCCTCGACGGGCAGGTGGTCATAGTCGGGGCGAACTACGAGTATTTCGGGGTTGGAAAGGGGTTCCCGGAAGTGCGCCTGCATCAGTCGCGCGCGGTCGCCGAGGTGGAGTCCGCCGACGGGATAAAACTCGGGTGCATGTCGTTCAAGAGCGTGGACGACGGCAGGGAGCGCGACATCTTCGTGATAGCGTTCGACCCGTCGAAAGACGTGTTTTTGTCGGGCGACATAAACAGGGGCAGGGAGTTCCTGAAGCGCGACGGCGCCGTCCTGTTCGACAGCCTCTCGCGCTCGCAGTACGGCGACGTCGCGGGGAAGTTCGCGGAGGGCGGCTCCGTGCGCACGGAGATAGCCGGCAGGCGCGCCGCCGTGAAGGGGCTCGTCAAAATCGGCGCGACTTTCGCCGCCGACGGCAACGTGCTCACGAGCCTGCGCACGTTTTCCGAAATCTGGCCGGAGCCCGGCGGCGTGTACAGCGTCGGCGTATTGAAGCTCCGCCCCGGCGCGGATCCGGAGGACGTCGTCCGCAGGCTCGAAAAGATTCTCCCGCGCGACGTGAGCGTCATGACTAAAAGCCGCTTCATAGAAAACGAAAAGGACTATTGGGCGGAGCGCACCCCGATAGGCTTTGTGATAGGCGCGTCGATGGCGGTGGCCATATTCGTGGGGGCCGTCATTGTCTATCAGATACTTTATACCGACGTCACCGACCACCTCTCCGAATACGCCACACTGAAAGCGATAGGCTTTTCGGACTCGTTTTTCGTGTGGATAATAGTGCAGGAGTCTTTCATACTTTCCGTCATGGGGTTCGTGCCGGGCGCGGGGCTGGCGGAGCTTCTGTACGCGCTCACCCGCAGCGTGGCGGGAATGCAGACTTATATGTCGGCGGCGAGCCTCGCTACGGTGTTCGGGCTGTCGCTTTCGATGTGCCTCGCGGCCGGGCTGCTGGCCACCCGCAAGCTGCGCAAGGCCAATCCCGCTGACATATTTTAATTTGCGCGCGCCCCGTGCGCCGCGGTTCAAAACGGCAAACAATGGACATAAAAAAACTTTTTCTGGACAATCCGGCGCGCCGCAGGGTGTACGCCGAGAGAAACGGCGTGAAAGTGGCCCTCGCCGAAATACGGCTTTCGCCGACCCTCTGCGGAGGGTCGGCACGGCCGAATCCGCCCGTGCGCGTCTACGACACGGCGGGCGCGTGGGCGGACGAAAATTTCCATTTCGACGCGTCAAAGGGCCTGCCCAAAATCCGCGAAAAGTGGCTTGAAGCCCGCGGCGACACCGCGGAGGCCGGTCGGCTCGCCGACTCGCCCGGGAACCCGTTCGGCGGGCGCGCCATAAGGAGGGCCAAGCCCGGGTGCAGGCCGACGCAGATGCACTACGCCAAAAGGGGCGTTATCACCCCGGAGATGGAGTATGTCGCCGTCCGCGAAAACCTCGCCCTCCACAACGGCGTCGAGGGGGCGATGTCGCCCGATGCGCCGCGCTCGAGCCTCAGGGTGCAGCACGCCGGGACGTGGTTTAAAAAGGGCTTCGAGATAACCCCCGAATTTGTCAGAAGCGAAGTCGCGCGCGGCAGGGCCATAATCCCCGCCAACGTAAACCACCCCGAGCTCGAGCCAATGGCAATCGGCCGGAATTTTCTGGTGAAGATCAACACCAATATCGGCAACAGCTCGATGGCCTCCTCAATTCCGCAGGAGATAGAGAAGATGCTCTGGGCTATAAAATGGGGGTCGGACACCATGATGGATCTGTCTACGGGCGCCGACATCACCGACACGCGCGAATGGCTGATACGCAACTGCCCGACGCCGCTGGGGACGGTCCCGATCTACCAGGCTCTCGAAAAGGCCGGCGGCGTGGCCGAGGACATCTCGTGGGAGTCCTACCGCGACGTGCTCGTCGAGCAGGCCGAGCAGGGGGTGGACTACTTCACCATACACGCGGGCGTTCTGAGGAAATTCCTCCCCGCGGCGGCGGACAGAATGGCCGGCATAGCCTCCCGCGGGGGATCCATTATGGCGAAGTGGATGCTCGCCCACAAGAGGGAGAATTTCCTCTACGAGCACTGGCGCGACATCTGCGAAATAATGTCTTCCTACGACGTGGCGTTTTCGATAGGCGACGGGCTGCGCCCCGGCGCGATAGCCGACGCCAACGACTCCGCGCAGCTCGGCGAGCTCAAAGTGCAGGGGGAGCTGGCGAAAACCGCGTGGGAGTACGACGTCCAGGTCATGTGCGAGGGCCCCGGACACGTGCCGTTGCAGATGGTCGACGAAAACATGCGCTGCCAGCTCGACTGGTGCGCCGAGGCGCCATTCTACACGCTCGGGCCGCTCGTCTCCGACATAGGCGCGGGCTACGACCACGTTACGGCCGCCCTCGGCGCGCTTCAAATAGGCGCGGGCGGGACGGCGATGCTCTGCTACGTGACTCCCAAGGAGCATCTCGGCCTCCCCGGGCGCGACGACGTCCGCGAGGGGGTGGTGGTGTTCAAGCTTGCGGCCCACGCCGCCGACCTGGCCAAGGGGCACCCCGCCGCCCAGTACCGCGACAACGCAATGAGCCTCGCGCGCGCGGAGTTCAGATGGGACGACCAGATAAACCTGTCGCTCGACCCCGAGCGGGCGCGCGAATTCCGCTCGAAGGGCGACCCCGAATTTTCGCGCGACGGCTCCCGCCCGCACCACTGCTCGATGTGCGGCCCGAAGTTTTGCTCAATGAGGGCTTCCATGGAAATCCGCGAGGCCTTCGGCAAAGACGCGGAAGGGGGGAAATAGCCGTGGAGGACGGGAAAAAAGGCGCGGAAAATCCGGCGGCCGGGCTTTTTATGCGCGGCTATAACTGCTCGCAGGCGGTTTTCGCCGCGCACGCCGGGGAACTCGGAATGGACTTTGAGACGGCGCTGAAAGTCTCGGCGCCGCTCGGAGGGGGAGTCGGCAGAATGAGGGAGGTCTGCGGGGCGTTCAGCGCGTGCGCAATGCTCGACGGGCTTAAAAACTGCTCTCCCGACCCGTCCCCCGAAGAAAAGAAAAAAACCTATGAAAGGGTTCAGAGGCTCGCCGAAATTTTCAGGGAAGCCAACGGCTCCATAATCTGCCGCGAGCTTCTCAACCTGCAGAAAGGCTCTCCCGTTTCCGCGGCCCCCGACGCGCGCGACGCGAAATATTACGCCACCCGCCCGTGCGCGAAGATAGTCGCCTCCGCCTCGGAAATTGTGCGGAAGCGCATTTTGGGAGAATAGCCTCCTGCGTCGGATTGGCGGCCATTTTGATGAAGGGGCGCGGCGCGGGCGCGCGAAGGTTCTTTTGAAGTGCGCGGCCGCTTTTGGGAGGAGGGCTGCGGCCGTGCCGCTTCGGAGCCCGGCGCGGTGGGTTGGGTGAAACTAAATGCGGTCTTTTGCCCAAAGGGGCGGTTTCCGGCAAAGCGCGGCGCCCCGCAAAATCCTGCCGCGCGATATTTTCCCTCCCGGAAATAAAGGCCGCCGCGCGCCATGCGCCCCAAATCCGCGTCCGCCCGTTTTTGCTTGCCGGGGCGCGGCGCGGGCGTACCTTGAAAGGCTTACGGTTTTCAGGCGATGTCCGCGTTTATGGGTATGGAATTTTCGGAGCCGGCCGCGACGCTTGAGGCGCGTACGGCGGGGGAATTGGCGTCGGCCCTCTCTCTTGCGGAAAAATATGCCGCGGGCGGAAAATATTGCTTCGGGTACGTCCTCTACGAGGCGTGGAAGGCCTTTTGCGGCATCGGCTGCCGCGCGCCCGAAGAGCCGCTCTTGTACATGGAAGTCTGCGACGGTTTTCGGCCTTTCGTCCCCCGCGCGCGCCCGGAAGTTTCCGCAGCGCTTGCGCCGCGCGTTTCAAAGGGGGACTATTTCAGGGCCGTCCGCAAAATAAAAGAGGCCCTACGCGGCGGCGAAACGTACGAGGTGAACTATTCGTACGCTTCCGACCTGCTCGCCGAATTTTCGGACGACTTCGCGCTTTTCGAGGCGCTCCTTCCGCGCCAAAACGCGGCCTATTCGGCGTTCGTGTCAAACCGTTGGAGGACGGTGCTGTCGTTTTCTCCCGAGCTGTTTTTCCGCATACGCGGGCGCAGGATAACCGCAAAACCCATGAAGGGCACCGCCGCCCGCCTCGCCGATCCCGCGGCCGACGCGCTCAGGGCTGCGGAGCTTTCCGACGATCCGAAGAACCGCGCGGAAAACCTCATGATAGTGGATCTGATGCGCAACGACCTCAGCCGCATTTGCGAGCCGGGAAGCGTCTCGGTGGAGGAGATGTTCAAAATCGAGAGCCTTCCCACACTCCACCAGATGACGTCGACGGTTTCGGCGACTCTGGCGCGCGGAACGGGGCTTGCGGATATTTTTGGAAACATTTTTCCGTGCGGCTCCGTGACGGGCGCGCCGAAGCTTTCGACCATGCGCATAATAGAGTCGCTTGAAGCGGGGGAGCGCGGGGTCTATTGCGGCGCTATTCTGCTCGTCTCCCCGGAGGAAACCGTGTGCAGCGTGCCGATACGCATACTCCAGCGGCGCGCGGGTGAAGGGCGGTTCAAATTTCATTCGGGAAGCGCCGTAGTATGGGATTCCTCCGCGGAGGGGGAATGGGCCGAGACGCTCGAAAAGGCGCGGTTTGTGAACGGGGAGTTTGAAATAATCGAGACTTTTCTGATAGAAAACGGCGAGCCCAAGTTCCTGTGCGAGCACTTGGAGCGCATGGAAAACTCGGCCCGGGAACTGGGGTTCGCCTTCGACGCCTCCGGGGCCGCGCGCGCCGTGGACTGTTCGCGCGACGGAATATTCAGGCTCGGGCTTTCGCGCGCGGGGAGCTTTTCCGCGGCCTGGAGGGAGCTTGCCTCACCCTCGACTTTCGATGTGGAAGTAGCGCGGGAGCGCCTGGAATCGGGCAATCCGTTTCTGCGCCATAAAACCTCCAAGCGCGGCTGGTACGCGCGCGCGGAATCCAGGATAGCCGCGGGCGAGGTCTACGACGAAATATTTTTGAACGAGCGCGGGGAGGTCTGCGAGGGATCGCGGTGCAATGTGATAATTGAAAAAAACGGCGACCTCTACACGCCACCGCTGTCGTGCGGGCTTCTCGGGGGCGTGATGCGCAGGGCAATGCTGCCGCGCCTGACGGAGATGGTGCTGCGCGCGGAGGACTTGTTTGCGGCGGACAGGGTCTATATGGCCAATTCAGTCCGGGGGGTCGTCGAGGTGTTTTTGAGGGCGTGAAGCCCCGCGCCGGCGCGAGATTCGGACGATGCGCGGGAAATCCCGGTGCGGATTAAAATTCGTATTTTGCCGTTCCCGCCCAGGCCGTGTTTCCCGTAGGTTGAGAACCGTCCCGAGATGTCCATAGCCGACAGTCGCCGTCGCATGCGGCGGCAATACCGCAGCGAGCCCCGGCGTTCGCCAATCGTTTTCCTTCCCTATAAATTCGCGTCCGGACGCCGCAACGGTGCCGTACCGTTCGGTTTCTGGCGATATTCAAATGCCGCGAAGAGCCGGCCGGTCATTCCGAATACGGCGTTATTTCTTCGAGAAATCCGGGGTGAACTCGAATAAAGCCGGCGTACATGTAGGAAAGCGCGGCATTATAAAAATAGATCTCGCGGCTCGACTGCTCCCTCAAATGCGAAAACGCTTTTTTGACGCCGGACTCAATTTCCCGCATGTTTTTACTTTGCAGGGAAAAAGTCAGGCATATACGTTGTCTTTGTATTGCCCCATTGTCGCATTGTATTATTTAAGGCGGCGTTGCGGGTTGTCGGTTATGCCGATTTTGAACTTGTTTAACTCGAGGGAGCATTGGACTATGTAAATGAATTGCCCCATGTCGGCTTGCGCTTATCGCCCGCGCATTTCCAAGATGATTTCAGGGTATGCGGCGGCGATTTTGAAAAGGGTTCTTGCGGGCGCGGGTATTCTGCGCTTCCCTTGTTCCCAATTCTTCAATGTGTATTCGTTCACCCCGATGAATTTTGCAAACTCAGACTGTGAAAGTTTTAAGCGGGCCCTCACTTCTTTGGGGCTGTCCGGAATTTCAATTGCTTCGGCCGGCTTGATTTCCCCCCGTTCCATGGCTATCGCTTCTTTCAGCCCTTCTCTTATTCCTTCAAAGATTTGATTCATTTGCGATCTCTTTTCTTAGAATAGAATTTGGTCTTTTTATCCTCATTTTGCGCTCAACATAGTGCGCAATTTGCGTACATTCGTCGAAATTTTTTCAAGAAAATTAAAAATTTTTCAGGGGCTCTTACGGCTCATTTTTATCGCTGCGCGCGGGTTCATTTCTTCCGAATTTCGGGCGCATTTATGCCGGCCGAAACGGCGGCGCCCGAAAAAATCCGCTCTTAGGCGTGATTTGGCGCGCGCCGCCCCGGGGATTGCAAAAAACCGGACGGAGACTTGCCCCTGTCCGGCTTTTTGTCCGGCAACGCGCAAATGTTTTTCCGGAATTAATGTCTTGGGGACCCCCGGTTACTGCGGTTTTCTATGGACGATTTTTATGACGGGGCTTTCCGCCGAGCGCCGCGGCGCAAAGCCCGGCGCGGGGAAAGCCCGCCCGTCCGCCGCTTTCCTAAGCGTAGAACTTGCGGATGAATTGCGCGTTGTGGCGTATGGCGTCGATTTCCTCGCCGTCCTTTTTCCTGTTGAAGCCGTGCAGCTCGAATACCAGCCACCCCTCGTAGCCTATCGCTTCTATCGTCCTGAGGCATTCGTCCATGTTGCGCGGCAGTCCTGAATTGGAATCGAGCCTGTGCCCGGAGTCTTTCAGATGGATTTGGCCGATGCGCCCTTTGAGCGCTTTCAGGGAGTCGAGGGTGTCGTGCCCGTAATATTGGAAGTTGAATATGTCGAAGTAGACGTTCACCCAGTCGCTGCCGACGGCCTCGATTATGCGCAGGTTGTCCTTCGCCGAGACGGAGTTTTCCATCGAAATCATAACCCCCTTTTTCTGGGCGTAGGGCGCAACCGCTTTTAGGCGCGACACGAGCGGGGCGAAGAATTTTTCGTTCATCGTCTTGTCTGGGTTCTGCATGTTGGCCGGCCCGTAGAAGGGCAGGAGTATGCAGTTCGCGCCGAGCTCCGCGGCGGCGTCTATGGCCTTGCATGTGAATTCTTCCGCGCCCTTTGCGCTGTAAAACGGGTTGGCGTTCATGCACGTGGGGGAGGTCGAGGCGATTTTCATGCCGGTTTGGGCCATCGCCTTTTTGTATTCGGCGATCTGGGCGCGGGTGAAAAATTCGCCCTCGGGCTTGGCGGCCGCGGACGAAACCTGCACGCCGTCGAGGCCAGCGAGCTTTGCGGCCCCGAGGGCCCCGGGGTTGCCGGCGCCCCCGAGCGTCCAGTCGCAGACGCCTAACGGATAGGGTTTCTTTTTGCCACATGCGCAGAGGAAGTTGAACGACAGCGCGCCGAAACCGCCCGCGAGCGCGGCGCGCGCCAAAAATTGCCTTCTTGAAATGTTTTCCATATTTGTCCTTTTCTGCCGGCGAAGGATAGCGCGGGGGAGGGCGCTGTCAACCCGCCGCGCGCGCGAATCCGCCGCAAAGTCAAAATAGTAAAAGTTTTTATGCTTTTGATATCAGGTAAACCCTGTCGTTGGGCCGCATTTTCGACGGCACTTTTATCGTCGCAACCTGCCCCTTGCGCAGTTCGCCTGCGTCCTCCCCTCCGATTTGCGCGCTTTTGAGCTCGAATTCGACGTATCCGGTGGAGTTCCCCTCCACGCACAGGGTGTCCCCGATTCTTGCGGCGTTGTCGTCCATTATTATTTCGGCGACCCCGGCGCGGGGGAGGTAGTTGCGCACGCGGCCCAGAATCAGCTTCTTTGCCGCGGCGCGGTTGCCGCCGGAAGTCCAGTCGCCCGCGGGTCTGCCCATGTAGAAGCCGTCCGAGAACCCCCTGTTGAAGTTTTGCGCCAGCTGCGGCATCAGCGATTTTTTCAGCTCCGCGAACTTTTCGTCAAAGCCGCTTTCGCCGCGGCGGGCGAGCCAGAAGTCCCGCGCCGCGCGGTAGGCGCCTGTGGCGGCGGAGACGTATTGCGCGTTGCGGCTTCTCCCCTCGATTTTCAGCGCGTCAACGCCGGCCTCGAAGAGCTTTTCGACGAACGGGAGCGTGCAGAGGTCTTTGGGGCTCATCACAAATCCGTCGCCCAGCTCGAACTCCGCGCCGTTTTCGCGCTTCTCCCTGATGGAGTACTCGCGTCGGCACGGCTGGAGGCATTCGCCCCTGTTGGCGCTCTTCCCGTAGGCGTATTGCGACATGAAGCACCTTCCGCTTATCGAGACGCACATCGCCCCGTGCGCGAACGCCTCTATCTCTATTTTCCCCGCGTTTTCCGGGCCGATTTTTTCGGCCGCCCGCCCCTTTATAGATGCTATGTCGTCGAGCGAACATTCCCGCGCGAGGACGAACCGGCGTATGCCGAACCTCCTGAAATACGCGCACACCCCGTCGGAGTTCGCAACCCCCGCCTGCGTGGACAAAAACACTTCGAGCCCCGCGCCGAGCGCGCGCTCTATCGCGGCGAAGTCCCACGCGATCACGGCGTCCACCCCCGCGTCCCTCGCGGCGCGGACGTGGGCGTCGAGGAGCGCGGCTTCGGAGTCGAAATATATGCCGTTTAGCGCCAGGTACGCCTTCGCCCCCGCATTGCGGCATTCGTCCGCCGCGCGCGGGAGGTCGGAAATCCCGAAGTTGTGCGCGCCGGCCCTCATGTTGCTGCCCCTTATCCCGAAATATACGGCGTCCGCGCCGCTTTGCAGGGCGGCGCTCAGGCACACGAAGTCCCCGGCGGGCGCCATTATTTCCGGACGCCGGGCGGGGGCGGGGGGTCTGGGCATGCGTTCCATATCCGCGCCATTTTCACCCCCGCGCGCCCGGGGGCAACAAAAAAGGCTCCGCGATTCTTAATGCTTGAAGGCGCCGGCCGCTTTGATGTAGAAAGCTGTCTCTTTTTTTAACGCGCAATGCCGCCGGAAATGAAACAGACGCAGCGCGCCGAGCAGGGGCTCGCGCTCACGCCGCAGCTGAAAAAGAGCCTCGAGATCCTCCAGGCTTCCGCGCTCGATTTGGCCGGCGAGGTTTCGGCCCAGCTGCGCACCAACCCGCTGCTCGAGGACGCGTCCGCCGAGGATTTCGACGGCCGCCCGCAGTCCGTGGGCGAGACGGCCGACGGGGAGTTTGCGGACTTCGACGACGGGTACGGGGAATCGCCCGCCCCCGACGCCGCCAGGGAGGCGGCCGCCCGCCGCGACTTCGCGCTCAACTCCGTACCCGACAAGATTTCCCTGCGGGAGCACCTTCTCAACGAGGCGAATCTCGACGCGCCGAGCGAGGGTGCCGCAAGGGCGTTCGCGTTTCTGGCGGGGGAGCTCGACGACAGGGGCTTTTTGCCGCGCGACGCCCTTGCGCGCGCGGAGGAGAACGGGTTTCCCAGGGAGGACGCGGAGGCGGCGGCAAAACTTCTGCGCGAGAGCGACCCCCCTGGAATCGGGGCCTTCGACATGCGCGACTCGCTCATGCTGCAGCTCGAGCGCAAGGGCATGGGCGGCAGCCTCGCCCACAGGATTCTCGAGTCCCGCTACGAGCTGTTGATGAAGCGCAAAGTCTCGGAGATCGCGCGGCTGGAAAACTCGGCGGAATCGGCGGTGGAGGACGCCATAGGCGAAATCGCCAAGCTGAGCACGTCCCCCGCCCACGAGTTCGCGCGCGACGACGAGAGGTTCGTGTCGGCCGACGTGGCGTACAGGAAAGCGCCCGGCGGCGGCTGGGAGGCGGAGCTTACGAACGAGTATGTCCCGAAGCTGCGCATAAACCAGCAGTACCGCAAAATGGCTTCCGACGCCGCAGTCACGAGCGACGAGGCTGCGTACATATCCTCCAAGATACGCGAGGGAAAATTTATAATAGAGGCCATAGAGCACCGCCAGAAGACGCTGCTTAAAATCGCCCGGGCTATCCTCGGGCTCCAGCCGGAGTTTTTCGAGAGCGGGCCGGGCGCGCTCAGGCCTATGACGATGCAGGATGTCGCGGATCTGGTGGGCGTGCACCCGACTACCGTGGGGCGCGCGGTCTCGGAAAAATACGCCGACACGCCCTTCGGCATACTGCCGCTCAAAAGCTTTTTCAGCGCGGGATACGGCTCGGCTTCGGGCGCGGGGGTGGCGAGCTCGTCGGTCAAGGAGCGCATGCGCGCGATAGTCGCGGGGGAGTCGCCCCGCGCGCCGCTTAGCGACTCCAAAATAGCGGAAATCCTCTCCTCCGAAGGGGTGGACGTCGCCCGCAGGACGGTCGCCAAGTACCGCGAGGAGCTCGGCATCGCCCCTAAAAATTTGAGAAGGAGGTTTTGAATGCTCTCGGATTTTGAAATTTTCGCCGTCGCCGACGCGTCGGGCTCGGGCGTGAAAATCGCCCTCGTGCGCGGCGGGCGGACGGTTTCGGAAGCGGCGCGGCCCGATATGGCGATGGAGGGGTTTGCGTCCGCGCTCAAGGAGGTTTGCGGCCCGGTTCTGGACGGGATCGGGGCGTTCGCGCTCTGTGTCGGCCCGGGTTCCATGCTCTCAACCCGCGTGGCAAGCTGCGCCGTCTCGACTATTGCGGCGCTCACGGGCGCGAAGCTCTTTTCGTGGGACGCCATGCTGACCGCCGCCGCCGCGCTCTCGCGCGGGTTCGTCGGAGGGTTTCCCGAAATGCGCGGGGATTTTCGGATACTCGCCCCGTCGCGCAAGGGGTACGTCAACGCGCTCGATTTTCGCGGAGGGGCGGCCGCGCGCCAGGAGGAGGTCGAGATCGGCGCGCTCGCCGCGATGGATTCGCTTCCTACGGCGATGCTCGACCAGCGCGCCGAAGTGGACCCGCGGCTGGCCGGCTTCAAAAGGCTCGGCCTGCCGGCGGGCGCCGCCGCCCGCGCGCTCCTGGCGGATCCGGGGCTCGCGGAGCCCTGCGCGTTTGCGCCGGAGCCGAAATCGCTTTCAAAAAGGGAGTACGCCAAATGGAAGGCTCAAGCACGCATCTGAGGTGCTCCGTGCACATAGACCTCTGCGCCATGGAGAGGAACCTCGGGAAGCTCAGGCACTTCATGGGGCGCGAGAAGGGGTACATCGCCCTGCTTTCGGCCGACGCTTTCGGATACGGGGTGGAGGCCGCGGTCGTGCGCCTCATGCTCAGCGGCGCCGACGCCTTCGCCGTCACGAACGCCGAGGAGGGCGCGCGCGTCAGGGAGGTCGGCCCGGGGTGGAAGATCATAGTGATGAGCTCTTCGCTGCCCGGCGAGGAGCCCGCGTATTTCGAGAACTCCCTGACCCCCGTCCTCGCCGGAGTCGAGGAGGCGCGCAGGTTCGAGGCCGCGGCCCGGGCCGCCGGAAGGGCTCTTCCGGTGCATTTGCGGCTCCCGGTTTTGGGGGAGTCGCTGCCGTCGCGCGCGGACGCGGCAGAAATGCTTGAGGCGGTTTTGGAGTCGCCGTTTTTGAAGCTCGAGGCGTTCTGCCTGCCGGGCGCGGGATCCGGCGCGCCCGCCGAGGGTTCGGAGCCCGACGCCGAATTTCTGTCGTTTGCGGCCGGCAGGCTCGGGCCGGCTGCGGGGTCGGCGTACATACACCACGGCGATGTCTGCGACCTCTCCGCTCTGCCGCCCGCGTTCGGCAGGTCGCTGCGGGCGGGGCTCGTCCTCTTCGGGATAAGGCCGTCCGAAAACTCCATGCTGCGCGGCTTCGAGCCGGAGCGCGTGCTCGTTTTCAGAACTTCCGTCAGCCTCGTAAAAGACCTCCCCCGGGGCGCGACCGTGGGCTACGGCAGGACTTTCAGGCTCGAAAAGGATTCCAAAATAGCCCTGCTTTCGGTGGGGTACGGCGACGGCGTGCCGCGCGAGGGCGGCGGCAGAATGTCCGTCCTCATAAGGGGCGTGCGGGTTCCCGTGATAGGCAGGGTTTCGATGGACCAGGCGGCTGTGGACGCGGGCGGCCTCGACTGCGTGCGGGAGGGCGACGAAGCCGTGATAGTCGGCCCCTGCGGCGGAGATGAAATATCTATGGAGGAGTATTGCGGCCGCCTCGGCATAACCCCCGCGCAGGCGCTCACCTCTATCACCAAGCGCGTGGCGCGCTTTTACAAGACGCTCTACTGACGCCCGGAGCCGCGCCCGCCCGAAGCTCCGGGGAGAGGGCGCAAGTATCTGTTTGACTTGCGCGCGCCTTTCGGCAAAACTTTTCCGATTATGATGAAGCTTGTCAAGACGCTGCTCGTTGTCCTCGCCGCCGCCGCGGTGATCGGCTTCTTTTATTTTCTCACGCTCATGTCGCCCGGCAGGTCGGTAAAGGCCCCCTCCGAATACATCGACCCGTCGATAGAGAGCTCCCAGCTGCTCAAAGAGTCGGAGGAGCTCGAGGCGGAATTTGAAAAGTCCGCCTCGGTCGGAATCGTTTCCGCCGCGGAGGTGGACAAGCTGCGAAAGGCCATAAGGCTTCAGGAGATTTACATAGAAAAGGCGCGCGCGACTTCCTCGGACAGGGCTCCGATGAACCGCCTCACGCGCCTGCGCACGCGCCTGCACAATGTGGAGGCCGAGCCCCTTTCGCGCCTCGTGGCCGATTTTGAAAAGAACGCGCGCTCCGCGGAGGAGTCCGGCGATTCCGCCGCCGCCGACAGGTTCTACCGCCAGGCCTACGACATACAGGACAAAATCAACCGCGGCTACTGGCTGTCGGACTTCAAAAGCGTCACGAAAGTCGTCGAGATAGACAAGGCGATAAAGAACCTGCAGGTTCGACCGATGTACGAGGAGAGCCTCGCCGCGGAGAAGAGGGCGCGGGAGGCGCTCTCCAAATCCGACTGGAAGGCGGCGGTCGCCGAATACGAAAAGGCGGTGCAGATAAGCCGCGACATAAGCCTGAAATTTCCGACCTCCGGATACAACGACTACATGCGCGTCCAGCGCATTCGCGGCGAGCTCGACTCGCTGAAATCCTCCGACCTGAAAGTCGAGATAGAGGGGCTGCTCGAGGAGGCCGGCGGGCTCCAGAAGAAGGGGCAATTTGCGGCCGCCTCCGACAAATACGCCATGGCCGCCGCGCGCCAAAAGGATATAAACAGCCTTTTCCCGCGCAGCGTGCACGCTTCCGAGGAAAGGCTTTCGGAGTATTCCAACCTCTCGACAGAGGCCAGGAGCCGAATATACGCCGCCGAAATTTCCGCGCTCGACAGGGACTTCACCGAGGCGGTGCGCTCCTCCGACATCGCCAAGGCCTCCGACCTGTCCGGCAACCTCGTCGCACGCGTCGAGCAGTTCAGAAACGACTTCCCGAGGAATTCGGACATCACTTCCGAGGATCTCATACGCGTCCGATACCTCAATTTTACCATGAGGAGGCTTGGCGAAATCCAGAAGCTTGTGAAGTCCGCCCTCCTTCCCGTCGGCTCCGGGGGTAAGAAAATGCTCAAAACGGAGGTGACGCAGAAGCTCTACTCGCTCGTCATGCAGGAAAATCCGAGCCGCAACCAGTCCTCCGAAGACAACCCCGTGGAGTCGGCCACCTATCAGGAGGCGGTGACTTTCTGCCAGCGCCTCGGCTGGATTCTCGGAATGAAAGTGTCCCTGCCGACGGAGGCCGAGTTCGTCGAGGCCGTGGGCAATCTGCGGTATGCGGACATAGACGCCATATCGTGGAACGCCTCTAACAGCGGGGGCTCCATACACCCGGTCTCGACGAAGAAGGCCAACGACAAGGGGTTTTTCGACCTGCTCGGTAACGTCGGGGAGTTTGTGCTCGGCGGGGACGGCGTGGGCGTTGCCGTGCTCGGCGGCGGCGCGCAGACTTCAGCAGACGCGATATCCGTCCTGCCGCGCGCCAGGGCGGACGAGAACCAGCGCAACCGCATGACGGGTTTCAGGATAACCGTTTCCGAATAGCAATATGAAAATATACCCGGCAGTGGACATAAAGGACGGGAAGTGCGTGCGCCTTAAAATGGGCAACGCCGCCGACAAAACCGTGTATTTTGAAAACCCGGTGGACGCCGCGAAGTCTTTTGCGGACGCGGGGAGCGACGTCATTCACGTCGTGGATCTCGACGGGGCGTTTTCGGGGGAGTCCTCCAACCTTTCGGCGATATCGCGGATTGCGCAGCTGGGAATGTTTGTCGAGCTCGGCGGCGGCCTGCGCGACGAAGCGTCCGTAAGGCGAGCCTTTGACGCGGGCGCGGGCCGCGCGATAATAGGCACTAAGGCGTGCACGAATCCGGATTTCGCCGCCGCCCTCGCCGAAAAATACGGCGGCAAAATCGCCGCGGGCATCGACGCCCGCGGTGGAAAGGTCGCAATAAAGGGGTGGGTGGAGCTCTCGGGGCTCGACTCTTTCGACCTCGCCGTCCGCCTCGCGCGGGGCGGGGTGAAAACTTTCGTCTATACCGACATAGACACGGACGGAATGCTCGCCGGTCCCAACCTCGCCGCCCAAAAAAAGATGCTCGAAACCCTCTACCCCTACGGCGCGCGGCTCGTGGCCTCGGGCGGGGTATCCTCGGAAGGGGACGTGTCCGATTTTCTGGGGCTTGCGCGCTCCCACGGCAATCTCGAGGGGGTCATAGTGGGCAAGGCTATTTACGAGCGCAGGGTGGATCTGCGGAAAATCGTGAAAATGGCCTCATGTCCCTGAACGTACAGGCGCTCTCCTCTAAGTGGGACGACTATGCGCTGCTCGACAGCGGCGGCCGCCTGAAACTCGAGAGGTTCGGCGACTGCGTGCTCGTGCGCGGCGAGCCCAAGGCATGGTGGGGCCCCGCCAGAAAATCCCTTTGGGCGTCGGCGGACGCGCGGTATTTCGACGAAGACAAAAAGGGCGCGCGCTGGGAGTTTTTCAAAAGGCTTTCCCCTCCGAAATTGCGCTTTGGCAAAGCCGTGTTTCTGACAAAGTTCATGGACGGCTCGAAGCACATAGGGGTATTCCCGGAGCAGAAGCCGCACTGGGAGTTTATCGCGTCGCGGGCGAGGCTTTTTGGCGGAATGCTCGCCGGCAGGGGCATGCCCCCGCGCAGGCCGTCGCTCTTGAACCTCTTCGGCTACACGGGGGCGGCGACGCTTGCGGCGGCCGCGGCGGGGTATGAGGTGGCGCACGTGGACGCCTCAAAGCCGTCCGTTGAGTGGGCGCGCAAAAACCAGTCGGCGAGCGGGCTCGAAGGCGCGCCGATAAGGTGGATTGTGGACGACGCGCTGAAATTCGCCGCGCGGGAGGCCAGAAGGGGCAGGAAGTACGACGCCATAGTCCTCGACCCGCCCGCGTTTGGCAGGGGGCCGAAAAACGAGCTTTGGAAGCTCGAAAAAATGCTCCCCGGGCTCCTCGGCGCGTGTTCGCAGATACTTTCCGACACCCCGCTTTTCGTCCTGATGACGCTCTATTCAATAGACGCCTCCCCGATAATGGCGGCGAACGTCCTCCGGGAGCGGTTCGGGGCGCGCGCGGGGTGCGCGGTCGAATGCGGCGAGCTCGTGTTGGAGCCCGAGGGCGGGCTGTCGTACCCGCTGCCGCTTTCCATCTGGGCGTCGGCCTCCTTTGCGTAGGCGCGTGCGCCCGCCGCACGGCGGTGTTCACGCCGGCCTGGGGCGCGGAGTATGCGCGCTTTCCGGAATGCGGAGAATCTTCGGCGCTTTCCGGCGCCCTGCGTATCCCGCGCTCGCGGAAAAATAATTTCTTGCAAATCCCCTCCTCTTTGAAAAAGATAAAAAATATCAATATTTGAAGTTTCGGCGCCGTGGAAGATTGGAAATCGTATATAAAATTATGCTCGATACCCGATATCGGCTCGATTACGGCCATGCGCCTGCTTGAAGCGTTCGGCTCTCCGGAGGGCATTTTTGCCGCCTCCAAATCCGATCTGGTCTCCGTACCCAGAATCGGGGTTAAGACGGCGGAGTCGGTTCTTTCCGCGCGCGGCGGGCCGGACTGCGAAAAGGTTTTTGAGCGCATGTCGGAAATCGGCGCGAAATATCTCCATTACAAGGACCCCCGCTATCCGCGCAGGCTTCTGCCGCTCGCGGACAAGCCCGTCGGGTTTTATTGCGTCGGAGACTGCGACTTCAACGCCCCGTGCATATCCATAGTGGGCTCGCGCATGTGCAGCGTGTACGGGCAGACGGTCGCGCGCAGGTTCGCGGCGTCTTTTGCGCGCGCCGGCTTTGTCGTCGTCAGCGGCATGGCGCGCGGAATCGACACATGCGCGCACATCGGCGCGCTCGAGGCCGGGGGCAAAACCATAGCCGTCCTCGGCTGCGGCGCGGACGTCGTGTATCCGCCGGAGAACGCCGAATTGTATGAAAAAATCAAAAAGGGCGGCGCGGTCGTGTCCGAATTTCCCCTCGGCACGCGCGCGGACAGGCAGACTTTCCCGATACGCAACAGGATAGTTTCCGGAATGGGCGTTGCCACGGTCGTCGTGGAGTCCGACGTGCACGGGGGCAGCATGATAACCGCCCGCCTCGCGGCGGAGCAGGGCAGGGACGTGTTCGCGGTTCCCGGCAGGATAGACTCGCGCCCGAGCCGCGGGTGCAACGCCCTGATACGCGACGGAGCGACGCTCGCAATGTCCGCCGAGGACATAATCGGCGAGCTGCGCTCCACGGGCCAGGTCGAGCTGGATTTTTCCGCGCCGGAAAAACCCGGAGAGCCCGCTCCGGAAAAGCCTGCGTCAGCGCTCCCGCTCTCGGAGGACGAGTCGCGCGTCCTGAAATGCATGGATCCTTCCAACGTTTCGCACGCCGACGAAATATCCGAGCGCAGCGGAATGGCGGTTCAAAAGTGCCTCGCCGTGCTGCTTATGCTGGAAATTCGGAAAATCGTAAAAAAATCCGGCGGCGGCTGGATCCTGTGATTTTTTTGCAGCGGGTTTTCGCCCTTTCGCAGCTGTTAAAGCGGCGTTTATTGCAATCCCGCATTAAGGCGGAATTTCCGCCGTATTACGGGTTTTGCGCCGCGATAATTGCCTCATTTTCCCCAAATGCGAGGCGTGTGGAAAATCCCGCGTGCCGGTTCTTTTTGCGCGCGGAGCGCAAGCGGCCACGGGGTATCCCGGCGGGAAACAATTTTTCGACATACCGTGGGGCCGAAAGGGAAAATGCGAACGGAGTATCCTTCTTTTTTCCTGCGGCGGCGCGTCTTTTTCGCTCCGCTTTTCCGGGGCCGAGTTCGCGCCCGGAAGGCGTTACGTCCCGGCCTTTCGGCGTCCGTCGGAAGGGGGGCGATGATATTTAAGAGATGATATTGGAAACGCGGAATGGCGGAAAATAATGGGAAGCTGCGGAAGATTAAAGACCGGGGGGCGCGGGTCGGCTTTTGCGCGCGGATTTGAGTATGGAAATTTTCTGCGCCGACACCCCCAAAATGATGCAAGATTCGGAAAGTTTTTTTGCCTTGTTTCGAGTTTTGGCGCCCAGCCCGTAAATTGCGCCCAGATTGGGAATAGAGAGCCCAACGGATTTGCAAGGGCTTTGAAAATGGAGTGA
>DBGCYC010000019.1:0-5437 GCA_048390825.1 Candidatus Merdousia sp.
GAAAGCGGCAATAGCCATTCGGTTTTTGCGTTACTCCTCGAAGCGCGGGCAATGCCGGATACGGGCGATGGCGTAGAGGCTTGGCGCGGGCTCTGCGGGTTCAAAACGCCCGCCTGTCGGAGTAAGCGGGCGCGAAGACAGTCGCGGGTATCCATTGGAATGCGGTTTCCGGAGGTGTACCCAAGACTTTCCCCAAATCCTACTTCATTTTTCCAAAATCAAACCCCACGATACAGCGCGGAAGATTCGGCGCTAATGTGTGGGTCAAAAAAAATGCGCGGCACTCTGTCAGGCCGCGCATTTTTTAAGAGAAAAAATTACCTCCTTCTGCGACGCATGGAGAACGCGAGGGCGATGGCGCCGAACATGGCGGCTATCGCCGCGGGTTCGGGAACGCTTACAAAACTTACCTGCAGCGTCTTGCCGCCTGCGGAGTCAACCCACTGGAAGTCGGCGTATCCGTTCACAAGGTTGGCGGCGATGAAGTCGTCCCCGGCGTCTTCGGAGAAGCCTTTCAGAATGTCGGCGACGATGATGTCGTACCATTCGCCGTTGTCGATGAGGTCGTAGGTGTCGACATTGTTGAAGTCCACCGTTATCTTTCCGGCGGCCTTGGCGAATTCGCCGTTTATCGAAATGGTCTCGGGCGTAATCATCGCAACGGCTTCGTCGGTGTTAAAGAGCCCTATTTTGCCGCCGTTCCATTCGGCGGAGGAGAACGACGCATTGCCTATGGCGCCGAATTTTCCGCCGTTGAGGGTGAGTTTGCCGTGCGAGGCCCCGCTCGCCGTTTTCATCAGCAGTGTGCCGTTTTCAACGCGCACATAGCCACGGAAGTCGTTGTCGCCGGAAAGCGTCTGCGTCGCCGTGCCGTTCATCACGACGTTTACGGTGTTGTCTATTGCCGTCGAGCTCCCGTCGGTCGAAGTGAGGGCGTTTGTCACTTTGCCCGCAAAAACCGCGTCTGCCGAATTGGCGAGCACGAGCGTGGAGTTTATGCCGGTGGAATTGTCTTCGGCGCATGTCGAAACTATCGCGCCGCTGTTGCTGCCGCTCAGGCCGCCCACAGAATAGAACTGTTCGTTGGAATTTGCCCTGCGGCCCAGGTCGAGGCGGCCGTCATACCCTGCGAAATCCACAAGGCCACGGATTTTCGCCTGGGGATTTTCAAATGTGGTTGCAGCCCCGGAGGTTGCGAGCGATATGCGCGTCTGCCTTTCAAATTTTATCGCGCCTACATCTATCGAACCGACGCCGTCATTGCCGAATCTGAGGGAGTTCCATATGCTGAGCGATCCGCCTCTCATATATATTGTCCCGCCGACGGTTAAATTGGAATCGCTGCTTTGTCCAATCCATGTGACGGCGTTTGAGTTCCAGATTAAATCTTCCCTTACGGTGAGATCGTATCCGTTAGTTTTTAACATCAGCCAGTTGTCGTTGGCGCTGTCAATGGTTATGCTTTTGACTGTCACGTCTGAATCAAACCGGACAGATCCCCCTATTCTGTATCTGTACCCGACGTCGTTGCCGCCATTGGAAAAGTCGCTGAATTTAAAGTATACGTCGGTATTCTCGTTCGGGGCTGTCACAGCAGACGCGTATTCGTATACGGGGACGCTGTAGACAGTTTCCCCGACGGTGACTTTATCCACAGTGTAGCCGGTTGCCCAGTTGTAGTTTTCGGAGTAGGAGGATTTTCCCGTATCGGAAAAAGTCCTGTCAATGTCCCAGATATTTCTCCCGTCGAGCTTTCCGGAAGCGGGGGCGTCAAAATACGACGTGGCGTCCACCCAGTAAAGGGTGTCGGCGCCGGCGAGGGCGGCCGACAACAGAAATGCGGGATATGAAAGAAGGGGTATGTATTTTTTCATATTGGGGTGAAATACGATTTATATTTTTGTTATCGGGGATTTGGAGCGTAATGTCAACCGTTTTATTGGGTTGGAAATGATGTGCAAAGGGGAGCGGGATTTTCCTTAAATTTGTTGGGAAAATGAGTTGACAAACCTTTTCGGTTTAGTATCTATGACGAATTTTTTAATCAACCCAGCAATGAAAACAATACTATCCATATCAACGCTCGCGCTTTTCGCGGGCGCCGCGATGGCGGAAACGGTAAATATAGTCGCGTCCGATTTGACTGAAACCGGCGTGAACTACATTCCCATCGAAGAAAACGCGAATATCGAAGTTTTTATCGACGGTTTGAAGGAAACTTCGGAGGCGACCAAGGTTGCGAGAATTTATCTCGGCAAAGACACCCTCGGGTCGGGGACGCGCGCATACGGCGATATAAAGGTTTCTCTTTCAAATCTGGGTGTTACCGACAGGATATCGTTCGTGAGGAGCGACGGTGAGGCGGAAATGACGGCGGGAAAGCTCTCCTACGAGGTCGCCGATTCGGTGTCGTCGAGCACTTTTTATCTGGGCGGGCAAGTATGGAACGGCACCAGGTATACGCTGGATTCCGTCGATGCGGTTTTTAACGGCAGGAATACCGCCCACGCCACGGCGGGCGTCATGACGGGCTCGGACGGCGCGGCGGCGTGCGAAGTGACGGTGAACAACGGTATAAGGTTTATCATGGACGGCGAAAACGCATACGTGCGCTGGATGTACGTGGGCGGATACAATCAGTCCGGTTCCGTGATGACCATCAACGGAGGCACTTATGCAACGTTGTCGGCCGGCAGCATCGGCGGCAACGGGACGGGCACCCTGAGCGGAGGCGTCTACAATTACAACGGAGCGGTCTCGCACATAAACGGCGGGACGCATGTCAAGATTACGGGCGGCGGCCACGGGGACGTGTACGGCGGTTCGCAGGTTGACAAAAGTTCGACTTCTTATATAGATTCGACTGAAATCGACATAAGCGGCGGTTCCGCGAACTGGGTTTTCGGCGGATCGTCTCTTTATAAGGAGGGAAACAATAAGTCGTATATAGGCGGCGGGGCCGGTTCGACGGCTGTCAGCATTTCGGTCGGCGAAGGCGCGACTGTGGCGACGATAGTTGGCGGCGACTACGGCGAGGGATTGCCTGGAGATTCCGGCAACATCAGCGGAAACATACTGATAAACATTGCCGGCGGAACCGTGACGGACGGTATTTACGGCGCCAGCTACGGAAGCGGTACGTCGGTTGACGGAAATGTCGGAATCAGCCTTTCGGGCGGAAAGGTTTCGGGAGACGTTTACGGGGGCGGATACGGAAACGGGTCGGCCCTCAAGGGAAATGTCGAGGTGGGCGTTTCCGGAAACGCGGATCTCTCGCAGGCCGCGATATACGGCGGCGGCGCCAACGGCGCAACCGTTTCCGGAACCAAAACCCTCAACGTCGGCGCGGCGGACTCCGCATACGCCGGGGCTGGAATTTCCAAGGTTTCGGGATTCGACAGCGTAAACGTGCTCGGGGGGTCGACCGTCGAACTCGGGACGCTCGAAAACTCCACCCTGTACGTCAAGGAGAATTCCGTCCTAAACCTCGGCGCGGTGAAGTTCGACCTTTCCGGCAGCGTAAAGGGGTCGCGCCTTAATGTCGCGGAGGGCTCCAAGATAAGCGTTTCCGGGGATATAGAGAACAATTTCAACGGCGTTTCCAACTCCGGAAGCCTCGTAGCCGGGCTCACCGGCGGCGACGCCGTCGTGTCCGGAACCGTAAAGACCGTCGTGGACGGCGCGGATACCGACATATACGCCCTTTACGCGGGCAATGGCGGAAACCAGAAGGATTCCGGAGCGTCGGCGGTCGGGGTTTCCAAGGTCGGCGCGGTGGATCTCACCGTAAACAACGGGCGCATATTTAACATAATGGCCTCGGGCGCAATGTACAGCGACGTCGTCGGGGACGTGAATGTCAAGGTCAACGGCGGCAACATCGGCGCCGTTTACGGCGCCGCGAGCAACGCCAATGTAGGCGGCAACGTCAATATAACGGTTTCCGGCGGCATACTGACCGGCGAAGACTGGGGCAAATACGGCAACGTCGCCATAATGGCCGGGGGCGCCACCAACGCGGGAAGCTCCGCGGATTCCTCCACGATATCCGGCGGTACGAATATCCTCATAGCCGGAAACGCCGACGTGCGCGGCGATGTCTACGGCGGCGGCTGGGGCGGATACTACGGCTCCGGGCGCGGCGGAAGGATACTCGGAGACGTGAATGTCACCGTGGCCGGAGGCGCGTCTGTTTCAGGTACGATACGCGGCGGCGGCATCGGCGGCGGTACGGACATCGTCGGTTCGAGGATTTTCAACGTCGGCACGGCGGACTCCGCATACTCGGGCGGCGTTCTGAAAGTCGCGGATTTCTCGCACATCAACGTCAACAGCGGATCTGCGGAGTTTGCCGAATACTCGCAGGCTTCCGACGGCACACTCATAACGATAGCGCAAAGCGCCTCGCTCTCCCTCGTCCTCGGCGCGGACGCCTCGCAGCTCTCGAATACGACGGTTGCGAACGGCGGATCCTTCTCCGTCAAACGCGGATCGCTGGCTGACGGCGCGTCGGCGGCGCTGGCGGGCTATTCCGGTTCGGGCTCGGTCGAGGCGTTTGGCGGAATTTTCTCCGGCGGCGTCTTCACAGCGGGCAAGAGCGCCGACATATCTTCCGGCCCCGTCACGGTCGGCACAGGAGATTCCGACGTCCATTCAGTGTCATTTGCGGCCGACGAAAACAAGAGCCTGTCTCTCGACTTTAACGTCGCCGGCATGGGCGAGGGCGCGGTTTCCGTAAATTCCATAAGCGAAGCCTCCGACGTCTCCGGCATAGACGGCGAAGTGAAGGCGGCCTACTCCGTTGCCGCCGACTACGACGGCCAGATTAGCGTTGTTTTCAGCGCCTATATCGGCGAAGCCGAGGTCGCCAACCTTCTGGCGTGGCATAGGGAAGACGGCGGCGAATGGGAATTGTACGACGCCGAAATACAGTACAAGGACGGCATCGCAAGCTTCATCGTGGACGGGTTCAGCTCCTACGCCATAAGTCAGGTTCCCGAACCCGCGGCCGCGGCTGCGATTTTCGGGGCGTTGGCTTTACTGGTTCTCGCGCGCAAACGCCGCTGATTTGGCGAATGCTTTTGGCGCGGGCGCGTGAAACTACCGCTGATGCTCCGTTTTAAGTGAGGCCGCCACTGGTCACGTACCACTTGTACGCTCCCACCGGCGGCCTCACTTAAATACTCGCCTGAGCTTAGCCTAAACCCGGAAACAAAGGGCAATTGGGAGGGGATTGGCAATTTCCGCTTGCGGATTTGGCGAATGCTTTTGGCGCGGAGCAGCGTTGCTACGGAATAAGCCGCACCCTCGCGTACCACAAGTACGCTTCGGCCGCGCCTTTTCCTCGCGCCTTGCCCCGCATCCAAAATGGACTCGCTCGCTTGGTTGCGCTACGCGCAATCCGCGCTGTTCTCGCCCCTACGGGGTAAAATGCAGA
>DBGCYC010000020.1:0-2871 GCA_048390825.1 Candidatus Merdousia sp.
CGGCGTCGACCTTGTTGGTGAAGGTCATGTTTATCTTGTGGCTTGCGGCCTCGTAGTCTTCCGTCGCCGTCAGAAGCGCGCTCCCCTTCAGCCCTCCTATCGTTATGTTCGAGTCGAACGCCGCGTCGGCCGAGAGCGATTCTGACTTCGCCCCCATTTTACTTTTAAGATTCCATTCGGTCAGGCTTTCATGGTTTACCGTGCTTGTGTAGAGGGGCGTCATATCAACAACCCCGCCGACGATGAAATTTGTGAGGGACGTATTGAGCATCATCTTTTGGGCGTTGAGGTCGTCTTGCGAGGCAAGCCCGGGGGTTTGCGAAAATACGAGGTCGCCGTCAATTTGGAAGGTGCAATTCTGCTGGATTTGCGTCGTATAATAATTGCTTCCAGACTGGGTGGAAATATAGTTGTTGCGCAGAGTGATCTTCAGTCCCTGCGGGAATACGCCGTCCGAAGTTTTGGCGGCCTTGTTCACGATATTCATGTCCCCGTAGACATGGTAGGTGTTGCCCATCTGGGAAGCGTCGTCTTTGGACCCCAGAGAGACGACGAAATGCGAGGGATTCCAAGTGGCATAGCACTCCTCAAGCGTTACATTGAAGTCGCCTTTTATATTGATGTCCAGGCCGCCCGCGCCGATCAGGGCAAATTCGGGATAACTGGTTTTCAAAACATAGTTGAGGTCATGGATTGTCAGCGGGACATTCCCGTAGCCCGACACTATACCGGTGCCTTTGGTTGTGTCTGCAATTACCCACAGATTGTTGTTTTCCCCGGGGATAGTCGGAGTTCCGTCCTCCGTTTCCCACCAGCTTTTCTGCCTTTCCTCGTCCACATACTGGTATTTAAAATACGAAGTATTGCCGGAAGCCCACAGTTCCGTAGAGAAATCCTTGGTCGAATACAAATCGACATAGGCGGGTTCCTGGGCGAAAACGGGCAGGGCAAACAGCGGGAAAAACGCAAACAGAAAAATCTTTTTCATGATAATATGCAGATTATCCGCAAGGTAAATATAGTCAACCATTTTTCATTATCCCAAATACGGCAATTAAAAGCGCGGAAAGCGTCAAAAGTGCGGCTGTCAACGCTTTTGCGCGCGCCGCAAGCGCTTTTTCCGGTGCGGGATTTAACCGGGCGTGAATTGAACGGATTTTTCCCAAAACGGAGGGACGGGCAAGGGCGCAAAATCAACGGGTCCGCATTGCCCGGTTCGGCGCGTGAAACGCGGATTTCCCGGCGCAACGCGCAAAAAAAAGGCCAAACTTGCGTTTGGCCTTTTTTCAATGTCCGGATCTTTCCGATTAGAAGAGAACCTGAACCTGCGCCCAGACAGTGTTGCCGTAGACGCGTTCGACAACGGCGTCGCCCTGGTCGTAGTAACCGAACTCGTAGCCGAGGGAGGTCTTGACCGCAGTCGTGGCGTACCAGTTGACGCCGCCGTAGAATGTCATGGCCTGGTTTATGTCGCCGAGGTCGTCGCCGCTGTATGCGGAACGCAGGCCCATGCCGTTGGTGGAGACATAGGAGGCGCGGAACACGGGTTCGAGGGCGCCCCATTCGCCGATGTCCATCTTGTAGGCGGCGGTGAAGTTCGCGCCCATCGGGGTGCGGCCTACGCCGTCGCGTCCGGGAGCGTAGTCTTCAGCCTGCTGGAGGAAGAATTCGCCGATGAGGGTGAGGCCGCGCCAGTTGAGGGTGGCATAGGGGTTGATGCCCCAAACGCTGCCCTTGCGGTCGTAGGTGGTCATGCCCTGCGGGGCGTAGCCGAAGTTCACGCCGAGGTCGTAGGAGAGCGTTTCGCCCTTGACGTCCGCAACGTTCTTATAGCCGGCATTGGCCCAGAAGCTGAGGGCGGAGCTGTCCTGAGCGTCGGTGATGAAATTCGTGACGCCGCCTTCGGAAACGCCGGAAGTCACCGCCGCGCCGTAGTAGAGGCCGTCCACCTGGGTGATGTTGCCGTCCCAGAAAGCGCCAACCGTGCGGGAGCCAAAGTTTTTGCCTTCATAGCGGGTGAAGAAATAGGTGGCTACCGAACGTTCGACGGCGAGCTGGCCGAAGTCGTCCATATTCTGCTCGTAGCCCATGTTCACCTTGCGGAGGCCGAGCTGGAGGGTGCCGTTGATATAGTCGAGGTCGATCTTCTTGGAGGCCACGACCTTGTCGAGGTAATTCTTGCTCGCGCCTTCCGTGCCGAAATCGGTGACGACTTCCGCGCTCCAGCCGCCGCCCACGTCGGCTTCTACGCCGAGCTTGACATAGCGGAGGGTAAAGCCGCTCTGCTGGTCAAAAGAGGCCGTTCCGGATTTGACGCTGTTCTTGCCCCAGCTGTACCAGCCCTGGCCGCCGCCGAAGATCTTGATGGACTTCGTAGACTTGGTAGCGGGAGTCACCGCCACGGAGTCCTTCGCAATCTGAGCGGCTTCCTGCTGCGTAAGCATGCCCTTCTTGACGAGGGTTTCGAGAAGCGCCTTGTCTTGAGCGTTGGCGGCTACGGCCGCGCCCGCTACGAGTAAGCTGATGATTACTTTTTTCATATCTTATTTGTAGTTTGTTTTGATTTGTGAACCGAACGGAAGATTCTTTTTGAGAATATACCCAGCCGATTCTCCATTATGTTTTGATTTTTTTTCTCGCAAATCAAGCCTTTTTTTAACACGAAACTAACAATACGCAAATCTTTGGGCGCTTCGGATTGCTCCGCATCCGGCGCGTTGGGGGCGGCATTTTGAAAGCCCCGCCATCAAGCGCGGCCGCGCGCGGTTGCCAAACTTTCCCAAGCGGCGAATATCTTTTTATAGATTGTTGCGCAAAAAAAAGGCGCGGCGCCACAAAGAGGCGCCGCGCCTTTTAAATTTTGGCGGAGCC
>DBGCYC010000021.1:0-3825 GCA_048390825.1 Candidatus Merdousia sp.
TTATTTTATCCGAAGCGCAGCGAGGTTATAAAATAAGGCTTTCGGGAAGGATAAAATGCGTCTGCATTTTACCCCGTAGGGGCGAGAACAGCGCGGATTGCGCGTAGCGCAACCAAGCCAGCGAGTCCATTTTGGAGGCGGGGCAAGGGCGGCGGGGCCGCTTCCTTTGAAGGGCTGCGCCCTTACGCCTATCGCTCCGCGATTAGGCTATCCCTTTATAAATATATAAAAGGCGCGGCCGAAGCGTACTTGTGGTACGCGAGGGTGCGACTTATTCCGAAGCAACGCAGCCCTGCGCCAAAAGCATTCGCCAAATCAAGGGGCGGCCTCACTTAAAACGGAGCATCAGCGGCAGTTTCACGCGCCCGGAGCCAAATCATTCGCCAAATCGCGGAGGATTGCCTATCATGCGCTTCATCATATTTTGAACCTCGGGATCTTGGATAAGTTTGGTCTTTTCCGCGTCGCTGAGCTTGCCGTCGCCGTCGATATCGTACTTTTTGAAGAGTTCTTCGCGCTTTTTCCGCGCCTCCTCAAACATGGCGCGGCGCTCCTCGCGGCTGAGCTTGCCGTCGCCGTCCTTGTCGAACTTGGCGAGGATCTCCTTCGGGGGAGTGAACTCGCGCCGCGGCCCGCGCCGCGGCCTTCCGGCTTCAAAGGCCCTGCGCTGCTCCTCCATAAATTCCATGAGCTCGTTTTCGTCGAGCTTGCCGTCGCCGTCTTTGTCGAACTTGGCGATTATTTCGCGGGCGAATTTCCTGCGCATCTCGGCGAGGTCGGCGGTCTTTTCCCGGAGGGCTTTCATGGCTTCGGCGCGCTCCTCCTCGTTCAGTCGGCCGTCGCCGTCCCTGTCGAACTGCTTCATCAGCTGTATGCGCGTCTGGAGGTCGAGTCCCGCTATGTCGGGGGCGGCGGCCGCCGCCTTTTCCCCGCCCCGGCCGGGATCTTCGGACTGGGCGAAAACCGGCATAGCCGAAATCGCCGCGGCTATTATGAGCACTGTCTTTTTCATGGCGTACATTTTCGTTCGACCTTAAAGAACGCCCGCGGGCCGCAAAAGTTTCACTGCGTTTTTGTTTGAAGTATTTTTTTTCGGCCTTAGCGTTGCGGGCAAACAAAATATACAAAGGCGTCAAAATGTACCAGGTGACTTTCAGCAGGCAGGCGATGGCCGAGCTCAACAAGCTCGGGAAGATCGCCCAGCTCGAAATTATCGACGCATTCGGCTCTCTCACATCGGATCAGCTCGAGGGGGGGTTGAAGGAAATCGGCAGGATACACCGCGAGGGCAAGACCTACTACCGCCTCCGCACGGGCGACTACCGCATATACTTCGAGCTCCTCGAGGACTCCCAGACCCTGCACGCGCACTACATACTCCACCACCGCACGATCGCGGACTTCGTATTCAGGTTCAAGCTGCCCTTCAAGGAGGAGACAATGTTCGAGCAGGAGGACAATTTCTGGAAATATCTCGAATCCCTTAAAAAATGAGCTCCAACCAAAAGCCGGAACAGTCGCTCTGGGAAAACGTCCATCAGGCGAGTAAAATATACATTCTGCCGAATTCGTTCACGGCGGGGAACCTGTTTTTCGGGTTTTTGTCCATAATCCTCTGCGTCCAGGGCAAATTCAACGCCGAATCCACGGACAGGACGATAGACCACATCGCGGCCCTCATAACCCCCAACTACACCGCCGGGGCGTCCGCGCCGAGCACGGGGTACTACGTGCTGGCGATAATCTGCATACTCGCGTCGTTCTTCTGCGACGCGCTCGACGGCAGGGTGGCGCGCGCGAGCGGCAAGACCTCCCTGTTCGGCAAGGAGTTCGACTCAATCGCCGACAGCGTGTCGTTCGGAATAGCGCCGTGCCTGCTGATGTTCTTCCTTATCCTCCAGCCCTCCGACACACTTTCCGAGACGTGGATAAGGCTGCTGCGCAACACCGGCTGGCTGATAGGGTTCATATTCATGCTCTGCGCCGCGATAAGGCTGGCGCGCTTCAACGTTCTCACAAACCCGTACATAAACGGGCATGAAAAATACGAAAAGGGCGATTTCAGCGGGCTGCCCGCGCCCGCGGCGGCGGGGACGGTGGCGTCGATCGCGCTCACGATACTAAGCTTCGACCTCCAGGCGTTCACGCCGCTGCTGATCCCGCTGATGCTTCTGATAGCGTGGCTGATGATAAGCAATTTCCCCTACCCGTCGTTCAAGCATATAAACTGGACGACGAGCATGAGATTCAGGTCTTTCGTGGCGCTGATAATCTGCATAATACTTATAGTGGCCCTGCGCGAATGCAGTTTTGCGATAATATTTCTGGCATACGTATTTTATCCGCCGATAAAGTACATTCCGCGCGCGCTGAAAATATTTGCCTACCTGCGCAGGCAGCGCGCGAAGAAAACCGCCTCCTGACCGGGCGGGAGTTTTTGTGAAAGAAGGGAGATCCTCTCCCATGGGAATCTGCGCGCAACAGCCTGCCGCGCTCGGCGAACCGCGGGGCTGCCGCGCGCAAAATGGCGCGGGTGGGGATTGAAGCGCGCCAATGGGCGCCGCCAGCCGCGATCCGGATTAAAAAATACCGGGTGCGGCGGGAAAAAACGGAACCGCCGAAATCGGGGAATGAGAAGGCCGGAAGCGGGTTGAAACGGGGAAATTTTCGCTTCAGGCGGTATTCCAAAAATCGGAAAATTTTTGGCAAGGTTATAAAAGATAATGGATTGAAAATTTTCTTGCAAAATTTTATACATATTTTAGAGATTCCCGGTATTATGAGACAATACTTATATATATTTCGCAAAATCGCCGTTCTGCCTGCGCTGATGGCCTCCTGCGCCCTTTCGCACGCCGCGCAGGATTTGTATTTCAACGATAGCACAAGTTCATCTGATCCCGCCCGCTACCTGGGACAGAGCTCCAACTGGTATACGGACGCGGACAGAACCGCGCAGTTTGCGGGAACCCTCGGCCCCGACTACAACGGCATTGTAAACACCGAGAGCATAGCATACGGCTCCATCACAAGCGCGTACAGCCTCAGCCTAAATTCGCTCACGTACAACATATCCAATGCCGGAATGAACAACGGATACATGATGTCCTTTGGGGCCGGAGGCACGGCAAACCTTGCGGGAGACTTTAACTTGAACGTCACTCTGGCGCCCGGTGCGGGGGGAGTCGCGCTCGAGGAAACTATAAGAATGTACGGCAACAATACATTCAACATAGGCGGGGATTTCAATATCGACTACAACCGCGCTGGCAGCGGCAGGTTCCTTGTCGTCAACATCTCCACCGACAGTATGGCCGCCTCCTCGACAAATTATTTCCACGTCGCCGGCGACATAAACATCATCGCCCGGCAGGCGGATTCAAGAGTCAGGCTCAACACGACCGTAAGCAGATTCGCCGTTGACGGGATCATGGACACTTCGGCCCTCCTGTGGACAATAGGGACTCCGGGCACGGGATACGCCTCAACCGTTTCCGTCGGCGGATTGACAACTTCGGGCGCCACCGGCTGGCTGAGAACCGCCGGAGGGGTCGGTATGGGTACCCTCATATTTACAAATTCCAACCGCCAAAGCGCCAACTTGACATACGGCTATGCCGATACGGAATCCTCGCTAAACATCACGATGCGCGCCTCCGACGCCCAAAACGGGTACCAGATTTTGAGATTTAGATCCGGCGCATACGACGCAACCGACGCAAATCTCGGCGACGTCATAGTGGACACAGGCCGCATCGACATCGGCATGCACTCGGGAATGAAGGGCAGCAGGCTCTCGATTTCAGGCGCCGAGGCTGTTTTCAG
>DBGCYC010000022.1:0-30968 GCA_048390825.1 Candidatus Merdousia sp.
TGTCTCGATTCTTGGAAAGAACATTATGTTGTAAAGTCAAAACCATTCGGCCTTGAGACGCTGGAAGCGGGGAATTCTTGGAAAGAACATTATGTTGTAAAGTCAAAACTCAAAATACAAACTACTTTTCGAGGGCGTTATTCTTGGAAAGAACATTATGTTGTAAAGTCAAAACCGGAGAGGAGGAATAACATGGCCGAGAGCAATTCTTGGAAAGAACATTATGTTGTAAAGTCAAAACTCCTCGTTGGCGTATGACGGGATTGTCTCGATTCTTGGAAAGAACATTATGTTGTAAAGTCAAAACTTTAAGATGGTGGCCTCCGCGATAACCGGGGATTCTTGGAAAGAACATTATGTTGTAAAGTCAAAACTATCTTTACACAGTTAATATTCGCGTTGATATTTTTGGAAAGAACATTATGTTGTAAAGTCAAAACCGCAAGCGCGATGGGAGTGTTCAGAATCACATTTTTGGAAAGAACATTATGTTGTAAAGTCAAAACTCGTAGATGGACACCGCAACATTGTTGCCCATTTTTGGAAAGAACATTATGTTGTAAAGTCAAAACCGCCGCTGGGCGCGATAGTGCTCTTTGACGGATTTTTGGAAAGAACATTATGTTGTAAAGTCAAAACTCTTCGTTGCTGAAAGAGCCCGGCCTGCGGATTCTTGGAAAGAAAACGCTATGTTGTATTTTTATCTATAACAGCCCTAATCTGGCGGCGAGGGCGTTGGCGCGGGTTGCGACGGCCTGCCTTGCCTTTTCTATTTCGGCTTTGCGGGCGGCTATGTTTTCGTTGGCTATTTTTGAGAGGTCGGAAAGGTTGTAGAGAAAGGCGTCTTCGATTTCGCCTCCAACGTCCTCTATGTTGCGCGGAACCGCAAGGTCTATCAGAAACACCGGCCGGCCGGCCCTCTTTTTGCACGCGGCCTCTATGTCGGCCCTTTTCACGAGCGGCTCGCGCGAGAGGCTTGCGCACAGCACTATGTCGAATTTCTCAAGGCCACTTTTCGCCTCCTCAAAATCCGACGAGCGGCAGCCGATCTTTTCGGCGAGGGCGTCGGCGTTCGCGCGCGTGCGGCTGCATACGAGTATGTCGGAGGCCCCGCGCACGTAGAGGGCGTCGGCGACGAGCCTGCCGACCTCCCCGGAGCCCATGAGCAGGATTTTCGCCTTCGAGAGGTTTTCAAAAATCCGCATGGCAAGCTCCGCGCAGACGCTGCCGACGCTTATTTTGCCGCGGCCTATTTCCGTGTTTGTCCGCACCCACTTGGCGCAGTGGGCGGCCTTTTGGAAGAGGGCGTTCAGCGCGCTTCCGCAGTGCCCGAGCCCCCGTGCCCTCTCGTACGCCGCCTTGACCTGCCCGAGGATTTCCGTCTCGCCTGTCATCTGGGATTCCAGCCCCGAGGCAACGGAGAACAGATGGGATATCGCCTCCGCGTTTTTTCTCACGGAACAGATCTTTTTGAAATCCCCCGCGTCCGCCCCGTAGACGGATTCGAGCACAGCGCCGGCCAGTTCGTCGGAGGCGGCCGAAAAGTAGATTTCCACGCGGTTGCACGTGCTGAGCACCAGGGCCTCGGAGACGCCGGCTACCTGCAGGATTCCGCTTTCGGCGAACGAGCACGCCGCCTGCGGCATTCCGAATCTGCCGAGAACTTCGGGCCCGGCGGTCTCGTGGGATATTCCCGCCGCGTAAAGGCTGTCTGCGATAGGCGCCATCTTCCCCGAAAGCTATCCCAGCGCCAGCTCCCTCATCGCCGCGCAGAATTCGAGGAGCTTGTCGGCCGCCCCCGGGAATTTCCCGAGCGCCTTTTCGGCGAGGCCTATGCGCCTTTCCATCTCTTCCGCGCAGATTCTTTCCGCGCCGGAGGACTTTATCATCTTTATTATTTCTTCGGGGTTTCGGGAGGAAAGGTTTTTTGCAAATTCGTCCGCGCTCGCCGCGTCCATTGTCTCGAAGAGCGCGATGAGCGGAAAGGTCTGCTTGCCGGAGACGAGATCCGTGCCGAGCGTCTTTCCGGCGTCCTTTTCGGACATGAACCAGTCGCAGAGGTCGTCGTAAATCTGGTAGGCTATGCCGAGATGCCTGCCAGCCTCCTCGGCCGCATCGATCCACCCGTCGAGCCCCGGGACGGATTTCGCCCCGAGAGCGCACGCGAGCGAAAAGAGCGCGGCGGTTTTGCCGAAGGCTATCTCGTAGTATCTCTCGCGCGTCACGCGCACGGACTTGTCGGCGAGGGTCTGGCGGATTTCGCCCTCGCATATCGTCTTTACGCAGAGGGCCGTGCGGCGCGACGTGTCGACGTCGTTTTCCTCCACCGCAAGCCCCATCGTGTGCGCGAATATCGCGTCCCCGAGCAGTATGGCGGTTTTGGCGCCGTACTTTTTGTTCGCGGTCTCCGCGCTGCGCCTGATCTGCGCCCCGTCGATCACGTCGTCGTGTATGAGCGTCGAAAGGTGCGTAAGCTCGACTATCGCAGCGCGGCGTATGAGCGACTCCCCCTTTTCCGGGGCGGCGTGGGCCGCGGCGAATACGAGTATGGGGCGTATGAATTTGCCGCGCGGGGTTATCGACTCCCTCGCTGCGGCGCGCACCTCCTCTTCAAAAGTTCCGGCCTGTGCCGTCAGGAACTCCCCGAACTCGCGGAAAAGCGCGCTCATTTGTCCGGAGATTTTCTCGAACGGGTTTGGGCTGTGCTTATAGTTGTTCACCGTTTTTTAAATTGTCCCGCGCCGGGTTTTTCGCAATTAAAAAATGCCCCCGGAGGAATTTTTGCGGTTTCCGGCCCCGGGCGTTTCGGGGGCGCGGTCTCCGCCGCCTATCCCCCTTCTGAGCGCCAGCTGCCCGCATGCGGCGTCGATTTCCGAGCCCTTTTCGCGCCTTAGCGTGTGCGAGACGCCCTTTTCGGCGAGGACTTTGGCGAAGGCCGCCCTTCTCGCCGCGTCGCTGCGTTTCCACGGCAGGGCCTCGACCCTGTTGTATGGTATTAGGTTTACGTGCGCGTGCAGGACGCGGGCGATTTTGGCGAGTTCCCGCGCCTGCGCGAAGGAGTCGTTTACGTTTTCTATCATTATGTATTCGAGCGTAATCATGCGCCCGCACTTTTCGGAAAACTTTTTGGCCGCGGCGACGAGCCGCGCGAGCGGGTATTTTCTGTTTATCGGCATTATCTGCGAGCGCACGGCGTCGGTTGCCCCGTGGAGGCTTATCGCAAGCCTGTACGGAAACCCCGTTTCCGCCAGCCGCTCGATGCGGTCGGCGATTCCGCAGGTCGAGACCGTTATGCGCCGCGCCCCGAAGCCGAATTTTTCGGGGGAGTTGAATATTGCGAGGGCCGCCGAGAGGTTGTCGAAATTTTCGAGAGGCTCCCCCATGCCCATCACGACTATGTTTTCAAACTCGAATTTCGCCTCCGCCTTTCCCGACGGCGAAACCCTTCTCTCGACGAAGGGCAGGGCCTGGGCGACTATCTCGCCGGCCGACAGGTTGCGGACGAACCCCCGCAGCGCCGAGGCGCAGAACCTGCACCCGCACGCGCAGCCGACCTGCGTGCTTATGCAGAGCGTCTTGCGGATTTTGCCGTCGTCGGCCGGGGCGTTCAGCAGCACGCATTCTACGAAATTGCCGTCGCGCAGGGCGAACAGGTATTTTTTCGTTTCGTCCCCCGCCTTTTTGTCGCCGGCGAGCTTTGCGGGCTCGAAGTCGAACTGTTCGCCGAGATATTCGGAGAGTTTTGCGGGCACCGATGGAAAGGCTTTCGGCTCAAAGATTTTCTTTGAGTACACGCAGTCAAACGCCTGTTTTGCGCGGAATTTCTCAAATCCGGCCGAGGCAAGCCCGGCGGCGAGCTCTTCGCGCGAGAGCGTGTAGAATGGAATTCTGCCCGCGGGCATTTCGGCGTCCGTCCGCCCCGAAGGGGGCTTAGAGATCCTCGTTCGATATCGGGCGCCAAGTGTCCCTGTCGAGCGACCTGTTTTCGTCGCTGACGCGCTTCAGGTAGGAATCGGCGCTTCTGGTGTCGCCGGATATCACCGAGCCTATGGGGGTTCTTCTTGCGTCGTCCCTGACGTTTTCGGCGGTCGTGCAGGAGGCGCAGAGCGCCGCGCAGGCCGCGCCTATCAGCGCGAATGTCGGATTTTTCATCGTGTTTTGAGTTTGCGTTTTGTTTGCGGCTTGAAACTATTTTTTAGACTTCCTCTTGCGGGCGAGCTCCCGCATGTCCACCGCGACGTCGTCGGCCTCGAATATCTCCGAGCCCAGCAGGTGCTCGAATATGTCCTCAAGCGTGACGACCCCCGTGAGCGACGCGAATTCGTCCACGACTATCCCCATCTGCTGGTGCCTCTTTATGAGCTGTCGCATCACCGAGAGCGCGGAGCCGTTTTCGGGGACGAAAATCGGCTGCTGCATGAATTCGGAGATTTTCGCCCCGCCCCTGTCCCCCGCAACCGCCGTTAGTATGTCGCGGCGGCGGACGATGCCTACTATGTTGTCTATCGCCCCGGAATAGACGGGGATCCTCGAAAAATTGAGGTTTGGGTTCTCGCTGAAAACCCGCTCTACGGTCATGTCCCTGTCGAGGGCCATGACGACGGTGCGCGGCGTCATTATTTCGGAGATCTCCACGTCGTCGAGCGACAGGGAGTTGGCTATGAGGTCGCGCTCCTGCGGCGTTATGAGGCCGTCTTTCTGCCCCTTTTCGGCGAGCAGTATTATCTCGTCGTCGCCGGCGTCGCGGGGGCGGCCCGCGCTTTCTCCGGAAAGTTTTGCGGAGAGCCTTGAAAGCGGCGCCGCCGCGGCGGCCAGCCAGGCGAGCGGGCGGCGCAGGCGCAACAGCAGCGGCGCGCGGAAAATCGGGACTATGAGCTTTGGGAGAACTTCCGAGAACGCCGCGAACGCTGTTGCCAGCGCGGCCGAAAACGCGAGCGCCGCGCCTAATCCCGCGCCGGTGAGTTCCGCGAACTGCGCCCCGGCCGCCGCCGAGCCGAATACGGCCGCAGTCGCGCGGAGGGCGGACGCCGCCTCCGCGGCTCCGGGAGGCGCGGGGGAGGGCCTTTTATGCGCCTTGCCGCCTTCGGATTTTCGCTCCGCGATTCCCGGTTCCGCGGGAGCCGCGCCGGAAACCTCCTCCGCGGCGCGGCAGAGCGCGGCGAAGGCGAGCGTCAGGAAAACCGTTGCAGCCAAATATGCCATTATCCTCCCAGTAGAATTTTTTTCGGGGCGGATTTCAATTCTTTTATTTGCGCCGGGCGCGGGCCTACGCTTCGGCTTCGGGGTCGGCGCACCATTTCGCGTACCCCTCCGAGGCGTCCTCTTCGGACATTATTATCTGGGGGCATTCGTAGGGGTGGATTTCGGCGAGCCTGCGCGCCGCGGCTTCGAGCCTTTCCGGGGAAGTCTTCACCGATACCGGGAATTCCTCCGCGCACTCGGTTTTCCCCCTCCACCTGTAAATGGAGGTTATCGGCACGCCTATCTGCGCGCAGGCGGCGAATTTTTCAAAGACGAGCGTTTCGGCTATGAGCTTTGCGGATTCGGGGCTCGAGGCCGTCGTCAGTATTGTTGCGATTTTGTTGTGCATGCGCGTTTTCCCGTATGGCTTAAATTTATGTTGACTATTTTGGAATTTTTCCCAAACATCTGTCCCAATCCAAAGGGGACTGCACTATATCCGACGGGGGCGGTTGGGGGCAAGACTAATTTTTGCCGCGCGCTTTCGTTTCCGCCGCTCGGCGCTTTCGCCCTTTGCGCTTTTTTACGAACAACAATGTCAAAAGGAATAAAAATATGCTAAATCGCAGAAACTTCTTAAAGGGCGCCGCGATGGCCGGCGGCCTTATGATCCTCCCCTCGTGGAGCGCCGGCAAGACTCCCGGGCCGAACTCCAAGCTCCGCCTGGCTCTCGTGGGCTGCGGCGGGCAGGGCAGGGCGGCGATAGCGCGCCTCAAAGATTCCCCCCTCGTCGAATTCGTCGCTTTCTGCGACGTCGACGACAACATGGCGGCCAAAACCTACAAGGAATACCCGACCGTCCCCCGCTTCCGCGACTACCGCGTGATGCTCGACAAGATGGACAAGCAGATCGACGCCGTGACCGTCGCCACCCCCGACCACATGCACTATCCCATAGCGGCGTGGGCGATAGCCAAGGGCAAGCACGTATTTTGCGAAAAGCCCCTTACCCGCACGATCTGGGAGGCCAACGAGCTCAAGAATCTCGCCGCCAAGGCGGGCGTCATAACGCAGATGGGCAACCAGGGCCACACCAACGAGGGCTGGCGCCTCATAAGGGAATGGTACGACGCCGGCGTCATCGGCGAAATTGAGGACATTTACATCTGGACCAACCGCCCGATCTGGCCGCAGGGCGAGCTTGAAATGCCCAAGGGGCAGCCGGTGCCCTCTACGCTCGACTACAAGGTCTGGCTCGGCGTGGCTCCCTACCAGCCCTATTCCAAGAGCTTCGTCCCGTTCAACTGGCGCGGGCTCCGCAACTACGGCACGGGGGCCGCGGGCGACATGGCGTGCCACTTCCTCGACGTCCCGTACTCGGCCTTCGACCTCGGCTATCCGATGAGCATCGTCGCCAACTCCACCCCGTTCAACGATTACAGCTGGCCGTCGCAGGCGTCGAGCGTCATGACATTCGTCAACAAGCGCGGCGTGGGCGACCGCATCCGCCTGCATTGGTACGACGGCGGACGCAGGCCGAAGGAAATCAAGAGGGTTGACCCCGAATTCCTCAAGCCCGACCCGAAGAACCCGTGGAACCGCGCAAACTGCACCTTCATCGTCGGCACCAAGGAAACCGTCTACACCAACGAGTACGGCGGCGAAACCTACATCTATCCCCGACCGAGAATGAAGGAAATCGCCAAGAGCGGCGCGCTTCCCAAGAAGACCATCGCGCGCTCGACGGCTCCCGGCAACCCGCATTTGGAATGGGTGAAGGCGTGCCTGGAAGGCAAGCAGCCGATGGGCAACTTCAATTACGCTGCTCCCTTTACGGAAATGGCCCTGCTCGGCATGGTCGCCATACTCTTCCCGGAAAAGGAGCTGACCTACAAGCCCTCGACGATGAGCTTCATAAACTGCCCCGAGGCGGACAAGTACGTGAAGTCCCTCTACGCGTACAACAAGGAGTTCCTCCCATCGAGAATAAGGCTCTAATCCGGTTGGATTGCCAGTCCCGCAGGGGCGGGTGTCTCCCCCCGTGCGGGAGGGCCCGCTCCGAAACTAATTCGGGATTGGGCGAGACTTTTGGGGCGAAGCGTCGCGCTTCGCCCCTTTTTTGTTCGGATTTTTCGGAAAATCCGGCGGTTTGGCATGAGCGGTTTGGCATGGCAGTTCAGCATGGCAGTTCAGCATGGGTGCTTTGGCATGGGCAGCTCGGCGGGAGATCCCTCTTATTCGGATTCTTCTATATCCGCCCTCGGCGCGCGGGCGAAATCGCAGTTTTTTTCCGCCCCAGGCATCGGATTCATGTTTTTGGCGGCGCCCGGCGGTTTTTTTCGCAAAATCCGCGCGGATTTGCGGAGTGAAAAATCCCGCCCCGCCGTTCCGCTCCCTCTTTTGCGGACAACCGGCCTTCGCCGCGGTTTTTGCGAATTTTCCGTTCCGCAGGCCGGCTTTTGAATATTTTTTCGGGAACGAAAAATTTTATTGATTTTGGCGCGGACACAAATAAAGTAGAAGCCTTTTAATTCAATGACTTCTTGTCGGGCCGTACGGTCCGGCAGGGGGCGGCTATATCAGAATTTTACATAACCATAGCAAAATGAAGCAGATAAACCTAAACTCAACGATCAGGACTCAAATAGGCGGCAATTCCGCGAAACGCTATCGCAAAAGCGGCCAAATCCCCGCCGTAATCTACGGCGAAAGCGGGGAAAAGAACCTCCTGATAGAAGAAAAGAGCCTCGTTGCGGCCCTGAAGCAGGTCGCGGGTAAGGCGGTTCTCATAGAATTGGCATTCTCCGACGGCACGGAATCGCGCTATGCGATGATAAAGGACACCGCCCGCAACCCCCTCACGGGCGCCGTCGAGCACGTTGACTTTATAGAAGTCGTCAGGGGCAAGCCCATGCATGCGGTTCTCCCGCTCCACTTCTCCGGCGAGGCCTACGGCGTCAAGAATGAAAACGGCGTCCTCGAAATTCACGAGCACGAAGTCCGCGTGAAGTGCCGCCCCCGCGACCTCCCCGAAATGATCGAAATCGACGTTTCCGCGCTCAAGATCGGCGAAGCCATACACCTCAAGGACGTCAAGGCCCCCGAAGGCGTAGAGTTTGAATCGAACCTCGAAGATGTTCTCTGCACCTGCAATCTCGTAAAGGAAGAGCCCGAAGCTGAACCGGCCGCCGCCGAAGGCGAGGCCGCCCCGGCCGCGGACGCCGCCAAAGAGGCCGCTCCCGCGAAAAAGTAGTTTCAGGGCGCTCCGGCGCCCGCGTTCTTTAAAAGGCAAACATGTCCGTCACCTTAGCCGTGGGGCTCGGCAACTCCGGGTCCCGATACGCCATGACGCGCCACAATGCGGGCGCGCTGGTTCTCGAGCGTCTATCGAAGTCGTGCGGGGTGGAGTCGATGCGTTTCGACAAGTACGCCAACGCCTATCTGGCGAGGGGGAGCATTGCCGGAAGGCCGCTTGACTTCGCTTTCGCGGAAGGGTACATGAACGAGAGCGGCAGGGGGCTTGCGAAGATCCTGAAGCGCCTGAAAGCCGATATTTCCTCGGCCGCCGTGATATACGACGACATCACCATAGGCGTGGGCAGAATGAAGCTCTCAAAGGGCGGCTCCTCCGGCGGCCACAACGGCGTCGCCGACATAATGGAGCTTTGCGGCAATTCCTTTGTCCGCGTTCGCATAGGCGTCGGCGCAAAGGCGGACAGGCGCATGGATTTGGCGGATCACGTCCTCGGAAAACTCTCCGAGGCGGATCTCGCCGCGATGTCGGCCCTCCCGATTCTCGAATGCTTTGAGCTGCTCTTAACCGGGGGGCTCGAGGCCGCCCAGAACCGAATCAACCGCAGGGGGGATCCTCCCCGACCGGACGCTTCCGAAGGGGTTTGCGCGGGCGCCTGAACGCCCCGGGGAGCGCTTCCCGCGGCGCGGGCGGAACCAAAAAACAATTTAAACAAATATAAAATATGAATACCAAGAAGTACAAAGCAACGTTCATTCTCGATACGAGAGGCTATACCGAGCCCGTCGAAACCCTTATCGAAAAGATAAAGTCCGTGGTGGAATCCTGCGGCTGCAAAATCGAGTCGGTTGAGAATCTCGGCCAGAAGTCTTTCGCCCGCGTCACGGACCGCAATTTTCCCGCGGGCATCTACGTGGACGTAAACTACGAGGGCGAGTCCTCCTCGAACGCTCTCATAAAGGAAAAGTTCCGCCTCGACAAGACGGTGGACCGCATCCTCGTCCTCGCGCAATAACTCTCAATTTCCCAGAGCGATGTCCTCTTTCAACAAAGTCATCTTGATGGGGAACTTCACCCGCGACCCCGAACTGAGGCAGACGCAGAGCGGAACGAGCGTGTGCCGTTTTTCCATTGCCGTGAACCGCTCCTACAATTCGCAGGACGGCTCGACCCGCGACGAAACTTGTTTTGTTGAAGTGGATTCCTTCGGCAGAACGGCGGAAAATATTGCCAAGTTCTTCTCCAAGGGCAGGCCGATTCTCATTGAGGGAAGGCTCCGCCAGGATTCGTGGGAAGACAAGCAGACCGGGCAGAAGCGCACAAAGCTTCTCGTGGTGCTCGAGCGCTTCGAGTTCGTCGGCTCCCGCGAGCAGCAGGGCGGCGGATACGGCGGCGGCGGGTACGACGGCGGAGACTATTCTTCGTCCTCCCCGGCCCCGCGCCAGCCGAGGCAGCAGCCCCAGCAGCGCGAGCGCGGCGAAGACCTCGAAGACGACGACGTCCCGTTCTGATACGCGGGCCAAAACAACCCTTTGCAATTCAAAATAACACAAGACCATGGCTACAACCAAAGTATTAATAGTAAAGCCCCTCGAGAACTTGGGCGGAGAAGGCGAACAGGTCGCCGTCAAGGCCGGGTACGCCCGCAATTTCCTCTTCCCCAAGAAGATTGCCATACCCGTAAACAAGGCCAACAAAAAGCAGATTGAAGCCCTTATAAAGGCGCGCGAACTCCGCGAAGCCAGGGAGCTCGAAAACGCCCAGTCGCTCGCCAAGGTTCTGGAGGGCATGTCCATCGCGTTCGCGGTGAAGACCGGCGAGGGCGGCAAGCTCTTCGGCTCCGTCACGGCCGCCGACCTGCTCGCCAAGATCGCCGAGGGAGGCGTGGAACTGCCCAAGAAGGCCGTGCATCTCGCAGCCCCCGTCAAGGAGCTCGGCAGGCACACCGCCCAGATAAAGCTCCACAACGACGTCAAGGTCGACTTTTCCTTTGAGGTCGTTTCGGAAAATCCGATAGAGGATTCCACCGCAGAAGAAGACAAGAAGTAATCCTTTCCGTATCGGGCTCCGATGGAGGAAAGTTTTATGGCAAAGAAAACCGCGGGTCGCCGTAAGGGCGGCGCCGCGGCTTTTCAATCCGACGAGAGTGCCGCCGTTCTGGGGCGGGATCTCCCGCACAACGTCGACGCCGAGGAGGGCGTGCTCGCTAGCGTACTGCGCGACACCTCCAGCGACGTCATTACGGCCTGCATATCCTCCAAAATCCGCGAGGACTACTTTTTCAAGCCCGCCCACCGCATAATGTATTCGGCGATGCTCGCGCTCTACAACCAGAAGCGCGAAATCGACGAAATCGTTCTCGCCGACTACCTGAACTCCCGCAACGCGCTCTCCGACGTCGGGGGGGTCGTGGAGATCAGCAGAATCGCCGGCAGGATCGAGACACCCGCCCATTTTCAGGAGTGGCTGGGCATAATCCGCGAAAAATACTTTCTGCGCACCCTGATACGCGCGTGCTATGACGCCATAGAGGGCGCGTACCAAAACGAGGGCGGCATAGACTACTTCATAGAGGGGGTCGAGGAGAAAATCCTCGGCATATCTCAGGACAGGGTTGGCGACACCGTGAGGAAGGCCGACGAGCCGGACCAGGTTGACGCCGCGGTCGCGCGCATAAACTCCCTCATAAAAAACAAGGGGCAGATGGTCGGCGTTCCCACGGGGTTTGCGCAGCTCGACGAGCTCATGGGCGGCCTGCACCCCAACGAAATGATAGTTATCGCCGGCCGCCCCGGAACCGGCAAGACTTCCATCGCCCTGAACATAGCGGAGCGCGCCCTGTTTGGTTCAAGCCCCGTCCCGACGCTCATATTTTCCCTCGAGATGCTCGCAGAGCAGCTGCACCAGCGCATAATAGCCTCCCGCGCGCGCATAGACCAGCACGCCCTGAGCCGCGGAATGCTCAAGAAAGAGTCCATCGCCGACATCAACGCCACCGCCAAGGAACTCAAAAACGCGCCGCTGTGGATAGACGACACCGCGGGCATCTCCATACTCGAGATGCGCGCCAAGGCCCGCCGCCTCAACCAGCAGCTCGGCGGAAAGCTCGGGCTGGTGGTGGTGGACTACCTCCAGCTTTTGCGCGGCAGCGACCCGAACCTTCCGCGCGAGCAGGAAGTTGCCGAAATATCGCGCGGCATGAAGGCCATGTCGAAGGAGCTCCGCGCGCCGGTGATAGTCCTCGCGCAGCTCAACCGCGACTCTGAAAAGGAGACGCGCGCCCCCCGAGCGAGCGACCTGCGCGAGTCCGGCTCCATAGAGCAGGACGCCGACGCCATTTTACTGTTGAGCAGGCAGAGAAAATCTGCCAGTGATGACGAAGCCACTTCAAACTCGCAATGGCTGATTCGGGCGGAGCTGGCGAAGCAGAGAAACGGCCCCACGGGGGTGGCAACCCTGCTTTTCAACAGAAATTACACCCGCTACGAAAATTATTCCCTCAGAGACGATGTCAACATTTAGAAGAATTTCCATTTTCGCGGGGCGCCGCGCCGCTGCGCCCTGTCGCCTCTGGGCGGGCGTTGCGGCGTTTCTGGCGGCGTCGGTCGCTGCGGTTTGCGCGCAGCAGGGCGCGCTTCCCGGTTTCGGGGCGGCCGGCGGGATTCCGGACGAGCAGCGAACCATAAATAACGTGAACGTCAATGTCGAGGGCAAGCAGGGCGTCTCAAAGGAGGCCGTATACGCCCATATACGCCTGCGCAAGGGCATGAAGTTCGACCAGCGCGCCCTCGACCAGTCCATACGCTCGATATATTCCACCGGCCTCTACGACTTTGTGGACGCAAAGAGGAGCGTCGATTCCGCCGGAAACCTCGACATAGACTTTACAGTAATCCCCAAGTACAGGGTTTCGCAGGTGGCGTTCAGCGGGAACGGCACTTTTTCGGGCGCGAGGCTGCAGAAGGAAATCGACACCTACGCGGGTTCCCCTCTCAGCGAGGTGGCCGTAAAGCGCGACGCCGACAAAATCAAGGACTACTACCAGAAGAAGGGCTATTCGCTCGCCAAGGTGTCCTACTCCATCGAGCGCAACGAGGAGGAGGGCGCGGGGGCTGTGATTTTTGAAATCGACGAGGGCGGCGACATAGAAATCCAAAACATAATTTTCAGGGGCGACCCGCGCGTCGAAAAGCGCTACGGATTCTGGGGCAAGGTGGGCCGCTTCATGTTCGGCGGTGACTCGGAGGATTTCGACTCGGTGGATCTGCTGTCGGAGATGAAGACCGACACGTGGATTCCGCTGATATCGCACCTCACCGACAACGGCAGGTTCAAGGAGGACGAATTCCAGTCCGACATCGAAAAGCTGCGCAAATTTTACCGCGACCACGGCTATCTCGACGTGGAGATAGACGACTCCAAAATAAAATTCGAGTTTCCCGACGCCGACTCCCCCGGCGACATGGACATTGTGATAGACATCGTTCCCAACCACCAGTATAAGGTCGGCAAGGTTTCGTTCAAGGGCAATACGATAAAGGGCTTTTCCGACGAGGAGCTGATGAAGTTTGTGGACTATTTCAATCTTTCGGAGGGCAGCGTGTTCTCGCCCTCGCAGGTGGACAAGCTCATAGACCAGATACGCGAATATTACGGCCAGTACGGCTATGTAGACACCATAGTCAGGGTTTTGCGCCGCCCGAACGTCAAGACCGGCGATATCGACATCGTAATAGATGTTATCGAGAGCAAGATGTTTTACCTCGAGTCGATAAATATCCAGGGCAACAGCAAGACCAAAAGCGAAGTGATAATCCGGGAGCTCGCCCTCGAGCCCGGCGAGGTGTTCGACCTGCACAGAATGAAAATTTCCGAAAACCGCCTCAAAGAGACGCGCTTTTTTGACGAGGTGACGCTCTCTCCCGAGGACGCCGGCATTCCACGGCGCAAAAGCCTTAAAATCGCCGTCAAGGAGGGCCGCACCGGCAACCTGACTTTCGGCGCTGGCTTCAGCACCGTCGAAAGCCTCGTCGCAACCGTCGAAATCACGCAGGGCAACTTCGACTATTCCAACTACAAGAGCTATTTCCAGGGCGCGGGCCAGAAGTTCCGAATCCGCGGCACGATAGGTTTGGAGTCCAACCAAATCATAATAAGCTTTGAGGAGCCGTGGGTGTTCAACCGCGAGCTCGCGTACGGCATCGACCTGTACCGCACCGATTCGGACTACTATTCGGACTATTATTCCGAAATGCGCCTCGGCGCCACTAACTTCCTGCGCAAGCGCATATACGAGCGGATAGAGGCAAGGCTCGCGTACAAGCTCGAGCTCGTGGACATTTACAACGTCGACAAAAAAATCCGCGGCAACGTCATTCCCGAAAGCGACATCGGCACGCGCTCCATATCGCAGGTCAGCCTATCGTTCCTGCGCGACACGCGCGACAGCTACATGGTCCCCACGCGCGGCACGAGGCTGGAGCTCATTCAGGACGTCGCCGGCGGACCGCTCATGGGGCAGACGAACCTGTACCGCATAGAGGCGCGCGCGGGCTGGTGGATACCGACTTTCGACTTCGGCAAGCAGGTGTTTTCAATCGTCGGAAGGACGGGGTCGGTGCAGGGCTACGGCGGCAAGGAAGTCCCGTACTTCGAGAGGTTCTTCCTCGGCGGCGGGTACAACATGCGCGGCTTCAAGTACAGAAAGGTCGGCAAGCTCGACCCGGCTACCGAGGAGCCGCTCGGCGGCAATACTTTCGCGTTCGCGTCGGCGGAGTACTCGATAGAGCTATTCAACCCCGTGAGGTTCGCGGTTTTCTATGACATCGGCTTTGTCAACAGCGACTCTTGGGATTGGGATCCCTCCGACTATTGTTCGGACTTCGGCGTGGGCTTCCGCGTTCTGCTCATGGGCGCGCCCATGAGGATCGACCTCGGCTTCCCCCTTAAGGCCGGCGACCACAACGACGACGGCATGCAGTTCAACTTTTCCTTCGGGACAGTGTTTTAGAAAAAAACTGAAATTTGCCTGAACATTTTCCCCGAAATTTCGACTAATAGACAAAATAGTAAAAATATGAAAAAAGTATCGATTATTCTCGCCGGCGTGTTCGCCGCGGCAACGCTCCACGCCGCGACCGGCATTTACGTCGTCAACATGGGGGAAGTGTACTCCAACTACTACAAGGCCAAGGAGGCCGCCGCCCAGATAAAGACCTCCGTCGACGCGACGAACGCCGAACTCGAAAAGATGAACAAGGAGCGCCAGGATCTGATGAAGAAGATCCAGGACATACAGACGAAGGCCCAGAACCCCGCCCTCGCGGAGGACGCCAAGCGCAAGATAGTCGAAACCGAGGCGCAGCCGGTGCTCGTCCAAATTCGCCAGATCGAGCAGAACATGGAAAATATGCGCCGCTCGACCGCCCAGAAGCTTCAGGAAAACGCCGCCGGAATCCGCAAGGTTCACATGCAGGAAATTGCTGAAATAATAAAGACCGTTGCGAAGGAAAAGAACGCCGACTTCATCGTCGAAAAAGGCGTATGCTATTTCTCCAAGCCCGAAGCCGACATCACGCAGGACGTGATAAAGGCTGTGAACGCCACGGCCCCCGCGGCTAAGTGAGACCGCACTTTTGCCCTCCGAAAGCCCGCATCGCGGGCTTTCGCCGTTTAATGCGGCGCGCGTCTGAAACGGCCCTTCTGGCGACTAAGCCGCGGTTCGCTTCGGATAACGGAGTTTCGCAGCCTTTCCGCCGGCGCGGCAAAAGCCTTTCCCGGATCCCGTTGCGCTTTGGGTTTTACGGCGCCGCCGCGCTTCCGCCCACGGTTTTGCCGCGCTGCGCCGAGCATTTCCGCCGCGCAAGCCCCGAATGAAAAAGTACGCTGATATCGCCATAGACGTCGCCGCCTCGGTTATAATTCCGGGGTTCGGCCTCTTTTTGCAGAAGAGGTGGGGGGGGGCCGCGGCGTTTTTCTTTTCGTCAGTTCTCGCGTTTTTGATAATGGCGCCCGCGGCATACGTCATATGGATTTGCGGAGTTTGGCATACCGCGCGCGCGGCCTTTGGGAAGTCGCCCTCCCGGTAGCGCTGGACGGCCCTTTGCGCCGCGGAACGCAAGCGCCGCGCGTCTTTTTTGTTGCAGGCCGGGGATAATTGATATTGTTTTTTTCTTATGGAATTTCAGGACGGCACATCGTTCATAAAGACGCAAAACCTCGTGAAGCAGTACGGCAGGCGGAGGGTCGTCAAAGGCGTGAACATGGAGCTGCGCGCGGGCGAAATCGTCGGGCTGCTCGGCCCCAACGGCGCCGGAAAGACGACGAGCTTTTACATGATAGTCGGCCTCGTCCCCGCCACCGAGGGGAGGGTGTTTCTCGACGGCGCGGACATCACGGAAGTCCCGATGTACAAGAGGGCCCGCATGGGCATAGGCTATCTGCCCCAGGAGGCGTCGGTTTTCAGGAAGCTCACGGTGCGCCAGAACATACTGGCTGTGGCCGAATACCTCCCGGTTCCGAAGGGCGAGCTCAAAGATTTCGTGCAGTCGATGCTTGAGGAGCTCAACCTCGGACACCTTGCCGAACAGCCGGCGTTTACGCTCTCGGGCGGCGAGCGCAGGAGGCTTGAAATCACCCGCGCGCTCACCGCGCGCCCGAAGTTCCTCCTGATGGACGAGCCTTTCAGCGGCGTGGATCCCATAAGCGTGGCGGAAGTTCAGGACATCATCAGGGGGCTCAAATCGAAAAATATCGGCGTCCTGATAACCGACCACAACGTGCGCGAAACCCTCAGCATCGTGGACCGTGCGTATCTGATACACGACGGCAGGGTGCTGTGCGAGGGCACGAGCGACTTCCTCGTGAACGACGATCAGAGCCGCAGGTTTTACCTCGGCGAAAACTTTTCCATGTAGGCCGCGCAGGGGAGAATCGAAGATGTCCATTAGAGGCAACAGCATCAAGGTGGTGGAGGAAATCTCCGTCAGGAAGTTTTTCGACTTTTTCAAGGACTCGATAGACCTCGAGCTCATCTCCGGCTCCGACGGCTTCGACAGAATGATACTCGAGCCGACCATCAACCGCCCCGCGCTTGCGATCACGGGCTACTACAAGAATTTCGCGTCCAGCCGCATCCAGCTCTTCGGGGCGGGGGAGATGGCCTATATGCGCGATTTGCCCGACGACCGCCAGTACGCCGTGATGGAGGAAATGATCGCCCACGAAATCCCGTGCATAGTGATCTCGCGCAACCTCGCGCCGACCAAGCCCATGCTCGACGCCGTGCGCCGGCACAGGATACCGCTCATGCGCACGCGCATGAAGTCCAAGGAGTTTTCCGCCGAAGTGCTCGTGCGGCTCGACAGGCTCTTCGCCCCGAGAATGTCGCTGCACGGCACGCTGCTGGACATCAAGGGAATCGGCACGCTCATACGCGGCGACAGCGGGATCGGCAAGAGCGAATGCGCGCTCGCGCTCATAGACCACGGGCATTCGCTCGTGGCCGACGACCTCGTGTACTGCCAGAAAATCAGCGACGAAATCGTCCTCGGCAGGGGCAACGAGCTCAACCGCGGATACATGGAATGCCGGGGAATCGGCATCATAAACGTCGCGGAGCTCTTCGGCATACGCTGCGTCAGGCTCGAAAAGTCCATAGACATGATAGTCACGTTCGTCGAGTGGCAGCCGGGGGTTGTCGAGGACAGAACCGGGCTCGACAAAAATTATTTCGACGTGCTCGGCGTGCAGATACCCCACTTTATAATCCCCGTGCGGCCCGGGCGCGACATGGCGCGCCTCGTGGAGGTAGCCGCCATGGTGCAGGCCCTGCGCCAGATGGGGCACGACGGCGCGAAGGCCTTCAACGACAGGCTGATCGCGCACATGAAATCCGAAATGGAAAAATAGATTTTGTTGCAATGCCTAAACTGCCATTGTCCGAAAGCGGACTGAAACTCAAAAAGCTCCTCGGGGAGAGGATAGTGTTTCTCGACGGCGCGATGGGTACGCTCGTTCAGCGCGAAAAGCTTCCCGAATCCGAATTCCGCCGCGGCATTCCCGAATCAAACGCCCTGCCGCAGCTCGGGAACAACGACATTCTGAACCTTACGCGCCCCGACGTAATCGCTAAAATAAACCGCGCGTACTACGAGGCAGGCTCCGACATAGTGACCACCGGCACTTTCGGCGCGAACCTCCTGGTGCAGTCCGAGTACGGGAACGGCGAGGATCTCGTGCGCCGCATGAACGCCCGCGCGGTCGAAATAGCGCGTGAGGAGGCGGGGAAGGCCTCCGCGAAATTCGGAGGCAAGCCGCTGTTCGTGGCCGGCTCGATAGGGCCTATGAACAAGTCGGCGAGCATATCCTCCGACGTCGAGGACCCCGCCGCGCGCGCCGTTGACTTCGACTCCCTCGTCGCCGCCTACACCCCGCAGATGGAGGCCCTGCACGGCGCGGGCGCGGACCTCTTCCTGATAGAGACGTCGTTTGACACGCTCAACGTCAAGGCCGCGATATACGCGTATCTTGCGCTATGCGAAAAGTGGGGCGAGCGCCCGCCGATTGGAATCAGCATGACGGTATCCGACGCCTCGGGTAGGATTTTGAGCGGCCAGACGATAGCGGCCTTTTACGCTTCGGTGCGCCATGCCGACCCCCTCTTTGTCGGCCTAAACTGCGCGCTCGGCGCGGACAAAATGCGCCCGTACGTCGAGGAGTTCGACAGGGTTGCGGAGTGCTTCACCCACTGCTATCCCAATGCGGGGCTCCCGAATCCGTTTTCAGAATCGGGGTACGACGAGTCTCCGGAGGAGACGGCCTCGAAGCTCGCCGCCTACGCCCGCGAGGGGCTCGTGAACGTGCTCGGCGGGTGCTGCGGCACGACACCCGAACACATAAAGGCGATAGTCCGCGAATGCGGCAAATTCGCCCCGCGCCGCCCGCGCCCGCGCCGGCGCGAACTGGTTTTGGCGGGGCTCGAACCCTTTTCGATGCCGGAGCGCGGCGCCCCGTTCGCATTTGTCGGCGAGCGCACGAACGTCATGGGATCTCTCGCCTTCCGCAAAATGATAAAAGAGGGCAGGTTTCCCGACGCCCTCGCCGTCGCGCGCGGGCAGGTCGAAAACGGCGCGAACCTCATAGACGTGAATTTCGACGAGGGAATGCTCGATTCCGCCGCGTGCATGAGGCGCTTCCTGTGCCTGGCGGGCTCGGAGCCCGAAATCGCGCGGGTCGGGACGATGATAGACTCGTCCGACTGGGGCACGATAGTCGCGGGCCTCAAATGCGTTCAGGGAAAGCCCGTCGTAAACTCCATAAGCCTGAAAGCCGGGGAGGGTGAGTTTTTGGCCCATGCGGCGGAAATCCGCAGGTTCGGGGCGGCGGCGGTCGTCATGGCGTTCGACGAGGAGGGCCAGGCAACGACGCTGGAGAGGCGCGTGGGGATATGCCGGAGGGCGTACCGCCTGCTCGTGGAAAAGGCGGGATTCGACCCCGAAGACATAATTTTCGACGCCAACGTCCTTACCGTGGCCACGGGAATGCCCGAGCACAATTCCTACGGGGCTGACTTCATCGAGGCCGTGCGCCGCATAAAGGCCTCGTGCCCGTACGCGCGGACGAGCGCGGGAGTCAGCAACATAAGCTTCGCCCTGCGCGGCAACAACGCCGTCAGGGAGGCGATGCACAGCGTTTTTCTCTACCATGCGCGCGCGGCCGGCCTCGACATGGGGATTGTAAACGCCGGAATGCTCGCTCCGTACGACGGCATCGAGCCGGGTCTGCGGCGCGCCGTGGAGGACGTGATTCTCAACTCCGACCCCGGGGCTGCGGAGAGGCTTCTGGAAATCGCGGGGGAATATAAAAAGGACGCCTCCGGGGCGCGCCGCGAACATTCCGACTGGGAATCGCTTTCCTGGAATGAAAGGCTGCTGCGCATATTCGTCAAGGGCGAGGAGGACAGGGCTGAGGAAGTGGCGATGCACTTTTACGGCGAGCTCAAAGACGCGCTCGCGGTGATCGAAAAGCCGCTGATGTCCGCAATGCGCAGGGTGGGCGAGCTCTTCGGGGAGGGGAAGATGTTCCTCCCGCAGGTTGTCAAGAGCGCGCGCGTGATGAAGCGCGCGGTCGCCGCCCTTGATCCCTACATGCCCAGGGGCGCGGCTGCGGCGGGCCCGAAGGTTGTCCTTGCCACCGTCAAGGGCGACGTGCACGACATCGGCAAAAACATCGTCTCGGTTGTGCTCTCGTGCAACGGATTTCGCGTGGAGGACCTCGGGGTGATGGTCGAGCCCGAACGCATAGTCGAGGCCGCGCGCGACGCGGCGATAGTCGGGCTAAGCGGCCTGATAACCCCGTCTCTCGACGAAATGGCGCGCGCCGTCCAAATGCTTGAACGGGAGGGCCTGCGCGTGCCCGTAATGGTCGGCGGCGCAGCCACGAGCGACCTGCACGCGGCGGTGAAGCTCGCGCCGCTCTATTCCGGGACGGTCGTGCGCGTCGAGGACGCCGGGCTGTCGGCGGGCGTGTGCGCTTCGCTGGCATCGGCGGCCTCCAAAAGGCTTTTCGGGGCGGAGGTTGCGGCCAGATACGGCAAAATCCGCGCCGAATTTGAAAGGGACTCCGCGGAGCGCGCTAAGAAGGGAAGGCTTCTGCCCTATGCGGAGGCCGTCTCAAAGGGCCTGAAATGCGTTTTTGCGGACGTCGAAAGAATGCCGGAACTCGGCGCCTGGACGGTTTCCGCAGACTTCAAAACGCTCGAAATGCCGTGGCACATGTATCTGCGTACCTGGAACGTTGGAGGGGCGAAGCTCCCCGGCGACGGCGGAAAATCGGACGGGCTCGAGGGATTTTTCAAAGACACTTTCGACATGCTCGGGCGCATAGGGGAAATCGCCCGCCCGAAAATCAGGTACGCCGTGTACGCGGCGGAGTCCGAGGGCGACGACGTCGCGCTTTTCGACGGGAGCGGCCGCGTCGAGACGCTGCGCTTCATGCGCTCGCAGATGCCCGATTCGCGCGGGAACTGCCTGTGCCTTTCGGACTATTTTCCGCCGGCGGGTTCCGGCGGGAGGTCGTTCATTGGCATGTATGTGGCAACGGTCGGGCGCGAGACGGAGGACTTCTGCCGCCGCCTCGGCGACTCCGGCGACAGCTACGCCTACATGACCGCCCGCACGATTTGCGACATGGCGGCCGAAGCGCTTTCGTCGCGCGCGCAGTCGGAGTTGTTCTCCCCGATTTTCGAGGCGGCGTTCCCGTCGCACGGCGGCGGGTGCGGGTGTCCCGCATGCGCCGCCGCGGCGCCCCGGAACCGCGCCGGAATCCGGCCGGCGGTCGGCTATCCCTCGTATCCCGACCACTCCGAAAAGGCGAAGTTCGGGAGGCTCCTCGGTTCCGTTGAAACCGTCGGCGTCGGATTTACCGAGAACTTTATGATGACGCCCGTCTCGAGCGTCTGCGCGGTGTGGATTCCGAACCCCGCAGCCAAATATTTCACGGCGGAGATCGGCTTCGACCAGCTCGGGGAGTACGCCCGCCGCAAGGGCGTCGATCCCGAAAAAATCCTGAAATACCTGTCGATAAAGCCCAGATGACCGAGAGCGAAAGGGAGATTTACGGCGAGGTTCCGCGCCCCAGAAAGGCGCGGAGCAATCCCGCCATATCTGTGGGTATGGTTTTGCTCTTCATAATGGGGGTGGCGTTCATCTATTCGACGCAAAGCTACAATATCGACGAAATACCCCTGTCGCGCCAGTTCTGGTTCAAGCAGATAATATTTTTCGCATTCGCGGGGCTGCCGGTGTATTTCGCCGTGTCGCGCGCGGACTACCGCGCGTTTCTCTCATACGCCCCGGTTGTCTACGGGCTGTCCGTGCTTCTGCTCGTGCCGCTCGCGCTCAAGGAGTGCCTCGGCCTGCCGGTTCCGTTCGTGGAGAGCCGCTACAACGCCACGCGCTGGATAGATCTGGGCGCAATCTCCATACAGCCCTCGGAAATCGCCAAAATAGGCACCTGCGTCATGGCCGCCGCCCTCTTTGCGGAAACGAAGTCCTTAAAATTCAGGGGCAACATGAAGTTCTGGACAAAGCTCTGCGCGGTATTTTTTATTCCTATTTTGTTGATTTTTTTGCAGCCCGACTTAGGTTCGACTCTTGTATTTCTGCCAATGCTCTTTGCGATGCTGTACATATCCACATTGCCCAGGCGGTTTTTCGCAATTCTCGCGCTGCTCTTCGCCGGAGCGGTGGGGCTTGTCGCCGCCGACATTTGGGGGTATAGCAACTTCTTGAAGGAAAACAATCTTTCCGCGGGGGAGGCGTCTTCGCGCAACGCGTACGGTTCGAGCGCGGGCTTCGCCCTCCCCATGAAAGACTACCAGCGCAACAGGATTCTGGCCTTCGTTGCGCCCGACGTCGTCGATCCCCGCGGGCTCGGGGTCAGCTGGAACCAGCGGCAGAGCCTCATTTCGGTCGGATCCGGCGGGTTTGTCGGCAAGGGGCTCGCGGAAGGCACCCAGGCAAAGCTCGGGTACCTGCCTTCGAGCGTCGCGTACAACGACTTCATCTTCTCGGTCGTCGCCGAGGAGTCCGGATTCGTGGGCGCGTCCGCAGCGATACTCCTGATGGCCGCCGTCGTCATATTCGGCTGCCTGCTTTCCGCGCAGGTCTCCCGCGACAAATTCGGGCAGTTTCTCTGCATCGGAATCGCGGCCATTCTGATGACGCACACTTTCATAAACGTGGGCATGACCATCGGCGTAATGCCGATTACGGGGCTGCCCCTGCCAATGATGAGTTACGGCGGAACTTTCGTATTGACGTGTTGCATGCTTCTGGGTCTGGTTCAAAGCGTTTACCGGCACAGGAGGGCTTACTCATAATTCCGAAAGTTTCGCCGAAAAATTAAAGCGAAACAATGAAACAAGAAAACACCGACTACAAAATCGACGATTTGACGAAAAAGCCTCCGGAGGAAGTCGTGGAGCCGATTCCCGAAGAGACGCTCAATCTCGAAGCAAAGATGCGCGCCAAAAAGCGCCCGCTTCTCGAAAAGATAATAAAGATGCTCAAGCGCGAAGACGAGCCCTACCGGGAGATCGTCATAAACGTCGAGCCCTTCGAGAAGCGCGTGGCGCTGCTCGCCGACGGCGTAATGCAGAAGTTCGAGATCGAGCGCCCCGGCGACGAGAGCATGGTTGGCGCGATTTTCAAGGGCAAAATCCAGAACCTCGAACCCGGCCTGAAAGCGGCGTTCGTGGACATCGGCCAGCCCAAAAACGCCTTCCTCCACTACTGGGACATCTTCCCGTCCACGACCGACAGCTCCTCCTATGAAATCGTGCGCGAAAACCGCAGCAAGGAGCAGAAGAAAAACGCCCAGAAATTTTCCGCCAAGGACATTCCCGAGAAGTTCCCCATCGGCACCGAAATAATCGTCCAGATAACCAAGACGCAGATCGGCACCAAGGGCCCGCGAATCACGACCAACATCGCCATTCCCGGGAGGTACCTCGTGCTCATGCCCTACGGCGGCCAGTGCGGCATTTCGCGCAAGATAGAGGACAGGAAGGAGCGCGACAGGATAAAGAAGATACTGCGCTCGATGAAAATCCCCGAAGGCATGGGCGTGATCGTCCGCACCGCGGGGCAGGGCAAGCGCTGGACTTATTTCGTGCGCGACCTGCATATCCTGCTGAACATCTGGAAGCAGATACAGCAGCGCATCGAGTCCGCGCCGGCCCCCGCCATGATATACAAGGAGCCCGACCTCATCGAGCGCACTGTCCGCGACTTCCTCACCGAGCAGACCGACAGGATACTCATCGACAGCCGCGCCGAGTACGAGCGCATACTCGGCTCCGTCTCGGAAATCTCGCGCCGCGCCAGGGGCAAAATCCAGTTTTTTAAGGAAAATATCCCGATCTTCGAGCGCTACAACATCGAAAGGCAGATCGCGCAGACCTTCCAGAGGAGGGTTCCGCTGCCCTCCGGCGGCGAGATCGTCATCGACGAGACCGAGGCGCTTGTGGCGATCGACGTCAACACGGGCTCGCACAAGGGCAAGGACGCCGACGGAAAGGACTTCATCTTGCAGGCGAACCTCGAGGCCGTCACCGAGGCCGCGCGGCAGGTCAGGCTGCGCAACCTCGGCGGGCTCGTCATAATCGACACCATCGACATGAAGAGCCGCAAGGACAGGCAGGCCGTCTACAAGCGCCTCAAAGACGAGATGGAAAAGGACAAGGCCAAGAGCCAGGTGCTGCCCATCTCGCAGCTGGGCATAATGCAGATGACGCGCCAGCGCCACGCACAGAGCAATTCGAGCGGCATATATGTGCCATGCCCGTATTGCGGGGGCAAGGGCATAGTCAAGAGCGCGCGCACGATGAGCGGGGAAATCCAGCGGAAAATAGTCGCCGCTTGCCGCAACCTCCGCGAGGGCGCCGGCGCCCAAAAGGAGATCGGGCTGCTCATAATGCTCCACCCGGAAAACCTCCAGCGCCTGCAAAACGAAGATTACGAATACCTGCTCAATCTCGAGAGGCAGTACAACGTAAAGCTCACCTTCCGCGCCGACCCGTCGTACCACGTGGAAAACTTCCGCGTGGTTCCCTCCGACAAATAGGGGCGGAGCGCCTGCCGTTGAATGGATTCCCCGGCGGACGGCTCTCCCCGTTCCCGGCGGCAAAACTGTGAAAACGGGCCACCATACAGGGGGCCCGTTTTTTTCGGGTTTTGTATCGCAATGTTTGGGGGAAACGCATTTTTTTGAGGTTTTCGGAAGGGGGGGGGGGCGTTTAGGGAGATTGCAGAGGGATTGCAACCCCTGTTGAAACCGATAAGCGGGCACAGAAACTGGCAAGCGGTCTGTGTTATTGGCAATGGAGTTTTCTTGACTCGCAGCTCGCAGACGCCGTTTTCAGTTCCGTAGGAGATTTTCTGTTTGGCGCAGGCCAACCATTCGCCGCAGCCATTTTTGTTTCCCATTGCGCAGGCGCGATTGCCGTCTCGCGCGGGATATTTATGTTCGCGTCCGCCTGATGCCGCGGACGAACGCAGCCCGTCAGGTCTGGAAAAGTCGCGTGAAACGCCGGATCCCCGCACGCCATGGCTTCGCGTTTTTTTTCATGGCGGCGTCGGGCGTGCGCGCAATATGCGGCCCGGCGCCGGTTTCAGCGGCAGGTTGCAGCCTGGGGCAATGCGCCTCCGTTGAGGAGTTCAAAAAAAACCGGGCGGTGCCGTGAACATATCCCGCCTTTCCGCTCAGCCGATGCCCTTTTGCCCGCCAAGGGCTGTTTTTCCCTTAAACGTTCGGTTTTTTGCATATTATCGGCTCGTCCGGCGTTTTTTTCCTCAAAATCCCGAAATGCCCAGCCGCCCGCAGGCTCCCTGTTTTCGGCGGATTTTGGCAACTTTCGGCGGCTCCTCAAACCTTTTGGGTAAAATCAGTTTGGCGGCGGGAAATCCGCGCCACGGATGCGCAGGTTTCGCGCGCGGTTTGCCGGAATCGGAATTTTGCCTGCGCGCACATGGCATTGCCGCGGCCGCCGCAGACGGCGTTTTCCCCGGTGCCGCGCGCCTTTCGCGCGCCCTCCGGTTACGGGTTTTTGCGGCGCACCGTGATGGCGTCCGTCCACTTTGGAGTTATCACCGTGGACGTGGCCGCTCCGATTTCCCCCGATGGCGCCCTTCTGTTTAGGAGCTCCGAGAGTCTCCTTACCGCCATTCTTCCGACGAGCTCGTAGTTGCCGTCCAGCCCCACCCACTCGGCGCTGTTTGTCGGGGAGTCTATCCTTATTATGTACAGATTTTTCGGCAGCCTTACGGCCTTGCTTTCGAGCCATTCCCCCGTCTGGTTTGAGAGCGACAGTATGGCGTCCGGCTTGTATTTTTTCAGCCACCCGTAAAAAATTTCGGGATCCCTTTTCGCGCCCGCAACGTCCAGAAACGGGGGTATGCGCGCTTTTTCGGGCAGAGCCAGCTGGGCGCGCAGAAACCCTCCGCTGAAACGCCCGTCTACCAGGTCGTCTATCGCAGCGTCGAGCACGAACCCGAGCCTCTTTGAGCCCTTTTCTATCGCCTTTTCCGCGGCCCGCCGGGCGATCAGGAACTTGTCTGCGGATATGAAGTCCACCATCGGGTTGTCGGTCTTTATTCCGGCGGATACAAATTTGAAGTCTCGCCAGATTTCGGAAAACCCGCCCGGCAGGGAGTCCCCTGAAGTGTGGCCGAGTATGACCCCGCCGCGTATCCCGCGCGCCTTCATTATTCCGTCGAGCCTGTGGGGGGTGAGTTTCCCGTCGTGCAGCCAGGCCTCGTACAGCGCGTATCCGAGCTCCCGCGCCTCGGCCCTTATTCCGCTTATGTACTTGGAGAAAATCGGGTATTTCTCGGGGGCGGACTCGTCCTTGTTTGCGTTGATGAGCGCTATGGTCTCGCAGAACCCGTTCGCCCCGCGCATTCGTATGTTCGACATCACGCTGGAGAGCAGGGCGTCCTTTTGGTATCCCATTTCGCACGCGGCGTCCAGCACCCTCTTTTTGGTTTCGTCCGAAATGTTTTTCGCGCCCTTGAGCGCGAGGCTTACGCACACTTTCGATATCCCCAGCCTGTCGGCGATATCCTTCATGCTGACTCGTTTTTTGTTTTTTTGCTGGGCGCGGGGTTTCATCTCTCTGCGCATACTCAAACGCTTTTGCGGAAAAATGCAACAGCGAATGCCGTCCGGGCGCCGCAAAATGTTTCGGGAGGCGAAAAATCCGGCTTGGAAAATTTTCCGGGATATGGCAAAAGTGTCGGAGAAATGATAGAGTTTCTGAAGATAGAAAACCTCGCGCTGTTAGAGAGGGCGGAAATTGATTTCCGCGCGGGCTTTACGGCCGTCACGGGCGAGACGGGCGCGGGCAAGAGCGTTCTGCTCGGCGCGCTCTCGATGCTTGCGGGCGCGAGGGTAGGCCGCGAGGCTGTCGGCCCGCACGGGGACTCATGCCGGGCGGAGGCGGTTCTGCGCTTCGCAGACCCTTCCAAAATAGACGCCCTGCTCGAGTCCGCCGGGCTTCCGCCGTGCGAGGACGGGGCGCTGCTCATTTCCCGCTCCGTGGGCCTTTCAAAGCCGTCGCGCGCGTTCGTGAATTCCTCTCCCGCGCCGCTTTCTTTCCTCGCGCGGCTCGGCGGATACTGGATAGACTTCCACGGCCCGGGCGAGCCCCAGAAGCTCTTTTCGCGCAGGAGCCAGCTCGAAATGCTCGACACTTTTGCGGGGGACTCGGGCGAGATTGCCGAATACATGCGCGTCTACTCGGAGCGCAGGGAGGTTTTGGCGCGGCTTGAGGAGCTTTCGCAAACGCGCAGCCTCGGCGCGGACGAGATAGAGTTTTTGCGCTCGCGCATAGCGGCGATAGACGCGCTCAACCCCACGGAAGAGGGCGTTGCGCGGCTCGAGGAAAAGTCGAAGCTCGCGGAGGCGGCGAGCGACATCGCTGAAAAGTCCGCCGCCGCCGCCGAGGCGATAGGCGGCGAGGGCGGCGCGCTCGAGTCCGTCGCCGCGGCCTCGAAGCTCGCGGCGGAGGTTGCGCGCCTGTGCCCGTCCTCCGCGCCCCTGGCCGAGCGGGTGAATGCGGCATCCCTCGAGCTGTCCGACATCTTCTCGGAATACGAGGCGCTCGCGCGCTCCTCCGACATGGACGAGTCGGAAATAGAGGAAGTTCGCGCGAAGATGACGGACTGGCTCGGCCTGTGCCGAAAGTACGGGCGCGGCGTCGGGCAGGTGCTCGCCGCGCGCGACGAGATGGCGCGCAAAATAGAGACGCAGTCGGACGTCAAGGCGACCATGGCCGGGCTCGAAAAGCGCGCGGCTTCCCTGCTGGCGGAGCTCGTCCCCGCGGCGGAGAAAATCTTCAGGCTGCGCTCGCGCGCGGCCCGCCGGCTCGCCGACGCCGCGTCTAAGACCCTGCTCGGGCTCGGGTTTAAAAACGCGCGCCTCGACATCGGGCTGGCCCCGGTTCCGGAGCCGTCTCCGGACTGCGGGAGCTCCTGCGAATTCGCGTTTTCGGCTAATCCCGGCCAACCGCTGTTGCCGCTTGCGAAAATCGCGTCGAGCGGGGAGCTTGCGCGCGTGATGCTCGCGCTCAAAACGGCGCTTGCCGAGGCCGACTCGACGCCGGTTCTGGTGTTCGACGAGGTTGACGCGAATGTCGGCGGCGAGATAGGCGCCGAGGTCGGGAAGCAGCTCGAGCGGCTGTCCGCGCGCCACCAGGTCTTTTGCGTGACGCACCTCCCGCAGGTCGCAGCGCGCGCGGACTCGCACTTTCTCGTCGAGAAGTCGCAGACGAAAACCTCCACGAGCGTCTCAATATCGAGAATAGACGGCGACGCCGGCCTCCGGGTTTCGGAGCTCGCGCGGATGCTCGGCGACAGGAATTCCGAGTCGGCCGTCGCCCACGCCCAAAAGCTTCTCGACAAAAAATTTTGACACGCCCCGCTTTCGGGGAATTATCTTATTTTTGATTTCGGCGCGCCGCGCGCGACACCCGTCGCCGCCCCGGGGCGCCGCGCAACCTTTTATTAGAAATGGCAAGAGAATCCAAAAAGCGCGGACAGAAGCTCGGCGAGGTCGTCGGGCGCCGGAGGCCGGTGATCGGCACGGCCCTTCTGTTCGCGGCGTTCATACTGACCGTATCCCTCCTATCGTACGCGCCGAGCCAAAACATATTTTTCAAGCCGTACCTGGAGTCCGTCCTCCCGACCACCGAGGTTTACGGCGAAAACCTGTGCGGCAGGTTCGGGGCGACTTTCACGCTTCTGGGGCTCGTGTGCTTCGGGGCGGCGGCGTACACGATTCCGATTTACGTGTTTTGGACGGGCGTTATGCTCTGGCAGCGGCGCGCGCGCGGAATGTCGAAGCTCGAGTTCGCCTGCACGGTTTGCGGCGTCCTGCTCTTTTCCGTCCTTTGCGCGGCTCTTCAGGGCGGCGTGGGCGAGTCGGGCGAATCGAGCGCATTCTGGCCGCGCGGCTGGGGGGGGAATTTCGGAACCGCCGTTTTCGACGGATTGTTGAGGCCGTTTTTCGACGTGTTCGGGAGCGTCGCGCTCGTCGGATCTCTGTTTTTGTTTTGCGCGGTGGCGGTGTTTGTAGACAGCCCGGCGGAGGCCGCGCGCGAACTTGCGGGAGTGGCGAAAAAGTCGCCCTCCGCCTTTTGGAGGGCCGCGAAAATTTTGTTTAAAATTGCGGCGTTTCTGCCGTCGCTGCCATTCAGGCGGCGCAAGTCGCCCGAGGAGAGCGCCGAGGCGCAGCTGCTGTCGGCGGCTTCGCGCGCGCGGCGGGCCGGCGCGGAGAGGGCCGAACCCGAGCCTCCCGCTCCGCCCCTTCCGAAGGCCACGAGGGCGGAGGCCGCGGCCGCGGCCGGAGCCGCCGACGAAGTGCTCTCGGCCCCGGACGGTTTTGACGTTCCCGGAAGCCCGCCGATATTCGGGAAAATTTCGCGCTCCGGGAGGGAGGCGGCGCCCATAAGCGATTTTACCTCGCGCTTCGATTCCGACGAAGAGGACTTGGATTTTGAACCCCGCGCGGAGCCGGGCAACACGGAGGCCGTGGGCTTTGACGTCGCCGGGGGCTTTGAGGAAGCGCCTCATGGGAAGCCCCCTCCGCCCGCCGCGGAGCCCGCGCCGCCGGACGCCTCTTCCGAAATAGATTTGAGCGGCGTGAAAGTCCCGCGCGCGCAGAAATCTTCCAAGCCCGAAACCCTGCGCGTCGAGGAGTTCAAGGCCGAAAAGTACGAGGCGAAGCTCCCCGCGAAAACGCGCGACGGATATGTGTTTCCGTCGGTGGATCTGCTCGACAGGGCGGAGGACGGGCTTCCGGGCGGGCGCGAAAATTACGAGGAGCGAATGTCCGAGATCGTCGCAAAAATAGCCGATTTCGGAATATCCGTAAACCCCGTCAAGGCCTCTTCCGGCCCAGTGATCACCCGCTACGAAGTTCGCCCCGCCACCGGGGTCAGGCTCAACAGGATAGCGAGCCTTGAGGACGACATCGCCCTCGGAATACGCGCTCAGAAAGTTCGCATCATCGCGCCGATACCGGGGCAGGGAACCGTCGGCATCGAGGTTCCCAACAAGCACAGGAGCATGGTTCGCGTGCGCGACATCATAGAGTCGCGCGAGTGGAACGAGAGCCGCGCGGAAATCCCTGTCGCCCTCGGCAAGGACATCACGGGCGTTCCCATCGTACTCGACCTCGCCAAAATGCCCCACGCCCTGATTGCGGGCTCCACCGGCAGCGGCAAGAGCGTCTGCATAAACTCCATCATTCTCTCCCTGCTTTTCAAGACCACCCCCGACGACCTGCGCTTCATCATGGTCGACCCGAAAGTCGTCGAAATGCAGATGTACAATTCTCTGCCGCACATGCTCATTCCCGTCGTCACCGACCCCAAAAAGGTTCCAGCCGCGCTCAAATGGCTGACTTCGGAAATGATGCGCCGCTACCGCATATTCAAGGAGACGGGCGTGCGCAACATAGCGGGGTTCAACGCCAAAATCCTCAAAGACTCCCAGGCCGCGCAGCTCGCCGAGGAGACCGACGCCGCGATGACGCCCGAAGAGCGCACCGCGCTCGCTTCGCCCGAGGGCGAAATTTCGGACTCCGGCGACGGGTTTGAAATCCCCAAGAAAAAGCTGCCGTACATCGTCTGCATAATAGACGAGCTCGCCGATCTCATGATGGTCGCGGGCAAAGAGGTCGAAGGCTCGATAGCGCGCCTGACGCAGCTTGCGCGCGCCGCCGGAATCCACCTCATAGTGGCCACCCAGCGCCCCTCGCGCGACGTCATCACCGGCCTCATAAAATCCAACCTTCCCACGCGAATCGCCTTCAAAGTCGCCTCCCAAATCGACAGCCGGACGATACTCGACCACAAGGGCGCCGAAACCCTCATCGGCTACGGCGATATGCTCTACATCAACAACGGCTCGTCCGACATGGTGAGGGCGCAGGGGGCGTTCATGTCCGACGAGGAAATCGCGCGCGTCGTCGAGGCCCTCAAAGTCAACGGGGAGCCCGAGTACGCCGAGGACGTCCAGCAGCAGATCGAGAGCGCGGGTGAAGAAGACGAAGAATCCGACGGCGGCGAAGAGGGCGACGACCCGATGTTCGCCAAGGCCGTCGCGGTGGTCAAGGCCAACAAAAAGGCCAGCACCTCACTCCTCCAGCGCAAACTCGGCATAGGTTACGGGCGCGCCGCAAGAATTGTCGACGAAATGGAGGAGCGCGGCATGATAGGCCCGGATAACGGTCCGGGGAGCCCGCGCGAAGTCTACCTTTGACGCGCTCGGGGGTTTACTATACTCGCCTGAACCTAACCTAAACCCGGAAACAAAGGTCGATTGGGAGGGGATTGGCTATTTCCGCTTGCGGAAATGCCAAAGGGAGCGACAGTTAAGCCCCCTTTATAAGCGACGCGCCCCTTGATTTGGCGAATGCTTTTGGCGCGGGGCTGCGTTGCTACGGAATAAGGCGCACCCTCGCGTACCTC
>DBGCYC010000023.1:0-2453 GCA_048390825.1 Candidatus Merdousia sp.
CCTAAGGCGATTGGCGAAGGCAATGCGCCTACCCCCTTAAATAGTAATTGCGTATGTATTATTCCTATCTTGGATAAAATGCAGACGCATTTTATCCTTCCCGAAAGCCTTATTTTATAGCCTTGCTGCGCTTCGGATAAAATAAGCTTTCGTTTTCATTGCGCCAAATCGGGTAAGCTAAGGTTTTCAAAATGAACTTCGGAAGCGTTAGATTTATACGGGGGATAACCCTATTGCGTGAGCAATGGGCGCAAGGGCGCTTGCCCCCTTCTATGGAAGCGGACATTGCCGCGGGGGATAGGCGTATTGCGTAAGCCGCCGTAAGGGGCTATGCCTCTTCAATGGCTGGCGTCCCTTGCGCCCCCCTTCTATTGAGGCGGCACTGCCGTCTTGCGCCTGGGTGTCCAAAAAAAGCTTTACAAAATATTCGGATAAGATTCTATTCTAACACAATTCTCATTTTCGAGACCAACATCCAACAAGACACGACATGTCAGATATCGAACAAAGAGTAAAAGAGATAATCGTAAACCAGCTCAATGTCAATGAAGAGCAAATCACCCCCGAGGCCAGCTTTATAGACGACCTCGGCGCCGATTCGCTCGACACCGTTGAGCTTATCATGGCTTTCGAAGAAGAGTTTAAGGATCAGATGGGCGGGGAAGAGATTCCCGAATCTGACGCCGAAAAGCTCACGACGGTCGGCAAGGTTATCGATTATATCAAGTCGAAGTCGAAGGCCGAATAGCGCCTCGCAATTTTGCCGACGACCCGCCGTGTTTCCGACATTGGGCGGGTCGTTTTTTTGGAAGGGGTTTTTCCCCCGGATATTTCGATGCGGACGGTCGCGCGCCGCCGCGAAGCGCCGACAAAACGGATTCCCGGTATGCCTTCAAACGCCCCGCTGTGGGCGGCGCGGCTGAAAGCGGATCGGACTGCGGAAGTTTTTTCGGATTCGCGGGCGTCCGCATCACGGGCGGGAGGAGGCTTCCCGCCCGGCTGCGCGACGAAAACGCAAACACAGAAAAACTATGCCAAAACAACGCATTGTAATTACCGGCCTCGGAGTCATTTCCCCCTTTGGGGACGGAGTCGCGCCGTTCTGGGACGCCATATCCAGCGGCAAAAACGGAATAGGGAACGTTACCCTCTTCGACGCCACCGAGCTCAACTGCCGTGTCGCCGCCGAGTGCAGGGACTTCGACGCCACCAAGTACATGGATCCCAAAGAGGCCAAGAGGAGCGACCGCTACACGCATTTCGCCGTGGCCGCCGCAAAGCTCGCCATGGAGGACGCCAATCTCGTGGACGGCGCCGTCGATCCGGAACGCTTCGGCGTGCTCATAGGCTCGGGCGTCGGGGGAATGGACACCATAGAAAAGCAGTCGCGCGCGTTTATTGAGCGCGGCCCGAGGCGCGTTTCACCGTTTATGATTCCCAACCTCCTGGCGAACATGTCCTCCGGAGTTGTAGCGATAGAAGTGGGCGCAAAGGGTGTCAATTTCAGCGTTGTCAGCGCCTGCGCGACCGGCACACACGCCATAGGCGAAGCCCTCCTGCACCTGCAAATGGGCAGGGAGGACATAATTTTGGCCGGCGGCAGCGAGGCCGCGGTCACCCCCCTCAGCTTCGCGGGTTTCTGCGCTATGAAGGCTATGGCGACCAATTTCAATGACGAGCCCCAGCGCGCTTCGCGTCCCTTTGACGCCGACAGGTGCGGGTTTGTCATGGGCGAGGGCGCGGGCGTGATAGTCCTCGAGCGTTACGAGCACGCCGTCGCGCGCGGCGCCAAAATCTACTGCGAAATCTCCGGATACGGGGCGACCTGCGACGCCTACCATATCACGAGCCCCGATATCGAGGGCCGCGGACTCGCCCAGTGTCTGAGCCGCACGATGGAGGACGCCGGCGTTACCCCCGAACAGGTGGATTACATAAACGCGCACGGCACCTCCACCCCCTACAACGACAAATTCGAGACCGCCGCAATCCGCAAGGTGTTCGGGGCGGCCGCCGACAGGCTCATGGTGAGCTCGACCAAGAGCATGACGGGCCACATGCTCGGGGCGGCAGGAGCGATCGAGGCGGCAGTCTGCGCAAAAACCATCGAGACGGGCATAGTCCCCCCCACGATAAACTACGAGCACCCCGATCCGGAATGCGACCTCGACTACGTCCCGAATGTCGCAAGGAAGGCAGACGTGAATGTTGCCATTAGCACAAACCTCGGTTTTGGGGGGCACAACGGCGCGCTGCTTTTCCGCAAATAGATTTGGCGAATGATTTTGGCGCGGGGCTGCGTTGCTACGGAACAAGCCGCACCCTCGCGTACCTCAAGTACGCTTCGGCCGCGCCTTTTCCTCGCGCCTTGCCCCGCATCCAAAATCATTACGCCAAATCCCGTAAGCTAAGGTTTTCAAAATGAATTTTGGAAGCGTTAGATTTATACGTGG
>DBGCYC010000024.1:0-12157 GCA_048390825.1 Candidatus Merdousia sp.
CGGCGTCGACCTTGTTGGTGAAGGTCATGTTTATCTTGTGGCTTGCGGCCTCGTAGTCTTCCGTCGCCGTCAGAAGCGCGCTCCCCTTCAGCCCTCCTATCGTTATGTTCGAGTCGAACATCGAGGAGCTGTCGAAAGTGTCGGCCTTTGTGCCGAGCTTTGTGCGCAGATTCCATTCGGTCAGGCTTTCATGGTTTACCGTGCTTGTGTAGTAGGGCGTCATGTCCACGACCCCGCCGACGATGAAGTTTTGAATGGAGGTTTTAAAGGATATGAGCTGCGCGTTGAGGTCGTCCTGCGAGGTAAGCCCGGGAGTCTGCGAAAACGTCAGGTTGCCGTCCACCTGGAAGGTGCAGTTTTTCTGGATTCCGAGCGTGTTCCAAGGGGACTGGCTCTGCGTGGAAAATCCGCTGCGGATTTGCAGAACAAGGCCTTGGGGATACATGTTGTCGGAAACTTTAGTGGCGTTGTTTGCGACGTTCATGTCGCCGTACACGCGGTATGTGTTGCCCTTTTCGTTGCTTGAACCGCCGCCCACGAAATCGCCGCCGACGGCTATGTTGAGCGTGGACGGAACCCAATAGACGTCGGATTTGTTGAGGTTTATGTTGAGGTCTCCGGTTATGTTGAGGCTGGCGTTGGCGGCGCCTATAAGGGTGATCTGGGGGGTGCTGTATACGGGCTTGTTTTCCGAGTCGTATGTGATTTTGGTCGAGAGCTCAACGTTGTAGTTGAGGTCGTGGATCGTTATGGGCGTGTTCGTATATCCCGAGATGAGGCCCGTTTCTATGTCGGTTTTGATGTCTACATGCAGGTTGTTGTTTTCGCCGGGCGTTTGCAACGTTCCGTCGGCCGTCTGCCAGATTGTGGAGGAATTTAAATACGGATTGTTGGCCCACACGCCCTGGGTGGCGAAATCCTTTATACAGTATAAATCGACATATCCGGTTTCCTGCGCGATTGCCGGGAGGGCGAGAAATGGTGCAAATAGAAAAATGCGTTTCATATAAATGGCCAATATTTTCATCGGCCGAAACATGTCAAGCATTTTTATTTATATAAGACGCTTAAACGCAAGTATGTTGGAGATTGCTGGTCGGCGCTTTGAATCGTCCTGAGAACTTTCGGGAAGCGGCGTTTGAAGCGGGATATGGGGCGCCCCGGCGACGGAGGGGCGTCAGAGCCCGTAGCCGCCCCCGCACTTCCGCAGCGCGAGCGCGAAATTTTTGGGTATCGGCGCAAAAATTTCGTTGCGGCCGAATTCGGGGCTTCCGAACGCCGCGCCGTCGAAGGAAATTTTTTCGAGGTGCAAAAACAGGTGCGGATATATGGGGCGCTCAAATTCCTCTCCGCGTTTGAGTTTGTAGTCGCCCCTGAACTGGGACGTAAAAATCTGCCCCCCGCGGGAGTATACGTTATCCCCTATGATTTTCAGCCCCTTTTCGGCCGCGTGGAGGCGTATTTGGTGCGGGCGCGGAGCGCAGGCGCGGGCCCTCCAAAGCTGGAAGTCGCGCAGGTTTTCAACGAGCTCGAAAACGGTCTTGCTCTTTCTTCCATATCTGTGCGAGACCGTCCAGACGGGGCGGTTTTCGTTTTTCACTATCGGCAGGTCGGCCTCGAACTTTTCCGGAATGTCGGGCGCGCGCCGGGCGAGAAATATGAATTCAAACGACACATATCCCGAGCCCGCGGCGTTGCGCAGGGCAGCCGCGGCCGGTTTGCCGCACGCGGCGACGCACGCGCCCGAAACCTCAAAGTCGCATTGCAGGGCGCAGAAGGGGGAGTCCATTCCGAGGCGCCGGAGCTCGGGCTTTCCCGCCTGTCTCCTTATCGCCGCGACGACGCCCGAGATCTGCCCGGCCTCTTCCATTCCCTTTGCGGGAATTTGCGGGGAGCCCGCGTAGGGCTCGAAGAGCACGTCGGCGGGCTTGTTTACGGCCGCGAAAAGCCCCCTTTTTGCCGCGAGGACGTCGAGCCTTGCGGGGCGGTCGAAGAGCGTACCGGGCGGAAATCCGATTTTTTCGGGGAGCTCTTCCGCGTCCGCGCGCGCGGGGGATATGTTTTCGTCGGGCATTTTTCGTATTGCGCCGGGACCGGGCGGCTCAGCCGTCCCGGGGCCGGGAATTTTAGTCGGGAAATTGGGCGGCCAGCACCTCTTCGGTCTGCGCCTTGCGGAAGTCCGCGAGCCTGTCCGCGATGGATTCGTCGGAGAGCGCGAGCATCTGTACGGCCGCGATTGCCGCGTTCACCGCGCCGGCTTTGCCTATGGCCACCGTAAGCACCGGTATTCCGCGCGGCATCTGCACGGTGGAGAGCAGCGAGTCCATGCCGTCCGTCGCCCAGCCCTTCATCGGAACGCCTATCACGGGGAGCTGCGTGTGGGCCGCCAGAACCCCCGCAAGGTGCGCGGCGCCCCCCGCCGCGGCGATTACGACCCTGACGCCGCGCGAGCGCGCAGTGGAGGCGATTTCAACGGCTTTTGCCGGCGTCCTGTGCGCGCTTGCGATATTGCGCTCGTAGGGCACGCCGAATTTCTCGAGGGTCGCGGCGCAGTGGCGCATTGTGTCCCAGTCGCTGACGCTTCCCAATACCATGCTCACAAGAGGTTTGTATTCCATACGGACATGCTCCAAAAATCGCCGCGCAACACAAGCCGAAAAAGCGGCGCGCTTTGAGGGGGGGGGGTCGCCGGTTTGGATAATTGGTGGGAGATGGTTTGAATAGCGGACTATTTGGGTAAATTACGGACTATTGCGGGCGCGGAGCGGAGTTGCGCTGTTTAGTCCATATTTTCAGGTTTGGCGGATTTCCCTCGGAAAGGCCCGGGCATGAACCGTTGTGCCAGGCGTTTGGGCGGTTTTTTTGCCCCGGCGATGTCTGTGATAACACCTTGCGGAACCTTTTTATCCCATTGCATGGAAGGTATCAAACTGAAAATGGTCAAACGTTTGGCAGCTATATTAAACCCTTTGGCGCGATGCATGGAAAATCCGGCGAAAAAAAAGGCGGGCGGGGAAACCCCGTCCGCCGAAATTTTTGCGCCGCATTCCTCCGAAGCCGGAGGGGAGCCGCCGGGCCTTGCCGCCCCGCGGCATGCGCGCCGGATTACGCCAGAAGCAGTTCGAGAACCTTCTTCGCCGATTCGGGAATCACCGTGCCGGGCCCGAAGATGGCGCTCGCGCCGTTGTCGAGCAGGAATTTGTAGTCCTGCGCGGGAATGACGCCGCCGACGGTGACCATGATGTCCTCGCGGCCGAGCTTTTTCAGCTCCGCCACGAGCGCGGGAAGCAGGGTCTTGTGCCCGGCCGCCAGCGAGCTCATAGCCACCACGTGAACGTCGTTTTCGACAGCCATCTTTGCGGTTTCCTCCGGGGTCTGGAAGAGCGGGCCCATGTCGACGTCGAATCCGAGGTCGGCGTAGGCCGTGGCGACGACTTTCGCGCCGCGGTCGTGCCCGTCCTGCCCCATCTTGGCGATGAGTATGCGGGGCTTGCGGCCCTCCTTTTCCTCGAACGTCTTTATCAGCCTGGATATTTCCGAAACTATGTCGGCGTTCTTTTTGTCCTTCATAAGCTCCTTTTCGTAGACGCCGCTAATCGAGCGGATTACGGCCTTGTACCTGCCGAACACCTTTTCGCAGGCGTCGGAGATTTCGCCGAGGCTCGCGCGGGCCTTGGCGGCCGCTACGCTGAGTTCGAGCAGGTTGCCATTGCCGCTTGATGCGCACTCGGTGATGGATTCGAGTATGCGGCGGACTTCGGCGTTGTCCCTGTTCTTGCGGAGCGTTTCGAGCTTCCTGATCTGGGCCTCGCGCACGGCGGTGTTGTCGATGTCGAGAATGTCGAGCGGGGCCTCCTTGTCGAGCCTGTACTTGGTGAGCCCCACGATGGTTTCGCGACCGCCGTCGATGCGCGCCTGCCTCCTCGCGGAAGCCTCCTCGATGCGCAGCTTGGGCAGCCCGGCCTCGATCGCCTTGGTCATGCCGCCGTGCGACTCGACCTCCTGTATGTGCCCCCACGCGCGCTTTACGAGCGCGTCGGTCAGGCTCTCAACGTAGTACGAGCCCGCCCACGGGTCGATAACGCGGCAGATGCCGGTTTCGTCCTGCAAATAGAGCTGCGTGTTGCGCGCGATTCTCGCGGAGAAGTCGGTGGGCAGGGCGATGGCCTCGTCGAGCGCGTTGGTGTGCAGGCTCTGGGTGTGGCCGAGCGCCGCCCCCATGGCCTCGATTACCGTGCGGGTGACGTTGTTGAACGGATCCTGCTCGGTGAGCGACCAGCCGCTCGTCTGCGAGTGCGTGCGCAGCGCCATGCTCTTGGGATTCTCGGGGTTGAAGCCCCTGACGATTTTCGCCCACAGCATTCTGGCCGCGCGCATTTTTGCGACCTCCATGAAGTAGTTTTTGCCTATCGCCCAGAAGAAGCTGAGCCTCGGCGCGAACTGGTCGACCTTGAGCCCCGCCTTTTCGCCGCGCCTGAGGTATTCGAGGCCGTCGGCGAGCGTGTAGGCCATTTCGAGGTCGGCGGTGGCGCCCGCCTCCTGCATGTGATAGCCGGAGATTGAGATGCTGTTGAACTTCGGCATGTTCTTCGAGGTGTACGCGAAGATGTCGCCGATTATGCGCATCGAGGGTTCGGGCGGATAGATGTAGGTGTTGCGCACCATGAACTCCTTGAGAATGTCGTTCTGTATGGTGCCCGTGAGCTGCTCGAGCTTTGCGCCCTGCTCGAGGCCGGCGACGATGTAGAACGCCAGAATCGGAAGTACCGCGCCGTTCATTGTCATCGAGACCGACACCTGCGAGAGCGGGATTTTGTCGAAGAGCACTTCCATGTCCATTATGGAGTCCACCGCGACCCCCGCCTTGCCGACGTCGCCGACCACGCGCGGGTGGTCGGAGTCGTAGCCCCTGTGGGTGGCGAGGTCGAAGGCTATCGAGAGCCCCTTCTGGCCGGCCGCGAGGTTGCGGCGGTAGAATGCGTTGGATTCTTCCGCGGTGGAGAAGCCAGCGTACTGGCGCACCGTCCACGGGCGCACGACGTACATCGTCGCGTACGGCCCGCGCAGGTACGGCGCGATGCCCGCGGTGAAGCCGAGGTGCCGCATGCCCTCGCAATCGGCCGCCGTGTAGAGCGGCTTCACGGGGATCTGCTCCATGGTGTCGGAGATCAGCTCGTCGAACTTGCGGCCCGTCTTCTTTTCGACGTCGGCCTTCCACTGTTCGAGGGTCTGTTTGGGTTTCGGCGTTTCAAACGCCATTTTAGTAAAGTCGGGATTTGCCATTTTAAGAATTCCTTTCTCTTCCCTTTATTTGAGTACGCCGAGGGTTTCGAGCATCGACTTGAGCGTCTCGTAGTTGTTGCTCTTTATGCTTATGCTGCCGTCGAGCCCGGCGTCCTTGTAGGACTGTTCAAAGTCCGGATTGGGTATGCCGGCGAGCAGGACGACCGAACCGGCCTTCGCCGCCTTCAAGGCTTTCGCCGTCGGCGGGACGAGCTCCGGGTACGTGTCGTCTGTGGAGCAGATTACGGCGTATTTGGCGCCGCTTTCGGCGAACGCCTTCGCGGCGTCCTCGGGCGTCTGGAATCCGTTGGGGTAGATGACGTCAAACCCGCCGACCTGGAAGAAGCCGCGTATGAAGTCCGCCCTTATCTTGTGCTGGACGAGCGGGCCCATTGTGGCGAGGAAGATCTCTGGGCCGGCGCCCGTCTTTTCCTTGAAGTCGGCGCTCGCTTTGCGCAGGGCTTCAAAGTGCTCGACGGCCCTGCGGATTTCGAGGGGCTTTACGGAAGTTTCCGCGCCCCCGCAGCCGCAAACGGCCTTGGAGAGCGCGGAGAGCCCCGCGCCTTCGCCCGCGGCCTCTACGAGCTTTTCAAAGGCCTCCGCGCCTTTGGCCGGGCCGATGTCGACTTTCGCGCCGGATTTGGCGGCGGACACTTCGGCGGAGCGCTCCCTGAACGTCTTTTCGCATTCGCACGCGGGCTTTTCGAGGAGCTTTTCGCCGAGGTTGGCGTAATTGTTGGTGCCCACGACCGAGCTTCGGCGCGTGTCGAGGAGCTTCTTTTTGCCTGCGGCGGTGGCGGCTATGGCGTCCTGCACCATTCCGGATTCGAGCGCCTTTGCGATTCCGCCGGCGGCCTCGATTTTCACGAAGAACTCCCACGCCTTTGCGGCGAGCTCTTTGGTGAGCGTTTCCACGAAGTACGAGCCGCCCGCGGGGTCGATGACGTCGGTGAGGTTGCACTCCTCCTGAAGGATTATCTGCTGGTTGCGCGCGATTCTCGAGGAGAATTCGTCGGGCTTGCGCATGATTTCGTCGAAGGGGGAGACCGTCATGGAGTCGCAGCCGCCGATAACGCCCGAGAACGCCTCGGTCGCCGTGCGCAGCATGTTCACGTACGGGTCGTAGACCGTCTTGTTGTAGACGGAGGTTCTGGCGTTTACGCGGATCTTGCGGGAGTCCTCGGAGCCCCCGAAGGCCTCGACGATCTTCGCCCACAGGACGCGCGCGGCCCTGAGCTTTGCGACCGTCATGAAGAAGTTGGAGTCGAGGCTGAGCCTGAACCTCACGAGGGGGGCGGCCTCGTCTGTCGCCATGCCGCGCGCGAGCATTTCGCGCAGATAGGCCGCGGCGGTCGCCATAGCGGCGCCGAGCTCCTCGACCGCGCTCGCGCCGGCCGAAGAGTAGGGCATTGCGTCCACGCCGATCGCGCCGAAGCCCGGCATGTTTTTGGCGTTGTAGGAGGCGAGGGCGAACATTTCGTCGAACGCGCACCCGAGGCTGCGGCCGAGCTTTCCTCGGGCCGCGAGGGTCCCTATCGGGTCGAACCTTATGCCGCCGGAGAGCTTTTTGCCCTTCTGGGAGGCGTAGAGGAGCGCGGCGATTCCCGCAGCGCGCGAGGCGGTGGATATGTTGATTTCCACGCAGCCGGTTTCGATTCCTTTCAGGGCCTCGTCAAAGTCCTTTTTTGTGGATACCGAAAGGCCGCCGCAGCCGACCCTTCCGGCTTCTGATTCGTCCGCGTCCACGCCGCGGGAGCTCGGGCAGTCGAGGCGGATTTCGAGGGCGGTCTGACCCTTGTTGAGAGCCTCGAGCGCCAGCCTGTTGAACTCTGCCGGGGTGGAGGCGTAAATCTGCTGGTCGATTTTCCACGGGGCGCCCTTGTTGCCATCGGGGGAAACGCCCCTGACGTAGCCGTCATATCCGGGCAGGGAGACCTCAAAGTCTATGTCCTCTTTATTATATATGGGCTTTAAGACTATCCCCTCGGGCGTCTTTGAGTACATCTTCTTGTCGAAGGGGGCCCCTTTGAGGAGCTTTACCGACTCCTCTTTCCACTCTTCGTAAGTAGACGGTTTGAATTCTGCGAACAGATTTTCTTCGTTTTTCATTGCTCGTTGTTTTTGTGTGTTAAAATGTCGGCCCGCGCGGGCGCCCGGCATTGTTTTCTTCGCGCATTTTGAGGGCAACGCCAAAATTCCCCGACTTGCGGCGGGGATTTTGCGAATTTCGGCTCAAAATCCGGCCCTTTGACACTTGGGCCTTTTATTTTTATTTTAAAATTCTGAATTTGCAGTCAAGACTTTTGAGGGGGTATTTTTTAGAAATTTGGGATTTTGTTTGTATTTGTTAGAAAGTTCTTGCAATCGTTTTTTAAGCGCGCTAAGGGTTTGTACGAAAAACATTTTACGCTTCCCGATTTCCGGGGGGCCACGGAGGAAATTCGTTTATGATTAAGAGACTATTCGCGGCTGCGGCCTTCGCCGCGTCGGGCGCTTTGCCGGCGTTTGCGGGCGCCTCCGACGCCGAGTTCTACAAATATACCAACTACAATCCCGACGCCCCGTCGAGCGCGCTGAAATACGGGGACTTTCTGAACCCGTCGGGCAAGTCGCGCCCCCAGACGTGGTGGCACTGGATAGAGGGCAACGTCTCGAAGGAGGGCATAGACGCCGACTTGAAGGCCATGTCCGAAAACGGGTACGGGGCGGCCATAATATTCAACATAGGCGCGAACTGCAGCAACCGCATGCGCAGCAAAACCGCGCCCGGGCCGCTCGTTTTCAACTCTCCCGAGTGGTTCGAGACTTTCAAATACGCCGTGCAAAAGGGGAGGGAGTACGGCGTGGACATAGGCATACACAACTGCGACGGATGGTCCGAGGCGGGCGGGCCGTGGATAACGCCGGAAAATTCGATGAAAACGCTCTCGTGGACGGTTTCCAAGGTCGACGGCGGCGGCACGCGCGAATTGAAACTCCCGAAGCCGCACGCGAACATGGGCTTTTACAACGACATCGCCGTGGTGGCCTGGCCGAATGTGCGGCCCGATTCCGCGCCGATGCTCTCCTCCCTCGAAAGCGTCCGCCCCGCAACCCCCGAGACGGTCGCATTCGATCCGATAAAGGGCTGGAACGGCAGGCCCTTTGAAGTCAGGGCCGACAAGAAGAATTTCGGAGCCTTCGGGTTTGTACTCGAATTTAGTGAGCCCTACGGGGCCGGCATGCTGGCGCTCGAAGTCAAAAGGCACTGGAATCTGCCCAAGCCGCTTGTCCTCGAGGTTTCCGACGACGGCAAGAATTTCAGAAAAGTCGCCGACATAAAATTCAAAACCGCCGAGGCCATCGTCAAATTCCCCGCGACAAAGGCGAAGTTCTGGCGGATCGTGCGTACGGAGAACGCGCGCGACTGGGAGGACAGCGCGGACTCGCTCGCAATCCGCGCGCTCGAGCTCGTCCCGGAGGGCGGGGTGCCGTCGAAGATGCCGCTCGTGCAGGCGCAGCTGGCCAAGGTCAACATAATCCCCCACCGCTCCACTACGTTCATGCCGCTGCCCTACGACGACCTGGAGGTTCCGGAGAAGGCGGTGATAGACCGCAAAGACGTGCGCGTTTTCAAGAACGCCCTCGACGCCGACGGAAACTTCAAGTGGAATTTCCCCGCCGGGCGGTGGAATGTCATGCGCCTCGGGTACACGACGAGCGGCAAGCGCGTCCACCCCGCCACGAGCGGCGGAGGCGGCCTCGAGATAGACAAGATGAGCCCGAAGGCCGTCGACGCGCATTTCGACTCTTATATAAAAAAGATGATAGAGGCCGCCGGGCCCGACGCGGGAAAGGTGTTCAAGTACGTCGAAACTGACTCCTGGGAGTGCGGAAACCAGAGCTGGACGGAGGGGCTCGACGGGATTTTCAAAAAGGAAAACGGCTACGACATGCTCAAATTCGCCCCGGTTTTCGCCGGCGACTGCGTGGACGGCAAACGGCAGACGGAGGCGTTCGGCTCCGACCTGCGCGCGCTGACTTCAAAGCTCGTGATGGAAAACTTCTACGGCAGGCTCGGCGAGCGCATAAGGGGCGCGGGATTGCTGTATGAAAGCGAGCCCGCCTTTGAGGCGTTCATGAGCGACCCCATGTACGGCTTCAAGGTCTCCGACATACCCCAGCACGAGATATGGCAGAATTCGCGCCGCATAAACGGCGTTAACGGCGCGGGGTTTTCCACGGATGGCCCGGGAAGATGGTGCAACGTCCCGAGCGTGGCGCACTTCTACGGCAAGGAGCTCACCACGTGCGAGTCGCTCTCGCAGTCCGACGGAAACTGGACGGACTGCCCGAGCTCCCTCAAAGGGACTTCCGACACCATTGTGCTCTCGGGCTACAACGTGATGGTGTTCCATTCATACACGCACCAGCCCGACGAGCGCGTGCCGGGCTGGCAGATGGAGCCGTGGGGGTCTGTCATAAACCGCAAGATGCCGTGGTTCGGGCTCTCCAAACCGTTCTTCGACTATCTTGCTCGCATACAGTACATGTCGCAGAAGGGCAAGGCGGGCTCGCGCATACTCAATTTCGTCTCCGACAGGGTGCCCGTTGAAAACGGCGCGATAGAGGCCCCCGAAAACGTGGAAATAGACATGGTAAACGGCGACGGCGTCCGCAACTACCTGCGCGTGGAAAACGGCAAGCTCGTCAGCCCCGGGCGCATGGAGTACGACCTGATGTCCATAAACAGGGACAGGTTCCTGCGCCTGGACACGCTCAAAAAGCTGAAGGAGTACGTCGAGGCCGGCGCGTCGGTTGCGGGATATTTTTACGGCGGCAGGTACGACACCCTCGTCGGAGGCAAAAGGGCGGAGCGCGAGTGGAAGGCGCTCAACAGGGAGCTTTTCGGGGGCCCCGAAAAGTCCGTCCGCAAGATCGGAAAGGGGACTGTCTACGCAAACTATTCCGCGAAGGAGGCCGCAGATGCGATGGGCATAAGGCCGTCGTTCTTATGCCGCGACTCCGGCGGCAAGGTCGAGCGCTCCTCGAAGGAGTGGGGCTCGCGGATACTCTGGACAAAGAGGCTGCACAGGGACGGAACGGTGTGGTACTGGGTGCTGAACGCGACGGGGCAGCCGCAGAAGATAGTCGCGTCGTTCGACGTGTCCGGCAGGGACGCGAGCGTCTGGGATCCCGAAACCGGCGAAAGGTATTCGCCCGCGGCGGTCTCCGAGGCGGACGGCTACACGTCCGTCCCGCTGACCCTTCCGGCGCATTCCAACGTGTTTGTGGTTTTTGAAAACTCCAAAAAGAATCCGCGCTTAAAGGGCTATTCGGTGGACGGGGCGCCGCGCTTCCCCGAAGTTTCCGACTCCGCGGGATCGGCCGCGGCGAACAGTTTTTCGATGGCGTTTACCGTCTCTCCGAAAGCGGAGCTGCCCGGGCTGAAAGAGAACAACGCAGGCATAATGGCCCCCGGGAGGGACGTAGACGCCGTTCCCGCGCAGGGAATGCACCTCTCCCTCGGCGACGGGCACACCGGAGTGGGCGCGCTCGTCGGCAAAAACGGAGTGGCGGTAATCGAGCACGGGGCCAATTACAGGAACGCCGTCCTCGTGCACGGCGCGCCGGTTGCGGACAACACGCGCGTTGCGGTCGTCTACCGCGACGGCGTCCCGAACCTCTACCTGAACGGCAAATTCGCCAAGTCGGGGCTGAAGTCCCCGCGCACGCCCCACCCGTCGTCGTCGGCGGGGGGCGGATTCTCGGGGTACGTGGGACCCGTTTTCGTATCCGGCAGGCCGTTCGGCGACGCCGAGGCCGCTTCCGACGCCGAGGGGGCCGCGCTCGGGAAGAGGACTGCGCCCGACGCCGAGCCCGTGCCGTTCGTCTCGGAAGACGGCAAAATCAGGGCGGAATTTTTCAAAAACGGCAAAATCGAAGCCGAACTCGCGGACGGGTCGAAGCTTGAGATTTCCGCAGACGACGTGCCGGAGCCCACGGAAATCAGGCCGCCCTACGGGGTCGAGTTCGACGAAAAGCTCGGCGGGCCCGGGCGCGCGACGTTCAAAGCGGCCGAGTCCTGGACGGAAAACCCCGATCCGCGCATAAGGCATTATTCGGGGGTTGCCAAATATTCTATGCGCGCGGATATCGCGCCCGAAAAGCTCGGCCCCGGCAGGAAGGCGTACATAGATTTTGCGAACGTCGGGGACGTGGCGCGTGTCCGGGTGAACGGGAAGCCCGCCGGAAGCGTCTGGAAGAGCCCGTACAGGCTCGACATCACGAAGCTCGTCAAGCCCGGAAGGAACAAGATCGAGGCCGAAGTCGGCAACGTCTGGGCCAACAGATGCCTGTACGACGCCACGCTTCCGCCCGAAAAGCGCATAACGTGGGGCAACGCCATGTGGTTCCACTATCCCGAAGCCGGGAGCGGGCGAAAGGGGACTTGGACGCAGGGCCCGATACCCGCGGGCATATACGGCGGAATGCCTATGATTTTGCATTCTGTGGTCAAATAAGGATATTCGCGGCGCGGGCGGGAATGTATTTTTCCCCGCCGCGCGGCTGGCCGGGAATGTGCCGCGCAAAAAGGTTTGAAGCACTGGCTTAGATGTAAAAGACGTAAAAAAGCAGATACCTAAGCAGTATAGGTCATACAAAAAAAGTAAGATTGTCGGATTGTCAAGGTGTTTTTTGACTTTTTGCGGACTATCTGGCAAGATGTCCGCATGAATATTGTTCCTTATTGCCGATTGCCGTTATCTAAGCAGAAACGGTTATTAGACCTCTTCCTCACGGGCAGTACTGCCCGCGCCGCCGCCCGTGTTGTCGGTGTAAACCGTATGACAGGCATTTTGTTCTTCCGCAAGCTACGGCTCCAAATTTGGAT
>DBGCYC010000025.1:0-27038 GCA_048390825.1 Candidatus Merdousia sp.
TATGAAATGGAAGTGGTCGCCGTCCGCATACGAAAATTCAAACGGCTTGTTCGTGGTGTGGCAGAATTCCACCGAGTCGGTGGAGCGGAACTTTACCGCCGTAGAGGAGTTGTTTGACAGGTTCCTGAGAACCGTCTGGACGAAGCCCGCCTGCCTGCCCTGGGTGCGGTGAAGCATGCTCATCACGGCGTGCGGGACGCCGTTGTACATTATAACTCTGCCTTTTCTGATGTCGGTTGGTGATGCCATTGCGTTTTGTGTTTTGCCTGTTTCAAACTTTCGCCCCGCCGTAAGCCGCGCGGAACGCCCTTGCGATAAAAAGAGGGTTAAAGGTTAGGGCCCGGCGGGGCGCGGTCAACAATTTTCTCGGGGGCGCTACACCCAGTCGGAGTCGCGCCAGATCAGGGAGTTTGCGATTGAGCGCGCGAAGAACGGCCCGCGGTAAATCATGCCCGAATACACCTGCACGAGGCTCGCGCCGGCGTTCATCATCTCGCCCGCGCGCCGCTCGTCGGTGATTCCGCCCACGCCGATGATCGGCAGCTTCCCGTCGGTCGCCTTTGAGATGTACCTCACGATTTCAAGCGACTTTTCAAAAAGCGGCTTGCCGCTCAGCCCGCCCGTCTTTTCATACTCCGGGTGTTCGGAAGGCCTTGACACCGTGGTGTTGGTGGCGCATATGCCGTCGAGCCCGAGCTCGCCGAGGATGGAGAGTATGGCGTCGATGTCCTCGAAAGACAAGTCGGGGGCGATTTTCAGTATTATCGGAATGCGCGCGACCCCGAGCTTTTTGGCCCTGTCCTCGTTCGCCCTGGATATCGCCCCCAGAAGGTTCGGGAGGAAGTCCCTGCCCTGCAGCCTGCGCAGCTCGGGCGTGTTGGGGCTGCTGACGTTTATCGTGAAGAAGTCGGCGAAGTCCGCGAGGGCGCTGAAACTGAAAAGGTAGTCGGAGGCGGCCTCCTCAAGGGGCGTTATCTTGGACTTGCCTATGTTTATTCCCAGCGGGCACTTTTTCGTCATGTCCCGGCGCTTGCCAAGGATTTTGGAGAGCCTCGCCGAGATCTGCTCCGCGCCGTCATTTGGGAATCCGCATCCGTTTACGACGGCCTCGCTGGACGGGTATCTGAACATTCTCGGGCGCGGGTTGCCGGCCTGCTTTAACATGGAAACCGTGCCTATCTCCACGTGCCCGAACCCCAGCGCCGCGGCCCCCCTCCACGCGTACGCGTCCTTGTCGAACCCGGCGGCCAGCCCCACCCTGTTGGGAAATTCAAGGCCGAAAACCTTCACCGGCTTCGGCGTTTTGATGAGGTTGAAATACTCCATTGCAGCCCTGAGCGGAGGGACCGCCCCGACAACCGTCATGGCTTTTAGGGCGAGCTCGTGCATCGTCTCGGGATCCTGCGTGAAAAGCGCGGGGCGTATTATGTTTTCGTATAGGGGGTCCATCTCTTGAAAAAACTCGCCGCACTCTACACCCGTTCCGCCCGCGGCGGCAAGACAAAATGTCCCCGAAACCCGCGATAATGCTTGACCGCGCGGGGCGGAGCGCGCTTATTGGAGGGGATAAAACCCCGCGCCCCCGGGGAACCGGAATACGATGGCCACCAAAATAATAGCGGTCGGCAAAATGAGATGCGCCGAACTCAAATCGCTCTGCGCCGAATACGCCAGAAGGCTCTCGCGCTACGGCGGCGTCGAGGTGGACGAAATCAGGGACGCCGGAGCCGAGGCGGAGGCCGACGCAATGCTCGGGAAGCTCGCCAACTTCAGGGGGAGGGTCTACGCCATGAGCGAGGAGGGGGTTCTCATGGGCTCGCGCGAATTTTCCCGCGCGCTGGAGGCGGATTTGCAGCGCGGCGGCAGCGCGTTCGCAATCGGGGGCCCCTACGGCCTTTCCGACAGGGTGCGCGCGAGGGCGGACGTGGTGATGTCGATGTCGCCGATGACCTTCACCCACGAATTCGCGCGGGCGGTGCTGCTCGAACAGATTTACCGCGCCAAGACCATCTCCGCCAACACCGGATACCACCACTGAATTTATGAAAAAGCTCAAATTCCTTCCCGCGGCGGCCGCCGCAATATCGCTTTCCGCCGCCCTCTGCGCCTCCGAAACCGCGGGCCTGCGCGCGTACCCCGTCTCCTTCCCGTCCGCGGACTCCGCGCCGCTGGAATCGAAGGCCTCGGTTTTGGCCGAAATTCCGGAGGACGAGGCCGGGCTCTATGAAGCCGCCAAAACCGCCCTGTCGTCCGACCCGAAAAGCCTCGGGCTCTCCGCCCCCGACGCCCGCCGCGCCGCCGCATACAAAAAAATCGCGCGCCCGGACGCGTCAAAATTCCTCGCCTCGGCGAAAATCGGCAAATATTTCGCGGTCTTTCCCGCCGCCTCCGCGCCGCCGCCGAAAGGCCGCCCCAACATCAATTTCATGGTGTTTAAAAAGAAATCCGGGAAGTACGAATGGCTGCCGTCGTTCAGCGACCCCCTCCTGCAGCTCATGGCGGACGCGGCGGCGAAATCGCGCGCGGCGTGCCGCGAAACCGTCAGGCCGCTCACGGAATCCGACGCGCAAATCCTCCGGGAGCTCGGGGAAAAATCCCTGCCGTTTTTGAACTTCGCCAATGGCCCGCTCGTGTCGCTCGAAGAGCTGCCGGACGTGGATTCGCAGGAGGCGTCAAAATTCTACCGCGCGGCGCAAAACGTATTCTATTCGTGGAAAATCGACGAGTACGGGAAGTTTCTGACGCCCCGCACCAGGGCGGCCTTCGAGGCGCAGTTCGGCTCCATGAGCCGGCAGGAGCGCAGAAAGGCTCTGGGCGACTATTTTTCGTGGGGCAAAAAATACCTCAAAGCCATGGACGCCGACCCGGTATGGGCGATGATATTTCTGCGCACCAAAGACGGGGAAACCCCGCGCCCGGATTTCGCGTACCTGCTAAGGGACGGGGGTGAATTTAAAATCGCGGTGTTCACAGACAGCAGGACGCCGCTCGAAGCCTTTATGGGCAAATACCTGCTCACGGGCTCCCCCTACGCGGAAAACATGGCGAAAAAATTCGCCCCCGAAGGCGAATGACCGGCGCGGCCTTTCGGCGGGCCAACCCCGCGCCGGGCCGCTCCGGCAGCCCCGCAAAATGACGCCCGGCCGGGCGAAACGGGGCTTGGGCGGCGCGCGCCCCTAATACAGGCATTTCAGGCTCTCGACAAGCTCCGCCCGCGTCTCCGCCAGCGGATGCGCGCAAATGTGGAAGGTGTCGCGCGCCCAACCGGCCTCAGTATTGATCCGCGCAAACACGATGTCGTAGCCGCAGTCGCGCACGGTTCCGGCGATTTTGTACAGCAGCCCCGCCCTGTCGCGCCCGCGCACCTCGAGAACCGTCTTGCCGCTCTCGCGGCGCAGGAAAACGTCCGACAGAACCGATTCGCCCCTGCGCCGCCGCGAGTTGTAAAACATCTCGTCCACCTCCGCGTCGAGCGCGCGGTTGTCGGCGAGCGCCGAGGCGACGCGGCGCGAAAAAAGCTCGCGTATGCGCATGTTGTTCGATACGCCCCCCGAGAGCCCCGTCAGGTAAAAGGTGTTTATGGTAATCCCGTCGGCGCGCGTCAGGACTTTGGAGCCGAGTATGTCGAACCCCGATATGCTCAGCACCCCCGCGAGAACCGAAAACATTCCCGCCCTGTCGTTTGAGACCGCGCAGAGGCGCGTTATGCTGCGGTTCGGGTCGTCTATCCATTCAAACACGGGGGAATCCCGGTTTTTGCGCCTTTTAAGCGCCGCAACCAGCCTTATGTGCATCGAGACGTCGCTTTGGTTGTGGAAGGAAAAATAGCTCGGGGGCATGCACAGCATGTGCTCTTCGACAAGCTCGCGCCGCCCCTCGAACTCGGGCAGCGCGCTCAGCTCGGCGAGCGCTTTCAGGCGCTTTTTTGCGAACGTGCTTTCGGCGCCCGCGCCCTTGCGTATGTACGAGAGGGTCTCGCGGTACAGGCTCTCGTGCAGGCCCTGCTTGTAGGAGTTCCAAAAGCCCTCGGCGGTACCGCTGGCGTCGCAAAAGGTGGTTATGTAAAGCAGTTTCAGGGTTTCCTCGTCGCCCGCGATGGCCGCGAACTTCGCAATTTCAGCCTCGTCCTCGATGTCGTGCGACTGCCAGAAGCGCGCCATCTCAAGATGGTTCTTTACGATCAGAACGGCGGTGTCGGCGTCCTCGTCCGGAACCCCGAGCCTCCGCAGAACCCTCCCGGCTATCTCCGCGCCGACCTCCGCGTGGCCGCGTATTCCGTCGCCCTTGCCGATGTCGTGCAGAAAGAGAATCAGGTACGCGAGCAGCGGGTTGCGCATTCCCGTGAGAACTTTGTGGTAGTGCCAGTACAGGCCGTCGGACTTGCGCGCGCAAAAGATTCTGTCGAGGTGGGCGATGCAGTTGAGCGTGTGCATGTCGGCGGTGTAGCGGTGGTAGAACTCGCGCTGCACCATGCAGGTGATGTCCATGAACTCCGGAATGAACCGCCCGAGGACGCCCCAGTAGTGCATGACTTCGAGCGCGGGAAACACGCCGCCCCTGAACTGGAGTATGGAGAGAAACCGCCTCCTGTTTTCGGGATCCGCGCGGTAGGCGTCGTCGATGAGCTCGCGGGCGTCCTTGAGCTCGACTTCGAGGGTGTCGCTCGGGGCGCACCCGTAGGCCTGGCAGTACTGGAAGAGGCGCAGAATGCGCGCGGGTTTGCGCCTGAAAACGCCCCTGCGCACCGCGCTGATTTCGCCGCGGTACGCGCAAAACCCGTCGATTTCGTACTTTCTGTTGCGGGGCACGCGCGAGCCCAGCTGGCGCATGGTGGCGATCACGTCCTTCGGCAGGCGCACTCCCATGCGCTTTCTGGCCGTCTTGGCGAGCGTGTCCACCGCGCGGAACGACTTGTAGACCTCGCGCATGAGGGCCTCCACGCGCTCCTCCTCCGTCGCCCCGGGAAAGCCGAGCCGCTCCGCGACCGACGGCTGCTTTTCGAGGTCGAGGACGTCCGTCGGCCGGTTCGTCTGGAAGTGGAGGTCGTTGCGCACTTTCAGGAGGAAGCCGAACGCTCGGCGCAAGGCCCGGTACTCGGACGCGGACAGCAGCCCCTTGCGCATGAGCGCCTCTATTTTCGGGGATCCGAAATTCAGCAGGGCCTTCCAGCGCATGGTCTGGAAGTCGCGCAGGCCGCCGATTCCGTTTTTAATGTTGGGCTCCTGTATGTAGGGGGTCCAGTTGAAGGCGGCGTGGCGGTCGCGCTTCAGGCGCATGAGAGTGTCGAAATGCTCCTTTTTGGTGAGCTGGCACGCGGCGTCGAACGCGCGCCGGAAGCGCGAGTAGAGCGCGGAGCCGCCGCAGACGGGGCGCGCGTCGAGCAGGGAGTTTTTCAGAAGCGCGTCTCCGGAGGCCATGGCGAGGATCTCGCTCTCCGTGGCGCTCGAGTGCCCGAGCTTCACGCCGGTGTCCCACAGCGGGTACATCACGCCGTCGACGAGCAGCTCCTTTATGCCGTCGCCCACCCCGTCTCCGTAGAGGAAAAGTATGTCGATGTCGCTGTTTGGCGAAAGCTCCGAACGCCCGTAGCCGCCGAGGGCGACTATGCACGCCTTGCCGCCTATGCGCCCGTCCTTGCGCAGACGCTTTTCGAGAAACCTGTTCCAGAGGAATTTTACGGCCTCGTCCACCGAGGCGGTTATCGCCGCGCACACGGCCGCGCCAGGCGCGCCGCGCAAGTGCGCCTCCAAAGCCTCCCCGCGCGCGAGGCGCAGGCACTCCCGGACGGCCGCCGCGGCGTCGCTGCGCCCGGCGAGGAAATCCGCGCACTTTCGCGCGGCGTTTTCGGGAAGTTGGAACCAGCCCATGGCAAACGGGATTTTTACGCAGGTAAATCTTATTGAAATTTTAAAAACATTATGCCAAATTGTCCGGGAATTTGAAAGAAATATCGGACGGCCTCAAAAAAACAAAAATTTTTAAAACGCGCTAAAATGGAAGAAGAAATCATAAAAACCGAAAAGTCGCAGGCCCTGCTGCCCGCGATGGGACTGCTGGGACTGGGCGTAGGCGTGGTCGCGCTCGCGCTCGGAATATTCGCCATGAAGAAATCCGGCGACGTCTCCGCGAGCGTAAACGACAAAATCGAAAAGGCCGCCGCCCTTTCGCTCGACATAAAGAAGCTCGGGGACAGGGTAGATTCGCTCGCCCTGCAGCTCGAAGACATGAAGTCGGGCGACGGCAGCCGCGTGGAAAGCCTCGCCAAGCAGACCAACGCCGCCGTGAGGCAGCTGAACTCCATGATTTCAGACAACCGCAGCGCAATAGCCGACATCAACAAGGCGATAGAAGAGCTCGCCAAGCGCCCGGCGGCAAGGCGGGCGGAGGCTCCCGCCCCGCAATCGCAGCCCGAAAGCCAGGCGGCCGCCCCTTCGGAAGGCGGCGTGCACATAATCCAGAGCGGCGACACCTTCGCAAAAATCGCGGTAAAGTACAAGACTACCGTTGACGCCCTCATAAGGGCAAACCCGGATCTGCGCCCCTCCCGGCTGATGATAGGCCAGAAAGTCGCAATTCCGCAGTAAGGGCGGGAAAAGGGTTTCGCAAAAAAACGGGCCGGGGTTTTTGAACTCCGGCCCGTTTTGCCAATGCGGCCGCCGCGCGGGGCGGGCCCGCCTATTTGCCGCAGGCGCCGAGCATTTCGCGCGTCCAGAGCCTGTTCGGAACGAGCCTGTCGGACTCCGCGAAAGACGCCTTAGCCGCGTCCGCCATTCCGAGCCCGAGCTCGCCGAGGCCCCTGGTGTAATGCGCCCGGGCGTTTATCTGCCCCACGGTTTCGCCGGTGGTGCCCTCCGCTCCGTAGAAATTCACGTGGCTCTTGACGATTCCGCCCTTGCCGTCGGCTACGAGCGCCTTGAAAAGCCCTTCGGCCTCCGCCTTCTTTCCGAGCTTCGAGAGCGCCAGCCCCTTCCAGTAGCGGTAGTCGGTCTTTTTTGTATCCACCTCCGCGGCCTTGCGGTAGTTTTCCTCCGCCTTCGCCGCGTCCCCAGCCGCCTCCCATACGCCGGCGATCATCGCGTATATCTGCGCGTCGCGCGGGGTGCGGGTGTCGTACAGGAACACCTGGTGGTTTTCGGGGTACTCGAAGGCTTTTTCCATCAGGCGCGCCGCGTCGGCATGCCCGCCCTTTTCGGCCTTCGCCCTGCCGGCCGTCAAAACGGCGTCAACGTAAATGTCGTGGAAGTTCGCCACGCCCTCGCGCGTCGGGAAATAGCAGTCGCGCAGCAGCCCGAGCACGCGGTCGTAGTCCCCGACATACGTGCCCGTCACGACCTCCGAGGCGAGCGGATAGTAGCGCTTTACACACGCGGAATGGTTCTTTTTCAGAAGCTCGTAGCGCGCCCCGACGCCCTCGCCGGCGGCCTCGAAAACCTGGTCGCCCTCCTCGAGGAACAGCGGCTGCGGGTCGAGCGCTATCGCCTTGCGGTAATATTCGGCGGCCTTCGGGAAATCCCTGAAATGCTTCCAGTTCGCCCACCCGAGATTTCTCCAGACCATTGCGAAATTCGGATTCAGCCCGGCGCACTTCTCCCACTCGGCGACCGCCCTTTCGGGAATCTTGTCGTAAAACAGGTTGCCGAGATAGTAATGGATTTTCCAGTTTCCCTGAATGCGCCCGGCCATTTTTTCGAGGACGCGCGCGGTCTCGAGCCTGAACACGTTTGCGAACGGGCGCTCCAAAGCCCCCTTGAAATATTCTTCCGCGCGCGCCCTGCCGCCCGCTTCGTCGGCCAGCTCCCCGAGCCACATTTTGGCCGTGGCGTATCCGGTCTTCGCGTCTATGTACTCCAAAAGTTCGGCGGCGTCCGCGGCGAACCCGCCCCTCTTGTACGCGAGGGCGAGCTCGACGTACGACTCCGGGTCGTCGCGCATCAGCCTTTTGAAGTCCCCTCCGCCGGAGAGAATGTCCTTTTCGCGCGCGGCGAAAGCGTTCACCGGGTCGAACGCGAGCGTCTTTTCGGCGGTTTCGAGGGCCGCCTTTTTGTCGCCCCGGGCGCGGAGAACGGCGGTTTTCAGGTTGAGGGCGGGAATGTTGCGGGCGTTGTGCTCGAGCGCCTCGCCGAGCCGCTCGAGCGCGGAGTCAAAGTCTCCGCGCGCCGAGTAAATCTGCGCCAGCTGGGTGTTGGCGGCCGAATTGTACGCGTAGCTCCATAGCGCGCGGTAGAACATATCCTCGGCCTCGTCCGCCCTGCCGAGGTCGGAGAGGACGAGCCCGAGGTTGTAGACGGCCTCGCAATCCTTCGGGCGCGTGTAGTCCCTGGTCTGGCGCGCGATCGCCGCCCTCAGATGTTTTTCAGCCCTCTCAAAATCCCCGCGCTGACGCCATATAACGCCCATTTGGGTGTTCGCGCGCGTGTCGCCCGGGTCGCGCCGCAGGACTTCCATAAAATAATCCTCCGGCCTGACGAAAGGATTGTGAAACTGGAGGTTGCGCAGCCCCACGAAATAGCACTCCTCGGCGTTTTCCATCTCCCGCGGCGGCAGGGGCGGCTTCACTATTTCCGGAAGCGGCTTGTCCGGATCCTTTTCGACCGCCTTGTAGTCGAGCAGGATTTTGCCCGACGGATCCGAGAGAACCATGCGAAAGTCGCTCTCCTTCGCGTCCGCGCCGGCCTCAATGGACTCCGCAAAAGGAGACTCGGGGGAGACGTTTATCCTGCGCGAAAATATTTTTTCGCCCCCGTTGAAAAGCGAAAGCGCGAGCCCGTCGAGCTTTTGCGTGGCGTTTACGGCCATGGATATTTTTCCGCCGCCGACAGAGAGGTTCATGGCGGCGAGCTCCGAAGCCTGGCGCGCCCCGCCCATATTGCGTATGCCGTAATAGTACTGGGTGAAAGTTTTGGCCTCGCACGGATATATCCAGCTGTAGTCGGGCTGGTTGTCGGAATAAGCCCCCATCATCAGCTCGACATAGTGCCCCGCCCCGTCGGTGAGGATTTTCGTCGGCCAGCCCGAATTCGGCCCCCAGAGCCAGAATTTCCCGCCGGGCGAAATGTGGCGGTTCGCCACCATGAGCGTGCCGGCGTCTTTCCCGTGGTCGTATCCGCCGATGAAATTCTCCATGCGGCCGAACGCGAATATGGAATTGCCTACGGGGTGGTTTTTCCACCAGGACGCGTCTATGCCGTTTTTGTATTCGTCGGTGCCGTTGAATGGCTCGCGCGTGACCGGCCAGCGGCAGAAGCTCGACTTGCAGTGGAAGGTTCCGAACTCCGTATTCTGCGGGAAGATTATTTGGTAGCGGTCGTTGCAATGCGTCGAGGCGTTGGCCCAAAAGAGTATGGAGTTTGCGTTTCGCGTCGAGTTTATGAGCCGGCCGTCCACCCTGATGCAGGACTTTTTCGGGAAGAGCGTGACCCCTACCGCCCACGACATGCGGTGCCTCAGCTCGGTTTCGCCGACCCATATCGTCTTGCTCCCGTCCGGATTGGAGACAATTTTATAGTCCACGGGGCTGTGGGAGGTCGCGCGGTGGTGGTGGAACACGTTCCACTCCACCCCTCCGGAAATCCACGCGCCCGTCATGCCGACGTTCGCGGGCTTTATGACGTCCTGGTGGTAGAAGATGTCGTAGCCGTTGGTCTTGTCCACCGCGTAGAACAGCCTTCCGCCTATTTCCGGAAGGACGCACAGCTTTACGTATTCGTTCTCGAGAAACAGCGCCTTATATTTGACGTTTTTGCGCTCGCGCGTCATGTTGTCGTTCAGCGGATACGGATATACGCTGCGGCGTGCGCGCTGGTATGACCAGTCGCAGTCGAATATGGGGGCGGCCTCGGGGGCGCCGAGGACATAGGTCGGGATTTCGACGCCCTCCTCCCACGCCCTGACCGCGGACTCCTCCGCGGACGCCGGGCCGAGGGCCAGAAGCGCGCAAAATGCGAAAATATACGCTTTGTTTTTCATGGATTTTTTCGGGTTGTCGGTGCGGCGCGGCGGGCCGGCAAACCTGCGGGCGGAAAAATCCCCGCGCCAAACCCCCGGACGCCGCACGCATTCTACGGATCGGCGCGCGCAAGTCAAAATACATTTTGGACATACCGTAAAAACGGACACAATGCGCGCGGGAGAATCCGCGCCGCGCGGCCGTCCGAAACCGCGGGAAAAACCCGCAAACCCTCCTGCGCCTACGGCGCGGCGAGCTCCTCCCTCGCCCCGCCGGGGTATGCTCCGTAATAGGCGAAAAACGCCTTGGAAAACGAATGGGCATTCGCGTACCCGACTTTTTCGGCAATCCGGGAGCACGAAAGCCCGCCGGACTTCAAATGCCGGAGCGCCGCCTCCATGCGGCGGTCGAGAACGTATTTGTGAAAGCTGCGCGAATAGAGCTTCAAAAACCGCCCATTCAGCGCGCGAACTGAAACCCCCAAAGCGCGCGCACGCTCCGAAACGCTCCATCTGCGCCCCGGGAATTTCCGGATTTCGGCCGCGAGAGCCTCCAATTCCGAATCCGGAAGGCGCGCCGCGCACGGGCGGCGGAACTCGCGGCGCAGGGCGGATACGGCGGCCTCCGCCAGAAGCGCGAGAATCGACGCGCTCCTGCGCTCCGAATAGGCTTCAAGCCAGCAGGCATGCATCAGCGCGAAAATCTCCTCCGCGGCGGCGAGCCTTTTGACAGTCACGTCCTCCCCAAACAGCTCCTCCCAATACGGGATTTTCTCCATGTGCGCCCAATAGAGGCGCGCGCCTGAATTTTTCACACAGTTGTCGCAGAGCTTTCCGGGAGGGACGACAAGCGCCTCGCCGCGCCGCAGCTCGACGCTCTTCCCGCCGAACTTGGCAACCAGCACACCGCCGCTTACCAGCAGAAAATCGTAAAAGGAGTCGTTTATCCTCGAATGGTAGTAGCCTCTGGAATGCCTCGCCGAACCTATGAGCGGAATCGCGTAGGCCCTCCACGGGTCGAACGGCGCGGGCGCGGGCATGGAAAACGAGGTTCCGAGCCGCTTCCACGCCGACGGCGGGCTCACGGCGGCCCTATCCTTGTGGGAAAAATAGACGACTTCGCTGCCGGCAGGCCACAGGCGCAAATTGTTGTCGCTGTACACTTCCCACTCGTATCCGCGCCCGGCAGCGCCGGGGGCGGGCGCGGAGAAATCTTTCCTCTTTTTCATGGTCAAGGCCCGTTTTTTCCCGGAAACTTAGCCGCCCGAATCCGCGGTGTCCAGAGAAAACGCGGCGGACCGAATATGCGGGGAAAAACGGGGACGCCGCGCATCTGCCCGCGCTACCGCATTCCCTTTCAATCCCGGTTAAGACGCCAACCGGGCCGACGGGGCGCGCAGGCTACGAAAGCTGGTACTTTCCGGGAACGGGAACCGACACGGGATTTTTCACGCGCAAATCCTGCGCGCTTGCGCAAAGATCAACGTTCTTTGGAACGAGGCTCTCGCCGGATTTTTTAAGCATCCACTCGTACTTGAACTTTTTGCCGGAATACGCGCTCATTCTGCCGGCCACCGCCACGAGCGTCGAGTTGACGAGGGTGTCGAGCGTGTTTACAACCCTCCCCGAGCGCACCGAGTCGAGCAGGAATTTGTGCTCCATTTCGAGGGCCTGAGGGCAGTCTGCGGGCGGCGTGTAAAGCTCCCCGCCTTTGAGGTCCACCATTCTGCACACCCCTCCGTAATTTTGGGTTATCATGACGCCCTTAGTTCCGATAATGCGCTCCCCGACGGAATCCGAACATTTGGGATCCTGCTGGCAGTAGCTCGCCAACCGCAGGCCGCCGCCCATGTCGTAGTCGACGGCAAAACTGCTGAACCTGTCGCCGTACTTCGGAGACGGCAAGTCGGTGCTTCTGCCGCCGAGGCCGCGGACTTCCTCGGGCATGCGCGCGTCTCCGAGGGCCCACAGAACGACGTCTATGTTGTGGACGTGCTGCTCGACGATGTTGTCGCCGGAAGTCCAAATGAACGACGGCCAGTTGCGGATCTGATACTCGACGTCAAACGGCTCCAGCCCCTCGAGGCGCCCCCGCTTTTCGAGATTGTCGCGCAGCGACTCGCCGACATAGTAGGCTCCGTACCAGAAACACTGGGCGGAGACGATGTCTCCGATTTCGCCGTCCTGGACGCGCCTGACGACGTCGCGGTAGCCCTCGTTATAGCGGCGCTGGGTTCCGCAGACGACGCTAAGCCCCTTACGCCGGGCCTTTTCAGAAATCTCCAGCATCTCCCGCGCCTGCGATACGTCTATGCATGCGGGCTTTTCGAGAAACGCGTGCTTGCCTGCGGCGACGATTTTGGCGTAATGGGGGGTGCGGAATACCGGGGGAGTCGCCTCGACGACCAAATCGACGTCTTCCGCCAGCAGCTGGTCGATGCAGTCCCAGCCCGCAAACTTCTTTATCCTGTCCGGATCCATGACCTCGGAGGCCTTCGAGCCGAAACGCTTTTTGCAGAAATCGGAAATAGTATTCACCGTCCATTCGTGCTTGTCGGCAAATAGGTCTGCAACGGCGACGATTTTCACGTTGGGATCCGCGGCGATCATGTTGCAGACGGCGCCCGTCCCCCTGCCCCCGCATCCTACGAGCCCAACTTTTATGCGGTCGTCGCCCTTAACGGAGGCAAACCCAAACTTCGGCAGCGACGATGCAACGGCGGCCAAAGCCGCCTTTCCAATAAAACCCCTTCTTTTCATATGCAATATAACTAAGAATTTACGTTAGAAAACTACCCTGTATAATCTCAGCAAAACTCCAAATTGTCAACGAAAAACAGGCGCGAGGCATAAGCGTAAAACGCGTACAGTAAGGCATAAGGCGCCGACGGCACTGCCAGTACGAGAGCGGCAGTGCCGGTGCGAGGCGCACTGCCATAAAAGGGGGCGGCAGTGCCGCTTCCATAGAAGGGGCAAGCCCCTTACGAAGATTGGCTGCGCCAATACTTCTATCCCCTTTCCGAATACAAATATATAACGAACCTCTCTTGGGAGGTTCGTTAATGCTTCCGAAGTTCGTTCTGAAAACCTTAGCTTTTCCGATTTGGCGCAATGATTTTGGATGCGGGGCAAGGCGCGAGGAAAAGGCGCGGCCGAAGCGTACTTGTGGTACGCGAGGGTGCGCCTTATTCCGTAGCAACGCAGCCCCGCGCCAAAAGCATTCGCCAAATCAAGGGCCTACGGTTCGTAGTCCTTGTTAAAGAAGAAAAACTTCGCTATCATGAGAAGCGCGACGGCGGAGAGACAGCAGACCGCGAGGCTTGCGATGGCGTACTGGGGATTGAGCATGTCGCGGATCCAGCCGAGAACCGTGGGGGAAACGGAACCTATTATGAAGCCGAAGCAGAGCATTATGCCCATGCCGGTCGCCCTGTACTTGGGCTGTACGACGTCGAAGAGCGAGGCAAAGAGACTCGAATCGTAGACGCCCCTCGAAAATCCGAAGAAGAAGAGCGAGACATAGCAGAGAATGTCGCTGCCCAAAAACGCCATGAGAACCGCGAACGGGGCCGTCAGCAAAAACCCGACGGAGGTCGTCTCGAAGCGCACGACCTTCCTGCCGCGCGCGGCGAGCCTGTCGGTTATCCGGCAGCCTATCATTATCCCGATAAACGCCCCTATGTACGACCATATCACGGCATTGAACGCGGCGGCGGCGGGTTCCAGCCCGTGAATCTCCTGGAGGAAGTCGGGCATCCAGGTCTTGTAGCCTATGTCTATGCAGACGTTCATGCCGAAGACGAGCCCCAGTATTATTGCCGACGGCTTGCGGACCATCACAAGCAGGGCGTCTTTGAGGGTTGCCGCCTCCTCGCCGGGCGACTTTTTCGCCATGAGCTCGCGCGAATAGCGCATCAGAAACGCCAGCACCAGAGCCCAGAGTATGCCGGCGCCGCCGACGGAGAAAAACGCTATGCGCCAGCCCTCGAATCCGCCAACGCTCGGAATGTTTCCGATGTATCCGGCGAAGAGGCTGCACGCTATTATGCCCAGATACTGCGCGGTCTGGAGAATCGAAAACGCTGTGGAGCGGTTCTTTTCAAAGTGCTGCCCGAGAAGCGACGACGCCGGGGGGTAATAACAGCCCTGGCCCAAGCCGTTCAATACGCCGTAGGTGAAAATCATCAGGCCGATGCTCGCCACAAACCCCGAGAGGAATATGCCCGTGCAGAACGTGAGAACCCCGAAGACTATCATCCACTTCCGGCGGAGGAAGTCGCTCGCCAGCCCGGAGAAGAGGACGGTGACCCCGTACGTAAACGCGAACGCCGTCATCACAGCGCCCATTTTTGCGGAACTGCCCTCGCCGAAATACTCCTTTATCTGCGGCAGTATCGAGGGGTATATCTGCCTCGACCCCTGGTGAATGAAGTATGCGACCCACAGCAGCACCAGCAGCATCCATTTGTACATTTCCTCGTGGCTTTCAAGTCTTCTCAATTTCATGGCGTAAAAAAATCTTGCGTTTTGTTTTGTATGCCGGCTTTCGCCGCGCGGGGACGGAAATAAAAAAAGGGGGGAGCGCCGAAGCCTTCCGCGCCCCCCCTCCGGCGGGCTACCTGCCCGCGAAGAATTTCAGAAGGCGCGCCGCGTGCGCGGCGCAGTCGTCGATGACGGGATCCATGAACTTGTCGATCGGCGCAAATCCGCCGCCGAGCCTGTCAAGCTCCCTGCGCGTCGATTTCAGGAAAGTGTCCATAAATTCGGTCGCTATGTTTATCTTGGATACGCCGTTTTCGACGACTTTCCGAAGATCGGCGGGCGGAGTGCCCGTGCCGCCGTGCAACACGAGCGGAACGCCCGGGAGAGCCTCGGCGATTTCGGCGCAACGCTCCGCCTCGATTTTGGGCTCGGCCTTGTAGAAGCCGTGAACCGTGCCTATCGAGACGGCGAGGGCGTCTACGCCGGTGGCCTTGTGGAAGGCGACGGCCTCCTCCACCGTGGTTATGGCGTTCTCGTCGCCCATAGCCACATGCCCGATCTCGCCCTCGCAGCTCGCGCCCAGGGTGTGCGCGTAGTCGGCGGCGTATTTGGTGAGCTCCGCGTTCTTCTCAAACGGGAGCGTCGAACCGTCGAACATGACCGAGGTCGCCCCGGCGGCAAGCGCCTTCCTCACTATTTCCGGAGATCCCCCGTGGTCGAGGTGGACGACTATCGGCTGACTGCACCTGTGCGCCATGCGCAAAACCGCGCCGGCGAGATCCGAGCCCTTCTCCGTCAGGAAGAGGCGCTGGAAAATCTGGACTATCGCGGGGAGCTTTTCGCCCTCCGCCGCCCGGATTACCCCCATTGCGGCCTCGACGTTGGCAACGTTAAACGCCCCGACCGCGCGCTTTTGGCGGCGCGCTTCGGGGAGTATTTCCTTCAATGTTACAAGAGGCATCTCGTCAGGCCTTTTCTCAGAGGCATTCCGCCGCGATTTCCGTGAGGGTCGAGACCTTGAGCTTGGTGTTTTTGTCCAGCTGCGCCTTTGTGTAGGGAGACGCCACAGCTATGCGGCAGTCCCTGTCGGCGCGCGCCTCGACATACTTGGCCATCTTTTTGGCGATTTCAGGCCTGAGCTGCGCGAACACGACGGCGCCCTCGCCGCAGGTGTAGGACTCCTCGTTGTTGGTGCCGAACATGAACGGCGTCTTTTCCGCCGTCAGATCGGTGGCAAACCCCTCCGCGCTCTCGGCCTTGAGCTGGCCGAGCAACATTCTCGGGAATTTGAGGTTGCCGTTGTAGTTTTTGAGGAAGTCGCTTTCGAGGTAGCAGAGCCTGCCCGGCTTTTTTGAGAATTTGAGCCTGAGGGAGGCTATGAACTCGCTCGCGTGGACGACCTTGGCGGAGAGCTTTATTCCCCACGACTTGAAGTCGTTGGCGAGCGCGTCGTACGCGGCGGGGCTGGAGACGACAACCGTCTTGACGCCCGACTTGTTTACGGCCTCCGCGAACGCCTCGGCGGAGAGCTTCGCGGCCTCCGCGAATCCGAGCACGTAGAGCGCCTTGCCCGTATTCCCGCCCTTTGCCGCGCGGTACTTTATGCCGGCTTTTTTCGCAATTTTGTCGAAAGCCCTGGCTTCCGAAGCGACCGCGGCGGTGTCGGCGTCAATATAGTAGAGGACATCGCCGGCGCCGGAAATCTTCGGGGCGGGGTTTTCCGCAACAAGTTTTTTCGCAATCGCGTTGACGTCGTCGGGAACCAGGCCGCTTTCGACTATGTCGCGGCGGGCGGCGAGCATTATTCCGTTTTCGTCAAAGTGATTGACGCAGTGGTAGCGGCACGCCGCCGACAGGTCGGACGAATAAACCGTGTCGATGAAATCGGCGTTGGCGAGCTTCGAGTTGTCGAGCTGGACGCCGTAGACCATCGCCGTGCGGATTCTCGGGGTGTCGGCTTCGCGGAAGGTCACATTGCCGACGCCGGAGAGGTGGCGGCACATGAAGCAGAAGCGGCACTTTTTGATGTCTTCCTGAAAACTGTCTATATTCATTGCAAATCTCCTTTACAGGCCCATTTTGCCGGGATTCATGATATTGTTGGGGTCGAGAACCTTCTTGAGGTCCTGAAGGACGTAGAAGCTGTTTTTGTACAAGTCCTTCATATAGCGGCCGAGCTTGAGGCCCACGCCGTGGTGCTCGTTGATCACGCCGCCGTTTGCGATGGCCTCGCGTATGGCGACGTCCCAGACCCTGTTGTAGAGGGCCGCGGCCTCGTCGGCGTCCTGCGGAACGTCCTTGCCCTCGAATATGAAGCGCGCGTAGAGCATGCAGCCCCATTCGTACCAGTGCGAGAAGTGGCCGATGAAGCGCGCCTGCGGGAAGTTCTTGTTGACGGCCTTCTTCATCGCCCAGTAGACGTTTTCTATGTGCGAGAAGTCCGCCACGGTGTCGAGCGTGCCGAACGCCTGCGGAATATGGAACATGTAGCCGGGGTAGAAAAACTTGTACTTGTTGTTCCACCACAGGTCGCCGCCCTTGCTGCCGAGGTCGCGCCCCTTGTACTTTTTCTCCATGATTTCGCGCGCGTATTCCATCTCGAGGTCGACGATCTTCTCCCTGCCGTCGAAACCGAACACGAGGTACGCGCCGGAGTCGATGTCTATGCCGAAGACCTTTTGGACGTGCGTGCGCGTCTCGGTTTCGTCGTATAGGCGCACGGCGCACGGGCGCAGGCGGCTGCGCATGAGGTCGGCGCCCGCGCTCATGGCGGTGTGGAAGTCCTTGAAGAGGTACGCGCGGAATTTGCGCGCCTCCGGAATCGGGTGGATTTTAAGCGTCACTTTCGTGATGACGCCCAGCGTGCCCTCGCTGCCGAGGAACATCATCGTGAGGTCGGGGCCCGACGCGTGGCGCGGAATCGGAAGGGTGTTGATGATTTCGCCCGTGGGGGTGACGACTTCAAGACTCATGACCATGTCCTCTATTTTGCCCCACTTGGTGGAGAGCACGCCGGTGCCGCGGTGGGCGAGGAATCCGCCGATGGTCGCGCAGGCGATGGAGGCGGGCAGGTGCATGGTGGAATAGCCGCTCCTGTTGACCGCCCATTCGAGGTGGCGGGCGATGATGCCGGTTTCCGCGGTGACGGTCAGCGACTGCTCGTCGATTTTGATCACCCTGTTCATGCGCTTGGTGTCGAGCACTATGCCGCCGAACACGGGCAGCGCCCCGCCCTGCGAGCCGGATCCGCCGCCCCACGTGACGACGGGAATCTTGTACTGGTTGGCGATCTTAATCACCTGCGCCACTTCCTCGGCGCTTCCGGGGTGGACGACGAAATCGGGCTTTTTGGTCTCCCTGCCGCGGTCGTGCCACATTTCGGGAATCCAATAGTAGTCTATGGAATGTCCGAACTTGTCGGAATCCCCGGTGTTCACGTATTCTGCCCCCACGGCGTCTTCGAGCTCCGTGCGGACCATTTCAAACATGTAGTTGCCTTTTGAGACAAACATTTTATTTCTCCTTACTGTTTGGTTTTGGAAATCATTTCATTTTGTAGACGGGCGCGAGCGCGTCGTGCGCCGCCTTGTATTTTTCAAACAGCTCCGCGTAGCGAGCGGCCGACGAAGGGCCGGGCTCCACGAACCTGCCGATTTTCAGGCACTTTTTCACGGCGTCCGCGGGGCTTTCAAACGCGCCCGCGCCAACGCCCGCCAAAAGCGCCGTTCCGTAGGAGGCGTCGCCGGGGATCGGAACCGCCACGGACATGTTGAACACGTCCGAAACTATCGAGCTCCACAGGGGGCTCTTCGCGCCGCCGCCGATGAGGAATATGCGCTTTACCCCAAGCCCCATCTCCTCTATCGCCCCGTAGCAGTCTTTCAGCGAGAACGCAACCCCCTCCAGAAGCGCGCGCATGAAGTCTCCGCGCGTCGAGGAAATGGATATTCCCGTGAAGCTCGCGCGCAGGTCGGGATCCCAGTAGGGGGATCGCTCGCCCTGCAAATACGGGTGGAACATGACGCCGTTGGCGCCGACGGGAGACTTTTCGGCGAGGGCGTCCATGATCGCAAAAGCCCTCCCGCCCGTAGAGGCTGCGACTGACTTCTCCGAATCGCAGAAGGCGTCGCGGAACCACCGCTGGCAGAGGGCCGCCGCATTGGTCGCCGACACCGTGTACCACATTCCCTCTATCACGTGCGAATAGGTGAGGGTCGTCTTAAACGGGTGCGGATCGGCGGTCATGACGTTGACGTTGCCGGCGGTTGCGAGCTTCAAAATGCAGTCGCCGGGCTCTATCGCGCCCGCGCCGTAGTCCTCCACGGCGGAGTCGCTCGTGCCGCACACGACGGGGGTTCCCTCGGCTATTCCGAGGTCCCTCGCCGCCTGCGCCGTCACTTTGCCGGCCGGGTCGGTCGGCTTTACGATCTCGGGGAGGGCGGCGAAGTCGAGCCCCGAAAGCCCGACGAGGCTTTCGCTCCAGGACATGCCCTTCATGTCGAAAAAGAGCGTGCCCTGCGCCTCGATGTAGTCCGTCACGGCGACCCCCGTGACGAGATAGCGCACATAGTCCTTTACGAACAGCACGCGGCGCGTCTTTTTAAGGACATCGGGCTCGTTGTTTTTCAGCCACATCATCTGCGGGAGCGTCCAGGTGGGCGTCGGCATCTGGTATGCGGCGGAGAAAATTTCGTCGCGGCGGGTGCGGCGGAGCTCTTCGCACTCGGCGACGCTGCGCTGGTCCGTCCACATTATGGTCTTGCGCACGGGCGACATGTCGGCGCCGAGCAGAACGGCGTTGTGGGTCGAGCCGTCGAAGGAAAGCGCGGCGACCTTCGACAAGTCGGCGCCCTTCTCCGCCACCTCCGCAACCGCCCTGCACATCGCGGCGTACCAGTCGGACGGGTTCTGCTCCGACCAGCCGCGCCGCGGGTATTCGGTCGGGTATTCGACCGAGGCGTCCGCCACGACCTCCCCGCTCTCGGAGACGGCGGAGACCTTGCAGCCGCCCGTCCCGAAATCTATGCCAAGAAACAGGCGGCGCATTATTTGCCCACCACCCATTTATGCGCGGGATCCATCGACGAGATGAGCCCCCTGTTGTTCCGGCCGCACATGGTCCAGAGGTAGTACATGTCGTACCCGGGCGCCCCGCAGAGCGGGTGGTACCCCTCGGCTATGGCGACAGTGTCGTAATTTTTGACAGTGTACGTCTCGTCTATGCGGCCGTCGGGCGTGTAGATTTTCTGTATCCCGAAACCCTGCGGCGGATTGAACAGGTAGAAGTAGGTCTCCTCCATATCGATCTCCTCCGGCGGATTGTCGACGTCGTGGCGGTGCGGCGGATAGCCCGACCAGTTGCCGGACGGTATCATGCCCTCGCCGATGTAGAAGTGCTCGGAGTCGAACTTCTCGTCCAGAATCACGGTCGCGCGGCGGGTGAAGTTGTCTCTGCCCAGCTCGAAAGAGCGCGTCATTTCGGGCGTTATGAGCGCGGGCTTTGACGTGTCGCGCGAGGCCGGCGCCATATTCACGGCAATCTCCAGATCTGTCGCCGCGGAGATCTCATAGGAGGTGCGGCGCGGCAGGTAGACGGTGTGCGGGGCGCCGTCGAAGGGGTTTTCGCGCCCGCCCACTTCCGGGAATTCAAAGCCGTCGCCCTTTACGGCGCACCTGCCGCCGAGGAGGACGAGGGCGACTTCGTTCTCGCCCGTAGAAGCCGCGTAGGTTCCGCCGCCCGCGAGTTTCAGAACCGCGAACGACGTGAGCTGCATATTGTACTGCCCGCGCTCGAAGACGGGGTTGTACCCGTCTTTCGGGGCGAGATGCACGAGGAATTTGTCGCTTGACATCGCTTTTCGGATTCGGGGGTTATTTGAGGAGCACCGGCTCGATGTCCATTACGCGGCAGTAGTCGAGCAGCTCTTTGGTAATGTCGCCGTAGGCCATCGAGAAGTGGTGCTCGAAGCCCTGGTTGATGACGGTGTCGCGCAGGCGCTCGCAGCCGGCGTCGAACTTGACTTTGAGCGGGTTGCCGCGCACGAACAGGTCGGTGTCAATCGCCTCGCCGGGGGCGATGAGCATTCTGAAGCCGTCGCCGTCGCGCGTTTCGCCGAGGCGCGCGAGCGTCACGCGGCCGGGCTTGAGCGGGAACTCGTTGACGACGCCCTTGGTGACGACGGTCGAACTGTTGCGAAGGGAGTTTTTGAAGTCCTTTCTGCAGAGCTTGCATGGGGCCGCCCCGCAGTGCCAGACGACGCCGTACTCCTTGTCGGGCTCGCACATTATGAGGTCGCAGAAGAACGGCAGGTCGCCGGTGAGCTCGTATTGCAGGCGCATGAGCACGGCCCCGTAGACGTCGCCCTCGCAGGCGGTGATGACGCCGTGGTTGGTGAGGTGCCCGAGCGTCGAGCACGCGGTGATGCCGTAGAGGTCGGAGTTGATGACCTCGGGCCAGCAGCGGAACGCGAAGGTGTCCACCCCGAACTTCTTCCTCATGCCGCATACGGCGGCGTAGAGAGCGGCCGACTTTTTGAGGTCTTCCTCGGAGGACTCCGCCCCGGCGGCGTCGGATTTCACTATTTTAAGGGCCTCTTCAAGCTCGGCCTGCGGAACGTTCTTTGCGTCGTTCATGACCTCGAGCATCATTATGTATTTGAGCTCGGGCCCGAGCTTTGCGCGCAGCATCATCTCGTCGCAGCTGGAAGTGTAGAAGCCGGGCACCCGCCCGCCGACCAGGCCTATGCGCATGTTGGAGACCGCGTCCATTGCGCGGACGACGCGGACGGCCTTGTCGAGCCCCTGCTGCGCCTTTTCGTCGCCGATATTCCCGTGGACGTGGAAATAGGGGATATGGAAGCGGTACATGAAGTGGGAGTTCATGTTGGCCGCGCAGAAGGAATTCGCCTGGAGCCTCCCGCCGTCGGGGTCGGGCTCCACTATCGACCAGAGCACGACGGGAACTTTGAGGCGTTTTGCGAAGAGCGAGACTATGGTGCCGAGCGCGAACGTCGCAAAGAGCGCCACTATCATGTCGGGGCGATCCTTTTCAAACCGCTCGAGAATTTCGAGCGCCTGCGGTTCGGTTTCAATCATGTCCTCCCCGCCGACGATTTCCACGCCGTCGATTTTGCGCAGCATTTCGAGCGCGTCGCGGCGCTGCTTCTGCATGGCTTCGTTAGTCCAGTTAACCTTCGTCAGGGGAAGGAAACCTATCTTGATCTTTTTGCTCATAGTCTGTTCCTTTTTTTGCGTTTTTATAAATTTACCTTTTAGAGAGAAATTCGTCCACCTGAGCCCGCGTGGGGGCCGTCATGCGGCCGCCGAGCCCCGCGCATTTGAGCGCAGCGCACGCGGCCCCGAAGCGCTGGCACTCCGTCAAATCCTGAGTTTCGAGGTATCTCACGGCAAAACCGGTGTGGAAGAGGTCGCCCGCGCCCGTCGTGTCAACCACCTCCACGCCGTCAAATGCGGGGCACTTGACGAACTCGCCGTTTTCGTACATCATGGAGCCGCGCGCGCCCATCGTGCAGCCCGTCACCTTCGCGCCGTATTCGGCGAGCTTCGGCAGGGCCTTTTCGAGATCCTCCTCCTTGGTCCACGAGCGCGCGAACGCCTCGGAGGCGATGAGCAGGTCGGCGTAGGGCAGCAGCTCGGCTATGCCGTCGCGGACGGTGCCGGCGTCAAAGTTTACGAGAACCCCCAGCTCCTTCGCCCTCTTGGCGGCCGCAAGCGCGCCCTTGGGGTTGTGGCCGTCTATGTGCAGGATTTTCGCGCCCTCCAAAAGGGACAAATCCACCTCGTCCGCCTCGAGCTCCGGAGTGTTGCCGCGCGTCCACGCCACGCTGCGCGCGCCGGTGGGCTCGTCTATCCAGCAGTACGCCAGCGGAGACTCGCAGCCTCCGCGCACTTTTATGCCGCGCGTGCAGACCTTCTCCGCCTCGAAGTCCTCGAGCATTTTCCTGCCGTCGGCGTCGTCGCCTATGGCGCTCACGAAAGCCGCCCTCAAGCCGAGTTTGGAGGCCGCGACGGTCGAGTTGCCGGCGGGCCCCCCGCCCTGTATCAGGCGCCTTATGATTTTCACCTTGTTGTCGAGCGGAATATACGGGAGTATGCAGAGGTAGTCGTTGCTGCAGAATCCGAGGCCCACGAAGTCGAAAGATTTTTCCATATTGCGATTTTCTATTGCGTTAAAATTCCCTTAACTGTGGCGATTCAACCACAGGCGGCGGGCGATGGCAAGAATCTTGCCCAAAAATATTGTTAAACAGTTTGACACCGCTTGAATAAAGGGGAAGTTGCGCAAAAAATTCCCCTTTTTGCATTGACTCGAAGCAAAAAGCCCCGCATTCTGCGTTCATATGGCAGACCTTTCAGCAAAACCCGCGGTGTACGTTTCGATAAGGGAGCTCGCCGACAGGCTCGGAATATCAAAGGGCACGGTGTCCCTCGCGCTGAACGACTCCCCGCGCGTGAAGGCCTCAACCGTCAAGAGGGTGAAGGCCGCCGCCAAGGCCGCCGGATACCAGAGAAACGCGATGGTCTCGACAATGATGTCGTCCATGCGCAAGTCGGCTATGGGAAGGTTCAGGGAGGTGGTGGCGCTGCTGAACGGCAACAGGGACAGGGAAGCCTTCAAGAACCACCCCACCCTGCCCCAGTACAAGGCGGGGATCGACGAGGAAGCCGCGGAGCTCGGGTTCAAGATAGACGAATTCTGGCTGCTCGACCCGCAGCTGACGCGCAAAAAGCTCTCGGCGATCCTGCACGCGCGCGGCATACGCGGCTGCATAATAATGGGGCACACCGAGGAGGGGGTGTTCGAGCCGTATTCAAAAATCTGGGACGACTTCAAAATAGTGTCGGTGGGCATAAGCGTCCACAACCCCGCCTACGAGCTCGTGTCGTCCAACCAGTTCGAGGTGGCGAGGACGACGGTGGAAAAGCTCTATAAAATGGGATTCCGCCGGCCCGCGTTCATCGTGGACGAGCGGATAGACGGAATGGTCGACGGCAGGTTTTACGGCGGATTTTTCAGGGCGCAGTTCGACATGCCGCGCTCGTCGCGCATTGCCCCGTTCACCGAAAATATCGACAGCCCGACGTACTGCGAAAACCTCGTCAAATACATAGAGCGGGAAGAGCCCGACGTGCTCATATACATGCTCGGCAAAACGGGGGACTTCCTTTACAGGAAGGTGCGCCGGAAGGACGGGACGCGCTATCCGCTCGTGCAGCTCGAGCGGCGCAACGACTGCACCATTCCCAAGCGCGTATGGAGCGGCATGGAGCAGAACAACCACATCGCCGGCCACCTCTCCGTGCGCCGGCTCGCCACCCTTCTTAACATATCGTCGCCGCACAACCAGAATTCCACGACCCTCATTCCCCCGACGTGGGTGGCGTCGGCGCATCTCAAGAAGGAGGCCGAAAAGCTGAAAGCCGCCCGCAGGAAAGAGTGACGCCCGCAGGTTTACCGTTAACGAACTCCGCCGCAATCCGGCATTGACGCGCGCGGGCTTTTGAAATTGTCTGTTGCAATGCGGAATCCTGGCGCAATGACTATGAAAAACCTGACAAAACTTATCGTATTTGCCGCCGCCGCGGCAACGGCCCTCGCCCGCGGCGGGGAAAACGCGGAAATCCCCGATCTCGACTGGCGCGAAATCTCCGAAATCGGAACCGAGGGGCAGGCGTGGAAGGGGGAAATTTTCCCGTACCCGTACGCGAGAATCCCGCTGAAATTTAAGGACAGGGTGACAAAAAACGTCTGGGCGAACTCCCTGACGCCCACCGGCATGAGCGCGACTTTCGAGACGGATTCCGACCAAATCTGGATAAGCCGCGAATTTCTCCAGGACAATCCGACCCCGTTTTGGTTCGGATATTCGGGCTTCGACCTCTACGCCGCAGACAAATCCGGGAATTTCCGCTGGCTGGCCACCACCCCGATAGCCCACATAAAGGGCGACTCAAAAACGTACAGGCTCTCCGGACTGCGCGGCGGCAGTCCCCGGACGTACCGCGTATACCTGCCGCTGCGCAACATTTTAAAGAGCGCAAAAATCGGGCTTAAAAAGGGGTCGAGCTTCAAGCCCGCCCCGCCGCCCGCCGAAAAGCCTGTCGTATTTTACGGAACGTCGATAGTCCACGGGGCGTGGGCGGCGCACCCGGGATTGTCGCACCCGTCGGCAATAGGGCGGAAGCTCAAAACGCCCATAGTCAACCTCGGCTTCTCCGGTTCGGCCCAAATGGAAACCGCAATGGCGGAGACGCTCGCCTCCATAGACGCCGCGGCATACGTCGTGGACGCCACGCAGAACATGGGCGAAGAGCTCGTCCGGCAACGGTGCGAAAAATTCCTGCGCCGCCTGCGGGAACTGCGCCCCGGCACCCCCATTATAGTCGCGGAGGAAGCCACGAGCGCCACCGCGTGGTACTGGCTCGATTCCGACGGGCCGCATGTCGCCCAAAAGTGCGCCGTCCAGCGCGAAATCGTAAAAAAGCTTCAGGGCGAGGGCGACAAAAACCTGTATTATATCGACGGGGAATGGCTGTTTGGAAAGGACGGCGAAGCCTCCCCGGACAACTGCCACCCGGGAGATATCGGAATGAAGGCAATGGCCGACAGATTCGCCCCGATAATCGAAAAAATACTGAAAAAGCAGGCCGCCATACAGCATTCCCGTTAAAAAGCCGGCGTCCGCCTGAAAATTCACGCGGCGGCGGAAATGCGGATTTTTGTGTTGATTCCCGCGCAGGCCGGGCCATAAACGCCGACGAGATGGAACGCAAGACAAACGCCGTCCGAATGCTCGAACAGAAAAAAATCCCGCACGAAGTTATCGACTGCGGGATAACGGAAGCCGTGAGCGGGGCGCAAATGGCGCAAATGCTCGGGGAAAACCCGGGCTCGGTGTTCAAGACGCTCGTCGCGGCCGGGAAGTCGGGGGAGCATTATGTGTTCATGATACCCTCCGACAGGGAGCTCGACCTGAAGAAAGCGGCCGCGGCGGTCGGCGAGAAGTCGGTGGCAATGATAAAGTCGAAAGACCTGCTGCCCGTCACCGGCTATGTCCACGGCGGCTGCTCGCCGATAGGAATGAAAAGGGCGTTCAAGACGGCGATAGACTCCTCCGCGAAAAATTTTGAAAAAATCCTATTCAGCGCGGGCAGAATAGGCGTGCAAATAAAAGCCCCCGCGGGCGTTGTGGAAAAACTCGTCTCGGCGAAATACGCCGACCTCGCCGTCTGACGGGAACGCCGGGCCCGGGCGCCCCCTTCCCCGAAAGCCACATGCGCGGGCCAAGATAGGCGTATTTTTTTTCGCTTTTTTTCAAAAGGCCGGTCATTTATCTAAGTGTGCATTGCATAGTTTCATACAACTTAGACTTTCGCCTTTTAAACCCTCTTATATAGTCCAGACCCTTTAAATATCCCGCACTTCCCGCGCCTCCGGTGCGGCCCGGGCTCTCCCGCGCCGCGCGGAGAAAACCGGGAATCTGAAAAATATTTGACATTCATATTCATTATGATAGCGGGTAAATTATCATGAATACCTCCATCTTCACCCGTTTCCCCATACGGTCGTTCGGCGGCATGGCGCGCCTGTCTTCGGCGTTTGCCTCCGCCCTTTTCGCCGCGCTGCACGCGCAGGCGGCGCAGGATATTTATTTTAACGAAAACACGAGCGGCTCGTCCCCTAACCGCTATCTGAGCCAGAGCTCCAACTGGTACACCGACGCGGACAGAACGCAACAGTTTGAAGGAACGCTGAGTCCGGACTACAACGGCATAATCAATACGGACAGCCAGATATTCGCCTCCTGCGTGTCGGCGCTGTCGCTCAATTCGCTCACGTACAACATCGCCGCCGCGCGGGACTACAACAATTATTTCGCATCGCTTGCCGACAACGCGTCCATTGCCCTCGCGGAAAATTTCAACGTAAACATCACCTTCACCCCCGAAACCGGATGGATTGCGCAGTCCATAAGAATGTTCAACAACGGCCTGATCGACGTGGGCGGCGATTTCAACATAACTTTCGACAAAAACGGAAGCGGAAGCAGCGGTTTTTTGGAATTCAACATAGTAAACGACGCCTCGTCGTCCGCGATGTCGAACCGCTTTCAAGTTGCGGGAGACTTCAATTACACCGCCGTTGAAAGCGGGTCGAGGCTGAGGCTCACCACCCGAATGGGCCAGTTTTCGGTGGGCGGCAATATGGACATAGGCAACATGCTCTGGACCATCGGCACCCCGAACGCCTCCCAGGGGACAAATATTTCGCTCGGCGGGCTCACCGGAAGCTCGGGCATGATAAGCCTATCGAACGGGGCCGCGTCAACCATGATTTTCACAAACTCCGCCCGGAGGGAGGTTAAGACGACAATCGGCTACACGGGGGACGATACGGCGCTCAACGTCACGATGCGCGCCTCCGACGCCCAAAACGGGTACCAGATTTTGAGGATATCCCCCGGCGCATATGACGCAACCGACGCAAATCTCGGCGACGTCATAGTGGACACAGGCCGCATCGACATCGGCATGCACTCGGGAATGAAGGGCAGCAGGCTCTCGATTTCAGGCGCCGAGGCTGTTTTCAG
>DBGCYC010000026.1:0-12237 GCA_048390825.1 Candidatus Merdousia sp.
CAGCGCGGCCTGCACCTGGTACCCCGAGCGCGCGATGCACTCGCCCGCGAGATTCGGCGCATCGCCGTAAAACGGGTGGTCGGCGGCATATCCAGGAAGGGCGAACGCCGCCACGGGAAGGTCGAGGGACGATTCGAGCGCTACGCGCTGCGCGAGCACCTCGCGGAAGGCCTCGTTCGGAAGAATCTCCGGCAGCAGCCTGCGGGTCAGCGCATGCGAGCCTACCGCAAACCCGCAGCCGAGAATTTTGCGCGCGCACGCGCCGCAAAACTTTTCGTCGGCCTTCGCCAGCATGAAGGCGGCCTTCATTCCGGCGTTTTTGAATGCGTCCGCCATCTTGGAGTGCGCGCAGGCCGTGCCGTCCCGCCGCGACGGGAAGGCCGAGCCCGCTTATCAGTTTTAACAAAGGCTTACTTTCCCCTGCAACCTCCCCGAACACCCCTGCGAAACCTCCCGAAACGAACGTTCCCCTCAAATGTTCGATTTTCCCTCAAACACTGCGATGCGATATACAACGGCCTCCCCTTTGCGGCGGCTCACAAAAAATCCGTCAATTCGCCGAAAGCGCAGCGCCGCCTGCAACTGCAAAATTCCGAAAAAAAAAAGCGATCCCCAAAGGGATTCGCTTTCCATGAGCTCATATTGGGAACAGGCCAGCGGCGCAGAGCGCCGCAACGCACGCGCCTATCCCGGGCAGCGTTATGCCGGCGAATACGCCCGGAAACGCGGCTCCCGCCGGTTTTCGCATCGAATTTTCCCGGGGGAAACCCCGCCGGGCGTCCAGACAGCGGCGATTATCGCGGCCGCCCCGGGAATCGACTGAAAGAGAGTCCCCGGGAAAAACGCGGCTTCAAGGGCGACAAGCGCCGCGCCCCGCTCCCATTCTGCGGGTGTTCGCCCCGCCGTGCAGGCGGGGGCGGGCGCCGCCGCTTTCGTGGCCTGCGAACGCTTAAACCAGGCGGTATTCGCCCGGAAGCGGAATCGGGTCGACGGGCTTCTTGCCGAACTTCCATTCCTCCGGGGCCCACGACTGCTTCGAGCGGCTGACTATCCATTCGTACTTGAAATTGCGGCCCGCGTAAGAGCTTTCCCTTCCGGCTATGGCGAGCCTCGTGGACTTCACCATTTCGCGCAGGAGGTTTTGCGGCTTGTTGTTGAGCACGCAGTCTATCAGAACCCTGTGCTCTTCCACCATAGCCTGCGGATAGTCTCCATCCGCCTTCCACGGCTTCTGGCCGAGTATGCGCATGCGGTTGCCGTCGAGGTTGGTTTCGAGAACGCCCTTTGTGCCGATAAAGCGCTCGCAGACTATGTCGGAAGACTTGTTTTCGCGGCGGCTGTAGCTCGCGCAGTGCAGGCCTTCGCCGAAGTCGAAGTCGACGCCGAAGTGGCTGAAACGGTCGCCGTACTTGGGGAACTCGATATCCCACCTTCTGCCGCCCACGCCGCAGACCTCCTTCGGATCTTTGCCGAGGCCCCAGAGTATGACGTCGAGGTTGTGGACGTGCTGCTCTACGTAGCAGTCGCCCGAAGTCCATCTGAATATGAACCAGTTGCGGATCTGGTATTCCATTTCCTCGGGATCGGGGTTCTGGAGGCGGAGGACGCCGTTGTCCTGAATGAAGAAGCGCGAATTGAGCCAGTACGCCTGGGCCCCGACGATTTCGCCGATCTGCCCGTCCTGCATGCGCTTGATGGCCTCCTGGTATCCGGGGTGGAAGCGGCGCTGTATGCCCGGGATTATCGTCAGGTTCTTTTTGTCCGCCATATCCGCGATTTCAAGCATTTCGCGGCACTGCACGGGGTCGACGCACGCGGGCTTTTCGACGAACAGGTGCTTGCCTGCTTTGACAAATTCCCTGATGTGAAGGGGCCTGAAAACCGGGGGGGTTGCGTGGATTATGACGTCGACGTCCTCGCCGAGAATCTGCTTGTAGGCGTCCCAGCCCGCGAAGCGGCGGCTTTCGGGCACGTCTATCGCGTCCTTGCCGAACTTTTTCGAGTACCTTTCAAAGGCCTTTATGGCCAGATCGTTCCTGTCGGAAAACAGGTCGGCTATGGCGACGATTTTCACCGCCCCTTTCGCCGCCGTCAGCATGTCGGACACGGCCCCTATGCCGCGCCCGCTGCAGCCGACGAGCCCGACTTTCAGCTGGCTCTTCTTTCCCACTTCCGCCGCCGAGAATTTCGGCAGCGCCGCGGCGGCCGAAGCTGCCGCGATGGATTTGATTGCGTCTCTTCTATCCATAATGTTCTTTCCCCTTTGCATGTTTTAGACTTGCGCGTCAAACGCGCGGTATGTTTTGAGAATTTCGGCGTCCCTTTCGGGCGTCTTGACGGTCTGCCCGTGTTCGAGCCCTATGAAGCCGCGGTATCCCTTGTCCCAAATCTTCTTGAATACGCCCGCGTAGTCGATCTCCCCGGAGCCGGGCTCGTTTCTGCCGGGGGCGTCGGCGACGTGGAAGGAGACTATCGACTTCCAGACGTCCGGGTCGTCGAGCGACGAGAGGTTGCCCGCCTGCATGTATTCGTGATAAATGTCGTAGAGTATGCCGCACGCGGGGCTGCCGACGTCGCGCGCGATCCTCGCGGCGAGCGTGTTGTTTACGCAAAACACCCCGGGGTGATCCTTTACGGTGTTGAGCGCCTCGATTTCCATTACGAACCCGCGCTTTTTGCAGATGTCGGCGCAGAACGACATGTTTTCTATCACGTTGTCGTACTGTTTGCGCCAGTCGAGCTTGCGGTCGAGGGCGCCGGGACCGATGATCAGGACTTTGGAGCCCACGCGCCCGAGAACCCCGAAAGTGGCCTCGAGCTGCTCTTCGAGCATCGCGCGCAGGGCGGGCTTGTCCTCGGCTATCGAGCCGTCCGCGCGCCTGACCTTGTTGGCGGTCATGGTCGGCACGTCCTTTTCGTTCATCGATGAGAGAGAGCCCACCTCAAGCCCGAGCTCGCGCGCCCTTTCGCCGATCTGGATCTGCTTTTCGATTTCCGCGGAGGAAATTTTCCGGGAATGGTTTATGGGGCAGACGCCCTCTACGGCGAGCAGCCCGCAGTCTTTGAAATACTCCATCAGTTTTAACGGGTCGCGGCCGGCCGTCGGGGTTCCGAATGAGAATCCGAGCCTCGGGGAAAACTTCATTTTGAACTTTTTCGCCTCCGCCCCGAAGGAGGGCGCGGCGAAAGCCCCGGCGCAGGCGGCGGCCGAAAACATCTTTATGAAATCGCGTCTATGCATGGCGGTTTTTAAATTTGAAGACAAATGGCGGAATGGGCCGCCTCAAACGTTTGACCCAAATCTGAATCACAACTTTCGGCATGTCAAACACAAATTCTCAAAAAAAAGCGCTACAGCGAAAACCGCGTTTAAAGTATCGGCGCGGTTTGCCGGAAAATTTACGAATTCCGCCGAAAAAATTTCGGACTGCGGCTTGCGCGTCCCGCCGCCGAACCCCCGGCGGGCTGCAAGTTCCCCTCCCATCTCCCCGCCGGCAGGAACGCGCCGCACCCAAAAAAATCCGCTTGCGAAACCCGGGCCGGGGGGATAGCGTCTGATTTCGCAATGAAAAACGTCATTATAGCGATATTGGCCTCGGCCGCCGCGGCCCTGCTGTGCTCGTGCGAAAGCATGGGGTTCAGCCCCGCCGCCGCCGGCCCCGCGCTCACGCCCGGCGCGGACGCGACTGCCACCGAGAGGACGTGGGAAAAGGCTCCCGGCTCCAACCGGGAAATCCCGAAGGATAGGGAAATCGAGCCCCCTCCCGCGTACAGATAGCGGGACTCCGCCGCCGGCGCCCTGCACCGCCTTCCCCAAGAGGCGCGGAAGGCGCCGTTTTGCGCCGGCATGCCGGGAGAAAACCGCCCGGGCCGCGCAACGCCGCCGCGCCGAAAGCCGCCCGCCCGTTCTAAAAATCGGCAGGATCGGGCAGATTTTTGAAAGCAATGCATATTTACGAATCGCCGGATTTCCCATAAAATAGCCTATCATCGGTTTTAAACAAAAACAAAGGCGTTCATATGCATACGAGAAAACTGCGCGACATTGAGGTTTCCGCCATAGGCATGGGCTGCATGGGGTTTACGCACGGATACGGCGCGGCCCCGTCAGAGGGGGAATCCATAAGGCTGATGAGAAAGGCGTTCGATTCGGGGTGCACTTTCTACGATACCGCCGAAGCCTATTCCGCCTACGCGAACGAGGAGCTCGTCGGCAGGGCGCTAAAACCGATAAGGGACAAAGTCGCGCTCTCGGGCAAAGTCTGGCCCGCATTTCTGCCCGGGCAGGAAATCCCCGAAGGCAAGCTCAGCCGCAGGGGGATACGCGCGGCGCTGGAAGGATCCCTGCGCCGTCTGCAAACTGACCGGCTCGACTTGTACTACGTGCACCGCATTCCCGCGGGAACGGACATGGAGGAGCTCGCCGGGACATTTGGGGAGCTGGCAAAGGAGGGGAAAATTCTCGCATGGGGCCTCTCGGAGGCTACGGCCGGGCAAATCCGCAGGGCGCACGCGGTTTTCCCGCTCTCGGCGGTCCAGAGCGAATATTCCATCATGGAGCGCAAATGGGAGCGGGAAGTCATACCCTTATGCGGAGAGCTGCGCATAGGGTTTGTGGCGTATTCTCCGATGGCGGGCGGATTTTTGAGCGGGAAATACGGCAGCGACGCCGTGTACGAAGGCGACGACGTGCGCAGGGTAATCACCCGCTACGCCAAAGAAAACGTCGAGGCCAACGCCCCCCTGGTAGGCCTCCTGAAAAAATACGCCGCCAAAAAGGGCGCGACGCCCGCGCAAATCGCCCTCGCGTGGATATTGCGCAAAGGCGGCTTTATAGTGCCCATTCCCGGAATGAGATCCGACGGGCGGATAGCGGAAAATCTCGGCGCGGCGGACGTCGAACTGAGCGACGGGGAATTTTTCTCCCTCGAATCGGAGCTCGGAGGGATAGAAATCCGCGGCGACCGCAGGGACGAGGACATCGCCAGGCTCGGGACGATCGCGCGCCCGGACGGCGGATAGCCCAAAGCCGGCCGGGCGCCCGTATGCGCGGCGCAGCCCGCGGGCCAAACCCCCGCCCTTCACGCCGGGGCTTCGCCGAACGTCCGGCCACCCTCCGGAACGGCCGGCCACCCTCCGGAACGGCCGGAGCCCGGCTTTTCCCGCGCCAAAATTGCGGAAAAAAGGTTTGCGCGCGCGCCGGATCTTTGGGAGCATTGCTGCGAAATGGACTGCTTTTTGATAGACGGCTTCAATCTCGGGTTCCGCTGCTTTTACGCGATGCCCGACCTCTCGCGCTCCGACGGCTTCCCGACGGGCGCGCTGCACGCGTTTTTCCAGAGCCTCCTCAGACTTTCCGCCATGGACGCCCCGCACGCGGGCGCGGTTTTTTTCGACAAGGGCGGGTCTGCGAGGCACCGCGAGATATTCCCCGAATACAAGGCCAACCGCGAGGAAACCCCCGAGAGCTTCAGGCGGCAGCTGCCCGCCATACGCGACCTATGCGGCCTGTTCGGGTACGAAACGGTGTCGGAAGAGGGCGTGGAGGCCGACGACCTGCTCGCAAGCACCGTTGAAAAGCTGAAACCGCTCGGCGGCCTGACAACCGTCGTGAGCGCCGACAAGGACTTCGCCCAGCTCGTCTGCCCGCGCGTCAGGCAGCTGCTTCCGCCAAATTCGCGCGACAAGAACTGGACGCCCATCGACCCGATAGGGGTGAAGTCCAAATTCGGCGTTCCGCCCGCGCAGATTCCCGCCTTTCTGGCGATTGTCGGGGACTCGGCCGACAATATCCCGGGGATTCCCGGCGCCGGGCCCAAGACAGCCGCCAAATGGCTGAAAGACTACGGCGACATCGACACGATAATCCGCCGGCACGACTGGCTCAAGCCAGACAAGTTCAGGGCGATAGTAAGGGAGGGCGAAGCCCTGCTGCGCAGGAATCTCGAGCTCGTGACGCTGAAAACCGACTTTGAGGTCGAACTTCCCCGGGAAAAGGCTCCGGATTTCTCCGAGCTCGTAAAATTCCTCGAGGAAATGGAAATGAAGAAGTCGCTCGTCAACCTCCGCAAATTTGCGAAGGACCTTTACAAAATCGACATCTGACCTCCCGGCTGCGCGGAATGCCGCCGGCCCTCCCCGCGATGCGGGCGGCGCAAAAAAACGCGGCGCGCAATACCGATGTTTGAAAGATGAGGCTGGAAACGGGAAATGCCGGGAAATAATGGGAAATTGCGGGAATTTAAAGGCTTTGTGGCGGAGTCGCCGGCCGGATTTGAGTTTGGAAACTTTTTGCGCCGGCACCGGCAAATGAAGCAAGATTTTGCAATGTTTTCGCCCCGCTCCGAGTTTTGGCGTCCAGCCCGCGATCACGCGCTCGGTGTGAAAAACGCCATTGCGTCGCTCCTTACGGAAACTTTTTTCCCAAATCCCGCTTCATTTTTCCAAAATCAAACCAGGATACAATACCCGGCATTCGCGCCCGCCTCACGGACGGGCGCGCTTTTTTTGGGCGGGGAAACCAGCACGGGCGGGAAATTCCTGCGCAACCCGGCGCGCGGCTTCCCCCACGGGGCCTCAAAGATCCGAAATTCCGCCGCCCGCCTTGCCGCAGCCGATCCGCAAAAGTTCGGCCGCCCGGGGCTACGAGTCGAGACCTATGTCTATCCACCTGCTCGAGTGGACGGGGGCCGCGGTAGACACGAAGTCCGCGCCGAGCTTCCCGAGCTCCCCGACGCTCTCGAGCGTCACCCCGCCGGAAATTTCCGTCCACGCCGCCCCCCCCACGAGCTTTACGGCCTCGGCTATGTCGGAATTTGAAAAGTTGTCGAACATTATGACGTCGGCGCCCGCCTCGAGAACGGGGGGGATCTGGCCGATACTGTCGACTTCCACCTCTATCGCAAACCCCGCGTTCTTCTCCCTGGCGGCCCGCACGGCGGCCGCGAGCGCCTCCCCGCCGGAAGCCCCCGCCGCGGCGAGGTGGTTGTCCTTTAACATAACGCGGTCGAACAGCCCTATTCTGTGGTTGTAGCCGCCCCCGCACGCGAAGGCGTACTTTTCGAGCACGCGCAGCCCGGGCGTAGTTTTGCGGGTGTCGAGGAGCTTAGTCGGCGACCCCCCGAGGGCGGCGACATACTTCGCAGTTTCCGTGGCGACCCCCGAGAGCCTTTGGAGGAAGTTGAGCATAACGCGCTCGGCCTGCAAAATGACGCGCGCGGAGCCCTCTATCGTCCCGAGCTCCCCGCCCGCGGGAACCCTGTCGCCGTCCCTGGCAACTGGAGCCAGCCTGCACTCGAAGTCGTCGGAGGCCTCCTCGTAGACTTTCAGCACGATCCTCGCCAGCTCCATTCCGCAGACGGTCATGTCGCGGCGGGCGCGCAGGCTCGCCCTCGTCCTTGCCGACGGCGTGAGGGAGCGCGTTGTGATGTCGGCCGCGATTTTGGGGAGAACCGCGAGCCCCGCCCCCTCGATGTCCTCGGCGCGCGCAGTCCGGACTATCCCCTCGACGTATTTTTCGTCGAGATCCCCCCATTTGAGGCGGCGGACGAGGTGGGATTCGTATTCGGGGTTCTTCATGGCCTACTCCGTAAAAAACTCCCTGCTCGCGGCCGCCTGGATCGAGACGCAGAGCGGCCTGCCCTCGACCCCCAAAAACTGCAGCTCGCACTCTCCACCGGCGGACTCCATCAGCGAAAGGCCCGCCGCGACGTCCCACAGGTAGAGCCTGCTCTCCTTGTAGGCGTCGGCCCTGCCGGACGCGACCCAGGCCATGGCGAGCGCCGCGCTGCCGCACATGCGCACCTTTTTGAATTTTTGGAGCGACATTATGAAATGTCTGAGGTTTTTCTCGGAATAGTCCGTCGCGCTCGGAAACCCCGTCATCAGGACGGCCTGCGAGACCTCGCGCGCCCAGGCCGGCCTGACCTCCGAGCCGTTGACTGTCAGCGGAAGCCCCGCGCCCCCGGCGTAGAGCTCCCCGCGCGTGAAGTCGTTTATGGCGCCGACCACCGGCCTGCGGCCCTTCATGAGGGCCACGCTCACGCAGACGCCCGGCATGCCGCGCAGGTAGTTGTACGTGCCGTCGATCGGATCCACTATCCAGTAGTAGGAATCCGAAAACGCGAGCGAGGCGTCGCCGCCGTTCTCCTCGCCGATAACGGGTATTCCCGTGGGCTCGAGCAGCTCGCGTATGAACATTTCGCTCTCGACGTCCTCCTGAAGCTTGACGTCGTTGCCGGCGTCGGAGTTGACGCGACGCCCGCGTATGGCGGATAGCCTGTCGCCCGCGGCCTTGGCGACGGACGAGGCGATTTTCAAAAATGCGGGTTTTTCCGACAGTTCCATATAGTTTCCTTTCGGCTTGAAAAAAAACGGCCGGCGCGAAGCCCCTCCCCTGCGCCTAAACCGCGGCCCCTTCCGCGGCGCAGAGCTTCCTGATTTTCCCGAGGTCGAGCTTGCCGGAGCTCAAAATCGGTATAGAGTCCACCCTCGCGAGATATTTGGGTATCCACAGGTTCGGGAGGCCCGCCTCGGTCAGCAGCCGCCTGAGCTTTGACATCTCGACGTCGAACGTCGACAGCAGCACGAGCGACTCCCCCTTCGCGGCGTCGAGCCGCGCCCCCACCGCTATCAGCGGGACTTCGGAGTCCTGTATCCCGAGCGCCTTGACGATGGACTCCTCAACGCTCATGTGCGGCACCATCTCCCCGCCGATTTTCGAGAAGCGCGAGATTCTGCCTTTTATAAATATGAAGCCGTCCTCGTCGAGCATCGCCAGATCCCCCGTATTCAGCCAGCCGTCGCGCAGCTTCTTCCTGTTTTCGTCGGGCTGGTTGAGGTACCCGCCGAATATGCTCGCGCCTTTGAGGCACAGCAGGCCGGTGGAGCCGATAGGCAGAAACTCGCCCGTCTCGGGGTCGGCGACCGCGGCCATCATGCCGGGGAAGATTTCGCCCACGGACTCCGGCTTCGTCCGGCTCGGCTGGGGGCACAGCGCGCCGCGCCTGAGGTTCGGCGGCAGGTTGACTGCCACGACCGGAGAGGCCTCGGTGAGCCCGTAGCCCTCCCAGTAATAGACGTCCGGGAATTTTTCCTTCCACATTTCGATGAACCCGTCGGGGGTCTTTTCCGCGCCGCCTATGACGCCGTGCATCTTCGGGAAATCCTCCGGCCTGCCCTTTTTGTAGTACGAGCGCAGGAAAGTCGGCGTGCTTATCATTATGGTAGACCCCCCGTTGCGCGACGCGTCGAGATTTGCCTGAACCTCGAGCGGGCTCTGGACCGCCACCGACTTCATGCCGTAGACGGAGGTCATCCACACCTGTATCGTCTGCCCGAAACTGTGGAAGAGCGGAAGGTTGGCGTGCAGGCGCGTGTCGGCGTTTACTATGCCGATGTTCCACATCTGGGTGCAGTTGGCCATTATGTTTCGGTGCGTCAAAACCGCCGCCTTCGGCATTCCCTCGGAGCCGCTCGTAAATATTATGGAAGCCTCGCGGTCGCCGCCGTCGCGCGGAATTTTGTACATGCGCGACAGCGCCCAAAACGGCAGGAGCCGCACCGCCAGCAGCTTCGCCGCTATGCGCTTCCTTCCGATTTCCTTCAGAATCTTTCCGATGTCGCAAAAATTGTCCGTCCATGGGTAGTCGGGCGAATGGGAGCTCACCTTTTCGCGGATTTTGTCGGAGCCTATCACCATGCGGACGTTCGCGCGCTCAAGGCACGCCTTAGCGGCCTCGGCGCCCATCGTGAAATTCAGGTTGACGCTGACCTTGCCCGCCATCTGCACGGCGAGGTTGACCGCGATTCCGGGCAGGCACGACGGCAGCGCGATGCCGATTCTGTCGTACCGCCCGAAGTTCTTCTGTATGTATTCCTTGAGCGCGAGCGCCAGCGCCAGCATCGTGCCCCTGTCCGCCCTTTTGCCGAGCGAATAGTCGTAGACGCATTCCCTGCGCGTGCGGGAGCTGAGCGTGCGCATCGCCGCATACCCGAGATTGAGCTTTAATATGCCGAGCCCGTTAAAATTCTCGAAGCCGCTGTCGACAATCTTGGAATCTATAATCTTCATCTTCCCGTGTTGGTAAAAACCGCGCCGGTTTTGCGGAACAAGCGCGCGTTTACCATGTTTAAAAATTCTCCGCGCGCGTCAAGAAGCTATTTGCCGTTTTTGCGCCGCACGCGCCGCGCGGAGCAAAAAATGCTTGTACAGGACGGAACTTTGGCGGAATATACGGCAATGTACGCGCGAATGCGCGCGGCAAAAGCGGCAAAATTTTAACAGACCAGGACGATTATGGCAGTTCCCCCGTTCAAATACCAGAAGATGTTCCCGCTCGGCGACGACGGCACCCAGTACCGCCTGCTGACCAAAGACTATGTTTCGGCCTCCGAATTCGAGGGCCGCAGGATTCTGAAAGTGGATCCCGAGGGCCTCGCATTCCTCGCCAGAAACGCCATGCGCGACGTCTCGTTCCTGCTTAGGCCCGCGCATCTGAAAATGGTCGCCGCCATTCTCGAGGATCCGCAGGCCTCCGACAACGACAGGAGCGTGGCGCTTACAATGCTGCGCAACGCCGAAGTCGCCGCAAAGGGCAGGCTCCCGTTTTGCCAGGACACCGGGACCGCGACCATAATCGGCAAGAAGGGCCAGTCGGTCTGGACGGACGCCTGCGACGAGGAATATCTCTCGAAAGGCGTCTACGAATGCTACACGCAGGAAAACCTCCGCTACTCCCAGAACGCGCCGCTGAACATGTGGGACGAAGTCAACACGGGCTGCAACCTGCCCGCGCAAATAGACCTCTACGCCACCGATTCCGACAAGTACGAATTTCTCTTCGTCGCCAAGGGCGGCGGCTCGGCAAACAAGACCTACCTCTACCAGGAGACGAAGGCCATCATCACCCCCGAAAAGCTCATTCCCTTCATGGTCGAAAAGATGAAGGGGCTCGGCACCGCCGCGTGCCCGCCCTACCACATCGCGTGGGTCGTCGGCGGGACGAGCGCCGAAGCCTGCCTTAAAACGGTAAAGCTCGCCTCGGTAAAATATCTCGACTCCCTCCCGGCCGAGGGCAACAGGCTCGGGCACGCCTTCCGCGACGTCGAGCTTGAAAAGCGCCTCCTTGAAGAAACCCGCAGGCTCGGAATCGGCGCGCAGTTCGGCGGGGCAAATTTCGCCCTCGACGTGCGCGTAATCCGCATGCCCCGCCACGGCGCGAGCTGCCCGATAGGCCTCGGCGTCTCCTGCTCCGCCGACAGAAACATGAAGGCGAAAATCGACGAAAACGGGATATGGCTCGAACAGCTCGAAACCGACCCCGGCAGGTTCATTCCCGAAAAGTACCGCTCGGTGGACACCGGCGACGGCGCGGTGGACATAGATCTCAACCGCCCGATGCCCGAAATCCTCGCGGAGCTCTCGAAATACCCCGTCAAGACGCGCCTGAAACTGCGCGGCACAATCATCGTCGCGCGCGACATCGCCCACGCGAAGCTCGCCGCGCGCCTGAAATCGGGCGAGCCTCTGCCGCAGTACTTCAAGGACCACCCAGTCTACTACGCCGGCCCCGCCAAGACCCCCGAGGGTATGCCGTCCGGCTCCTTCGGCCCCACTACCGCCGGGCGCATGGATCCCTACGTGGACCTATTCCAGTCGCACGGCGGCAGCATGGTGATGATAGCCAAGGGCAACCGCTCTCAGGCGGTCACCGACTCCTGCAAGAGGCACGGGGGCTTCTACCTCGGCTCCATAGGCGGCCCCGCCGCGATCCTCGCGCAGGACAACATCAAAAAAGTCGAGCTCGTCGAATACCCCGAGCTCGGCATGGAGGCCGTCTGGAAAATAGAGGTCGAAAATTTCCCCGCATTCATACTCGTGGACGACAAGGGCAACGACTTCTTCAAACAGCTCTGACAAACGCCCCGCGCGGCGCGCCGGCCAGCCGGGCCGCCGCCGCGGGGTGATTTTACTCAAAAAGATTTAGAGGAGTGGCCGAAAGCCGTCAAAACTGCCGAAAGCCGCAATACAGGGAGCTTGCAGGCGGCTGGGATTCCCGGGATTGGTTTGAGGTTTGAGAGAAACGCCGGACAGACCCGATAATACATTAAAAAAATCAAACTTTAAAAAAAACACCCTTTGGCGGGAAAGGGGTATCTATTGCATGGGAAGGCGGGATATGCTCACGCCAACACCCGGCTTTTTTGAAGCCTTTTACGGCGGCCCTTTGTACCCAG
>DBGCYC010000027.1:0-50043 GCA_048390825.1 Candidatus Merdousia sp.
CAGCGCGGCCTGCACCTGGTACCCCGAGCGCGCGATGCACTCGCCCGCGAGATTCGGCGCATCGCCGTAAAACGGGTGGTCGGCGGCATATCCAGGAAGGGCGAACGCCGCCACGGGAACGTCGAGGGACGATTCGAGCGCTACGCGCTGCGCGAGCACCTCGCGGAAGGCCTCGTTCGGAAGAATCTCCGGCAGCAGCCTGTGGGTCAGCGTATGCGAGCCTACCGCAAACCCGCAGCCGAGAATTTTGCGCGCGCACGTGCCGCAAAACTTTTCGTCGGCCTTCGTCAGCATGAAGGTGGCCTTCATTCCGGCGTTTTTGAATACGTCCGCCATCTTGGAGTGCGCGTAGGTCGTGTCGTCCCACCGCGACGAAAAGGCCGCGACGGCCCCGCCCGGAAGGCGCGCGGGCTCGACCGAGGCGGCTTTCGCCCGCTCCGCGCCGGAGTATTCCGCTTCGAGCGTCTGGACGTAATCGGCGGGGAAAACCCGCGCCGCAAGAAATGCGGACAATGCAATGCAAAAGGCTTTCATGTGAAATTCGGAATTTTTGAAAAACCGTACTGCGCTTTGCGGGAAAAGTCAAAGCGAATGAGCGGCCGCTGCGGCGGGGCGCGCCCCGCCGCAGCCAAGGCGCCCCAAAAGGCTTGACGCGGCGCGCGCGCGCCGCGAAAATCGCCGGAATAAAAATGAGGAAACTGCTGAGATTCTATGTCTACATAAAGCCGTGCCTGCCCCAGCTCATAGCGGCGATTATTTTCGGCGCCCTGTTCGGGGCGTGCAGCGGCTTCGGAATGCCCGTGATTTTCGACAAAGTTTTGCGGCAGATATTCATGGACCAGGGCGCCGAGCCGCGCCCGATGTGGCACATAATAGGGGTCGCGCTGCTGCTGCCGGGGGTGTTCGCGCTGAGGGCGGTGTTCGGGTATCTGAGCGGCTACCTCATGACATACTCGTCGCTGGAAGTCCTGCGGAGGCTCAAGCAGCACATATTCGACAGGATCCAGAGCTACCCCGTGGCGTTTTTCGACAAGTTCACCACGGGCGACCTGCTCACGAGGCTGACGAACGACACCGCGAGCGTCCAGACCGTGCTGCTGTCGTTCTCTTCGGAAATTTTCCGCCAGCCGCTGCAGGTGCTCGGGGCGCTCGGGTTCCTGCTCTACCTCTGCTTCACGAAGGGGCAGGTCGTCATGCTGCTGATATTTTTCGCGGCGGTGCCGTTCTGCATTCTGCCCGTGCAGATGATACGCAAGAACATGAAGCGCTTTGCGGGGAAGGCGCAGATCGGCCTCAGCGAAATGGCGCAGCTCTTCGGCGAAAACCTCGACGCCGTGCACGAGGTCAGGGTGTTCAACTTGCAGGAGGCGCAGAAGAAAAAGTTCGCCGGGCTGAACGGAATGTTCAAGCAGTTTTCCCTCAAAATGGCGAAGTACGAGCTGATGCAGCAGCCGTTTATGGAGTTCCTCGCGGCGACGATGGTCTCGATGACTTTCGTGTACGCGTACTTTGCGGGGATAGACTTCCCGACATTCTCGGCCATAGGGATCGCCCTCTACTTTACGATAGACCCCATAAAGCGCGTCATCAGAATGTCCACGGACTTCATAAAGGTGATGCCGCTCGTGGACAGAATCTGCGCGATTCTCGACTACGCATCCACAGTCCCGGAGCCCGAAACCCCCGTCGAGCTTCCGCGCGTGCGCGGCGAGATAACATTCGACGGGGTGAAATTCGCGTACAAGGACAGGACAGTCCTCGACGGGGTGAGCATAACAATCCCCGCCGGGACGAGCTGCGCGCTCGTCGGCGAGAGCGGCGCGGGCAAGAGCACTTTCGCCAAGCTCGCAATGCGCCTCTACGACCCCGTCGAGGGCTCCGTAAGGCTCGACGGCATAGACCTGCGCAATATACGCCGGAGCGACTTCATGGACAACCTCGGCAGCGTCCCGCAGTACCCGGTGCTCTTCAACGACACGGTGTACAACAACATTCTCGTCGCCCGCCCGTCCGCCGAGAAAGACGAAGTCGAGGCCGCGGCGAAAATGGCATACGCGCACGACTTCATTCTGGAGCTCGAAAACGGCTACGGCACGGTGGTCGGGGAGAGGGGCGACAGGCTCTCCGGCGGCCAGAAGCAGAGGATAGCCCTCGCGCGCGTGTTTCTGAAAAACCCGCCGCTGCTCGTGCTCGACGAGGCCACGTCCGCGCTCGACGTCAACAGCGAGGCGTTCATACAGAAGGCGGTCGACAGCCTCATGCGCGACCGCACCATGCTCGTCATCGCCCACAGGTTCAGCACCATAAAGAACGTCCAGAAAATCATAGTATTCGAGGGCGGCCGAATCGTCGATTTCGGCCCGCACGAAGAGCTCATGGGCCGCTGCCCGACATACAGGCGCCTCTACGAAAGGCAGGCCGCGCGCGCGGAGGCCGAATAGGCCGCCTCCCGCCGCGGCTATCCCCATATAATATTATATGTTCAACCCCCGCCCCCCGCGGGAAAAACCGCCATGTTTCGGCAAACGGGGAAATTATAATTGCAAAATTCCGGGGGCGGGGTTTTATTGGCGCACAATGACAATAAACGCGCCTTCTTCCGAAGGTTTGAACGCGAAAGAGGCTGTACTATGAAAGTTGCGATACTTGCGGGAGGGCTGGGCTCGCGCCTCGGCGAGGAGACCACCGTCCGCCCGAAGCCGATGGTTGAAATCGGCGGAAAGCCGATACTCTGGCACATAATGAAAATCTACTCCCACTACGGGTTCGACGAATTCGTGGTCATGTGCGGGTACAAGGGCGAATCCATAAAGGAATATTTCCTGAACTACCGGGAAAACTCCTCCGACATCACGGTGGATCTCTCGGACGGCTGCGTTGAAATCCACAAAAACCGCGCGGAACCCTGGAAAATCACGCTGTGCGACACCGGCGCGGACACCCTGACGGGCGGGAGGATAGCGAAGATAAAAAAATACGTAGGAGGGGGGACGTTCATGCTGACGTACGGCGACGGCGTCGCCGACATCGACATACCGGCCCTGCTGGAATGCCACCGCAGGTCCGGGAAAATCGCAACCCTCACCGCCGTCCGCCCTACCTCGCGGTTCGGCGCGCTGCGCATATCGGAGGACGGCGGCATATCCGACTTCCGCGAAAAGCCCGAGGGCTCGGACTCCTGGATAAACGGCGGGTTCTTCGCGCTCGAACCCGAAGTGTTCGACTACATTCCCGACAGCCCGGACACCGTCTGGGAGCGCGGGCCGCTCAACAGGCTCTCGGAGGACGGGCAGCTTAACGCGTACATGCACGGCGGGTTCTGGCGCCCGATGGACATGCTGAAAGACAAAAAGGAGCTCAACGAGCTCTGGGGCTCCGGGCGCGCCCCGTGGAAAATCTGGGAGTAGCGCAATGGCTTTCGGAGGCGTTTTCAGCGGCATGAGGGTGCTCGTCACGGGGCATGCGGGCTTCAAGGGCTCGTGGCTGTCGCTTTGGCTCGGCTCGCTCGGGGCGAAAGTCTGCGGATACTCGCTCCCGCCCGACACGGAATTTTCGGCGTACCGCGAGGCGGGCGTCGGCGAAGCCCTCGAGCTCGAGAAAATCGCCGACATACGCGACTGCGAAGCGCTGGAAGGCTTCTTCGCGCAGTCGCGCCCGGAAATAGTTTTCCACCTCGCCGCCCAGCCGCTCGTGCGCCTCTCGTACTCCGAGCCCAAACTCACCTACGAGACCAACGTCCTCGGCACGCTGAACGTGCTGGAAGCCGCGCGAAAGTGCGGGAGCGTAGCGGCGTTTGTCAACGTGACGACCGACAAGTGCTACGAAAATCCCGAGACCGGCCGCCCCTGCGCCGAGGGCGACCCCATGGGAGGGCACGACATGTACTCGTCGTCGAAGGCGTGCTCGGAAATCCTGACGTCGTCTTACAGGAGGTCGTTTTTGGAGGGCGGCAGGCCGTTTGCGCTCGCCTCGGCGCGCGCGGGCAACGTCATAGGCGGCGGGGACTGGGCGCGCGACAGGCTCGTGCCCGACTGCGTGCGCGCCCTGGCGCAGGGCAGGCCCGCGCCCGTGCGCAACCCGGACTCCGTGCGCCCGTGGCAGCATGTGCTCGAGCCGCTCGCAGGCTACATGAGGCTGGCGCAAAAGCTACTCGAGGATCCCGCGAAATTTTCCGGCGGCTTCAATTTCGGCCCCGATTCGTCGGCCGTCCTGAAAGTCGGCGACATCGTAAGAATGCTCTCGGGCGCCTGGGGCGGCGGAAGCTCGGAGCCGGTCGCGGAACCCGGGGCCCCGCACGAGGCCAGGCTGCTTTCGCTCGACGCGTCGAAGGCGGAGAGGGAGCTCGGCGTCCGCCCGGTAATGGACGCGGCGGAAGCCGTCGCCGCCGCCGCCGAATGGTACAAGAGGTTCTACGCCCTCCGCGCGCCGATGCGCGAATTTACCATCGGGCAAATCGCCGGCTTTGAAAAAAAGGCGCGCGCAAAAAACATTGAATGGAGTTTTTAAAATGCATGAAGATTTAAGGGAAAAGGCGAAACTCGCGGCGCTCGAATATCTGAGGGCCGTTGAGGCGGACGCCCGCGAGCCCGCATACATACCGCCGTCCGGCAAGAAGATCGGCGCGCAGGAGCTGTGCGCGATGATAGACGCGTCCCTCGACATGTGGCTGACGGCGGGAAGGTTCAACGACATGTTCGAGGAGGCGTTCGCCGAAAAGCTCGGCGCAAAATTCGCGCTGTCGGCCAACTCGGGCTCGAGCGCAAACCTTCTGGCGCTGTCGGCCCTCACATCTCCGAAGCTCGGGGAGCGCGCGCTGAAAGCGGGCGACGAGGTAATCGCGGTAGCCGCGGGCTTCCCCACGACCGTAAACCCGATCTTCCAGAACTCCCTCGTTCCCGTGTTTGTTGACTGCGATCCCGAAACGTACAACATACGCGCGGACAAAATAGAGGAGGCCCTCTCCCCCAAAACCAGGGCGGTGTTCGTCGCCCACACGCTCGGCTCCCCGTTCGACATCGGGAAAATCTCGGAGATCTGCCGCCGCCGCAACCTCTGGCTGATAGAGGACTCCTGCGACGCGCTCGGGGCGAAGTCCGGCGGGAGATACGCGGGAACTTTCGGGCACATCGGAACGTTCAGCTTCTACCCCGCCCACCACATCACTATGGGCGAGGGCGGCGCCGTTGTCACGAGCGACCCGCTGCTGCGCAAAATCATGCTCTCCTTCCGCGACTGGGGGCGCGACTGCTGGTGCAAGCCCGGGCGCGACGACACGTGCAGGAGCAGGTTCCGCCTCAGGCGCGGCAACCTGCCCGAGGGTTACGACCACAAGTACACGTACTCGCACATAGGCTACAACCTCAAAATAACGGACTGGCAGGCGGCGATCGGCCTCGAGCAGCTCAAAAAGCTCGATTCCTTCATAGCGGCGCGAACCGAAAACGCGCGTTTTCTGGCCGAAAAGCTCGCGGGGCTCGAGGAATACATAGCTCTGCCGAAACCGCAGCCCGGCTCCGAGCCGTCGTGGTTCGGCTTCCTGATCTCCGTGCGCGCCGGCGCCCCGTTCTCGAAGCGCGGGCTCGTCGAATACCTTGAAGAAAACGGAGTGGGCACGCGGCAGCTGTTCGCCGGCAACATTCTGCGCCAGCCGATGATAACCGAATCCGACGCGCCGCTGAGAATCGGCCCCGGCCCCCTGAAGCGCGGCCGGGAGCTCGGCGAGGCCGACTACGCGCAGCTCCCCGGGACGGAGGCGATAATGAACAACTCATTCTGGGTCGGGTGCTTCCCCGCCCTCGGAGAGCGCGAGCTCTCCAAGACCGCCGCCGCCGTCCGCGCGTTCGTCGAATCGAAAGCCAAATGAAGAAAATCCTCCTAACGGGCGGAAGCGGCTTTGTCGGGCGCAATCTGCGGGAAAGCTTTTTGTCGCAAAAATACGACCTGGCCGCCCCGGCGCGCGCCCGGCTCGACCTGCTCGACACCCGGGCCGTCGACGAGTTCTTTGCGAAAAACTCCTTCGACTGCGTCCTGCACGCGGCCGTAAAGCCCTGCCACCGCAACGCGCCCGACCGCGACGCGCTCGTCCTGTCCAACCTGCGCATGTTCGAGAACCTCGCCCGAAACTCCGGCAGCTTCGGCAGGCTTATCAATTTCGGCTCGGGCGCGGTATACGACCAGGGCGGGGACATTTCCGGCGCGCGCGAGGAGGACATATTCAAAAAAATGCCGAGCGACGAGCACGGCTTCTGCAAATACGCCGCCGCAAAGCGCATGGAGTCGCTGCCGAATTTCACGGACTTGAACATATTCGGGATTTTCGGCAGATACGAGGACTATTCCATAAGATTTGTCTCGAACGCGATATGCAAGGCGATGTTCGGCATGCCGATTACCCTGCGCCAAAACAGGAGGTTCAGCTACGTGTTCATAGACGACTTCTGCCGGATAATCGACTCCCTCATATCGGCCGACTTGAAATACAAGTCCTACAACATCGTCCCGCCGGGATTCTCCGAGCTCGCGGACATAGCCCGCACGGTGTCGAAAATGTTCGGCGGCGTCCCCGTGAAGATCGCGGCGGAGGGGTTCGGCCCGGACTACTTCGGTGACGGATCGCGCCTGCTCTCCGAATTTCCCGAAACGCGCTTTACCCCCATGCGCGAGGCGGCCGAAACGCTCGCCCGGCACTACCGCGACAACGCGGGCAAAATCGACAGGAAACTCTTGGAATTCGACAGGTGACCCTATGGTAAAAGTATCGGACTACATCGCCGACAGGCTCAGAAATTTTTACGGCGTGGAAAATGTGTTCATGATCACGGGAGGGGGCGCGATGTACCTGAACAACGGCATCGGCGCGAAAATCCCGTACATCTCAAACCACCACGAGCAGGCCAGCGCCATCGCCGCCGAAGGCTACGCGCGCTCGTCCGGCAAACTCGCCGTCGTAAACGTGACGACCGGCCCCGGGGGAATCAACTGCCTCAACGGCGTATTCGGCCAGTGGACGGACTCCGCGCCCGTGCTCTACATATCGGGGCAGGTGAAATTCTCGACCACCCTCGCCTCCTGCCCGGATCTTCCCCTGCGCCAGCTCGGGGACCAGGAGGCGGACATCATAGCGTGCGTGAGGCATATGACCAAATACGCCGCAATGGTGAAAGACCCCTCCGAGATAGAATACCACCTCGACAGGGCGGTCTACGAGGCCACCCACGGGCGATTCGGCCCCGTGTGGCTCGACATACCCATGAATGTCCAGACGGCAACGGTGGACGAGGCCGCGCTCAAAAAGTTCTCCCCGCCTCCCCCGCCGGCGTACGACCTGAAAATCGCGGAGGCCGCCGAGCGGCTGCTCTCGGCCAAACGCCCGCTTATAGTGGCCGGGCACGGAATGAGGCTCGCCGGGCAGGTGGAAAGCCTCGCAAAGTTCTCGGAAGTCTCCGACGTCCCGATAGCCACCACGTTCAACGGCTACGACGTCCTGCCCACGGACGACAAAAACGCCGCAGGCAGAATCGGGACGGCGGGGCAGCGCGCGGCGAACTTCATTTTGCAGAACGCCGACTGCGTGCTGTTTTTGGGCACGCGCAACAATGTGCGGCAGGTCAGCTACAACTGGGAGAATTTCGCCAAGAGGGCCTTCAAAATCGTCGTGGACATCGACCCCGCCGAGCTGAAAAAGCCCCTCGTGAAACCCGACCTGCCCGTAAACGCCGACCTGCGCGAGTTCTTCCCGGCGCTCGCCGAAAGGCTCGGGGCCTTCCGCGCGGACGCCGGGTGGACGGACTACTGCCGCAGCATGCGCGCCAAATACGCCTTTGAGAACGTCCCCGAATACAGGCAGGAGGCGAACTCGCCCGTCAACGTCTACAACCTCACCCGCACGCTCACGTCGATGGCCGACCCGGACGACATATTCGTGGTCGCAAACGGCTCCCCGTGCATATGCACCTGCCAGTGCGCCGTGACGAAAAGGGGGCAGAGAATGTTCCTCAACTCCGGCGACGCCTCGATGGGCTACGACCTCCCGGCCGCCATAGGCGCCGCGGTCGCCAACCCCGGCAAAAGGGTGGTATGCTACACGGGAGACGGCTCGATAATGATGAACCTGCAGGAGCTGCAAACCATAAAGACGCACAACCTGCCTATAAGAGTCTTCATAATAAGAAACGACGGGTACTCCTCGATAAAGCAGACGCACAAAAACTTTTTCAACGCGCGCTACGTGGGCTGCAACGCCGCAAGCGGCGTCGAGACGCCCGACTTTTGCAGGGTGGCGGCGGCTTTCGGGATAGACTCGGAAAGGATCGAGACGGGCGACGGCCTCGCGGACAGGCTGGGGGCCGCCCTCGGCAGGCGCGGCCCATACGTCTGCGAAATCGTCTGCCAAAACGACTACATGTTCTCGCCCAAGCTCTCCGCCAGGCAGATGCCGGACGGATCCATCGTCTCCCCGTCGCTCGAAGACATGTTCCCGTTCCTCGACCGGGACGAATTCGAGTCCAACATGCTCAAATAGCTGAAAATATGCCGAAAATTCAGCAGAGCGCGGGGGAAAGCCCCGCGGTGTCGGTGTTCGTGCCGTACTACAACGACGGGGAATTCCTCGCGCAGTGCATAGAGTCGGTGCTCGCGCAGACGCGCGGCGACTTTGAGCTCATACTCCTGAACCACGCCTCCACCGACGGCTGCCGCCGGACGGCGCGATCCTTCCGCGACCCGCGCATAAGGCACATCGACATGCCCTCCAACCTCGGCGCGGGCTCGGGAATTTTGATTCTTGAATTTTTGAAAGCCGCGCGCGGAAAGTACGCCAAGCTCTTCTGCGCCGACGACATGATGCGCCCCGACTGCCTCGAAAGGCTCGTCGGATACATGGAAGCCCGCCCCGAAACCGACGTCGCCTTCGGCGACATGGAGTATGTTGACAAAAACGGCCGCGGCCTCGGAACCAAATGGTCGCTGCGCCGCCCGCACTTCGCGTTCGGAATGACGGAGGCGGAATGCCTCGGCCTGCTGATCCGCGGGATAAGCTTTATGCCCTACCCCGCCTCGATAGCCAAAACGGAAGCCCTGCGCGAGGCGCGCATAGACAAGTCGATGGTGATGATGCTCGACATGTCCGTATGGGCCGGCCTCATAATAAAGGGCAAAAAATTCGGCTTCATTCCGGACGTAGTGGTGAACTACCGCGTGCACGAAAACCAGACGTCCTCGTCCAGGCGCCGCGACATAGCCCTCCGCCGCAGCCAATTTGAAAGCGTCAAATACTGCGACGCCTTCTACTCCATCAGGGATCCGGAGCTCCTGAAAAGCGTCCTGTCCGGGTCGAAATTCGCGCAGAAAATAAAAAGCGGCGAAACGCGCGCGGAGATTTTTGAATTCGCCGTCGCCGAATATTATCTCGGCTGTAAAAACGCGCCGTACAAGACAAACGGGTACGCCCGCATGCACGACCTCATGCAGGACGACTCCGCGCGGGAGACCATAGCCGGCGAGTTCGGATTCGGCATAAGGGAGTTCCGGGAGATGTACTCAAAACCCGAACCGGCCCGGAAAAGCGCGAAGGAAGTCGGACTCGGAGGGCTGCTTTATTTGTTGTTGCGCAGGCTGTGGATTATTGTAACGTTTAAGGACGTGAAGCGCAGGCTGCGCCGGCGCCGGACCTTCACCGAATAGCGCCAAATATCCGCATGTCCGCAAAGAATTTCAAGCCGTTTTTCCTGAACAGCAACCTCTCCTTCGGAGGGGCCGCAGGGGGATCCTCCGCGCATCTGCTGCGCCCCGCCGCCGGGAACTCGGGCAACTCCTACATAACCTACGCGCTCGTCAAGACGGTTCTCGGAGACTTTGCGGGGCTCCCGCACATCGCCAATGTATACGAATACGGCTTTTCCGCCTCCGGCCGCGACGCCGAATTTGTGAAATCCGAATGCACGCACGTATTACTCGTACTGCAAGACCAGATAAGGGTTGAAGAGTCATACGGCCTGCGCCTTCCCTACAAAGACATAGTCTCATTTCTCAAAAAGTGCGGAAAGCCGGTCGTCGTCGCGGGGCTCGGCGCAAACTCGTTCAACGGCTTCGACCCGGAATTTCATAAAAAGCTATCCCCGAATCTCGTGAAATTCCTGCGGGAAATTTCGGAAATGTGCGCGAAAATCGGAATCCGCGGCGAATTCACCGCCGGCGTGATGTCAAAATTGGGAATTTCAAACGTCCAAATCATAGGCTGCCCGTCGTTTTTTGAAACGGGCCCCGGCAGGAGGGTTGAAAAGCCGCCGTTCGGCGAACTCAGCCCCGTGCTGACAAGCCCGCTCATATACTCTTCGGAAAGCGTCCCCGCCGTCATGCAGGATCTTATGGAGAAGCGGCTGATAGACCTCGCCGTTTTCGGGCGAATCCCGGACGACTGCGCAAAGGAGGAATTCCGCAGGGCCGCCCGCGGAAACCTGCAAATATTCCTCAATCCCGAGAAATGGAAAGCCTTTCTGCGGAAATTCAATTTCGCGCTCGGGCCGAGGGTTCACGGGAGCATCGCGGCAATAAACGCAGGGCTTCCGGCGGTCTGCACCAACACAGATTCCCGGGCCGCGGAAATGTGCGCCTTTCTGAAAATCCCGCGCCTCGCCGGCGGCCCGTGCGCGAATTACATGAACCCAGTTTCCGATGCGCGGGAATTTGAAAGCTTTCTCAGGCATGCGTACGACGCCTGCGACACAGAGGCAATGAACGCGGCTTATCCCGGGCTTTTTGAAAATTACAGGAATTTCATAACGTCCCAGAACCTTCCCTTCCGTTGCGGGGAGTGCGCGAATGCCGGCACGCTCTCCGTGGTGAAAATGCGCGGGCGCGCGGAGCTCCTTGCAAGGCGGCTCCTTTTTAAAGCCCGCCGTTCCGCAGCCCAAAGGCTCTTCAGGAGGGGGCGCGCCTGAGGCGCGGGCGAAACCGGAAATGGGCGACACCACGGACAGAATAACCCCCGGCGACCTGGAAGTCTGCGTACTGACTTTCAACAGGGCGCCCCTGCTGCGCCAGGCGCTCGAAAGCCTGCTCGCGCAGACCGCGCGGGGGTTTTCCGTGTCCGTCTACGACAACGCGAGCGCGGACGCAACGGCGGAAACCGTCGCCGCCCTGGGCCCGCGATTCGGCGGAAACTTCCGCTATATCCGCCATCGGGAGAACATCGGAGCCGACGCAAACTTCCACGCCGCCCTCGCCGGCGCAAACCGCAAATACGCGATGTTCATGCACGACGACGACCTCGCCCACCCCGGGTACGTCGAATGCGCGGTTGCGGCGATAAACGCCTTCGGGAACGTCGCGGTGCTCGCCTCCAACTACTCGTACACGCGCGTAAAAAGCGGCGGCGAAATCGCGTGGGGAAAGGTTTCCAGAAAGGCCTTCGCATTCGACAGCCGCGAAGACTTCGCCGCCTACATATTCTGCGACGGGCGGGCGTCGTACTCGTCGGCCGTGTACAGAACCGCAGACCTGCGCGCATACAACCGGCCCAACGTGTACGGGAAAATAGGCGACACACCCGTGATGATAGACGCCGCCCGCGGCGGAAAGGCTGTGGTGCTCGCGGATAAAAACCTTTTCGTGTACCGCATACACCCGGGCCAGGACTCAAAAAACCAGTCAAACGGCCCGTCGCGCGCGGAAATCGTAAACCGGAACCTGCTGTTCAGGGAAATCCTCATGAACGGCTCGCCCGCGCACAGGCTCGCATACCGCATTTCATACGCCGAATGGCTCGCGCGCCACATAAAGTTCGCGGGGGCCGACGACCGCCGCAAGAGGGAGTTCCTCGCCTCGCTCACGAAAGCCGAAACGGCGGGGGCGATGTCGAAAGCCTATTCCGCGCCCGTCGCCGGGGAGGTTTTGCGCGGGCTCGTCAGGGCGCTGCGCATGCTCCGAAAGCTGCTCTGGAGGCCGAAAAATTTTTAGCCCTGCGTAAAGCGGGCGCAAAAAAACCCGGCGGATCCCCAAGCCGCCCCGGCGGGGCGGGGGACGGAAACGCGCGGACTACCCGGATTTGCGACGCAAAGAGCCCTTGCGGAAAATCCTGTCGTAGTTGTCCACGTACTTCTGGATGTTGGCGCCGCGGCGGATAGCCTCGCCCTTGCCGCACTCGCGGCTTTCCTTTTTCGTTTCGCTGTTAGTTTCCATGTCCGTTAAAAAATTCTCCCTGTTTACAATCCGAATCGGAAAAGTCAAGCCGCCGTAAAACAAAAATCCGCCCTCCCCCGCCCCGCTTCGGAGCCGCGCAGAACTGTTTTTATTTGCCAAAGCCCTCCCCCGCCCCTTATCTTTGCGTTTTCATACTGCCCCGCCATGCCCCGCCGCGCCGACAACCTGTGCGTAGACCTCGATGGAACCCTTATCCGCTCGGATTCCCTCTGGGAGCTTGTCGCCCGCGCGATTCGCAAAAACCCGCTATTTCTGCTGCTCGCGCCCTTTCTGCTGGCGAGGGGGCGGGCCTTCGCCAAATGCAGGCTCGCGGAAAAATTCGGAAAGTTTGCCGAAAGGCTCCCCTTGAACCGGGACGCCGTCTCCTACATAAGACGGCGCAGGGAAAACGGCGCGAAAGTCTGGCTCGTCACCGCGTGCGCCGAAAAGTTCGCGGAAAAAATCGCGGCGCAGACGGGGCTGTTTGACGGCGTCTGCGGCTCCGCTGAAACCCTGAACCTAAAGGGCGAAAACAAGGCGGAGCTCTGCGCAAAAATTTTCGGCGAGGGCAATTTCGACTACATGGGCGACTCCGCCGCCGACATTCCCGTGTGGGAAAAGTCGCGGACGGCCGTGGTGGTCGGGAGCGAAAAGTTCGCGGAGAAAATCGGGCGGAGGCTCGGGGGGAAAGAAACTGTCAGGATCGGCGGCGGGGCGGGGTTTTCGGCGGCGGCCGCCCTGCGGGCCGTCCGCGCGCACCAGTGGGCGAAAAACCTTCTCGTGTTCGTCGCCCTGATCTCGAGCCACAGATATTTCAATTTCGGAGACGTTCTGAACTCCGCGGCCGCGTTTCTCGCGTTCTGTTTCTGCGCCTCGGCGACCTACATTTTAAACGACCTGATCGACATCGAGTCGGACAGGCTCCACCCGAGCAAGCGCGGCCGCCCGTTCGCCTCGGGCGACTTCCCGATACCCGCGGGAATCGCGCTTATGTTCGCGCTCGCCTCCTCCTCCGCCGCCGCGTGCCTCGCCCTTCCCCGCGACTTCGCGCCCGTCCTCGCCGCCTATGCCGCCGGGACGATAGGGTACTCTTTCGCATTCAAGCGCGTTGCCTTTCTGGACGTGGCGGTTCTCGCGTTCCTCTACTACCTGCGGGTTCTCGGGGGGTGCGAGGCCATAGACTGCAGGATATCGTTCTGGCTCTCCGCGTTTTCGGTGTTCCTGTTCCTGGGGCTTGCGCTGCTCAAAAGGTGCGTGGAGCTCTCCGAGAGCGCCGAGACCGCGCGCGCGCGCGGATACGGGAACGAGAGCGCCAAAGCCGCGCGTGCCGCGGGGATTGCCGCCTGCGCGCTGGCCGTCATAGTATACGCGGTCTACACGCAGAGAGGCGCGAGGGCGTACTATGAAAACCCGGACGCGCTTCTTCTGGGGGCGGCGCCCATAGGGTTCTTCCTGTGGAAGATTTGGCGCGACGCCGCGCGCGGGCTCGTGAGCTCCGACCCACTGGTGTATTCGTTCAGGACGAAATCCAACTACGCGCTCCTTGCGGTTTTCGCCGCGGCGTTTGCGCTCGCAAAACCCTTTTGAAATGCGCGCGGTTCTCGACAGGCTCGCCCTCGCCGCCGTCGCGGCGCTATTTGCCGCGCAGATTTTCCTGCTCCTGCAAAACGCGGGCTTCGAGCCGTCCGACGACCAGAGAACCTACCTGCGATACGCGGAGCGCGCGGTAGAATCCGGAACATGGTACCCTTCTAAAAGCAACCTCGCCGACGGCTTCCTGTTCGCTCCGGGATACGTCAACATGCTCGCGCTCCACCGCAGGGTTTTCGGGACGTTCGCAGGGTTCGGCTGGGCAAACCTGATAATGTCGGCGGGCATACTCGCCTCCGTCTATTTCATCACGAAAAAGTTTTTCGGCAGAACCGCCGCCGCGTGCTCCGCGATCCTCTATGCCGCGGCGTACAGCAACTGGTTCCTGCCGGTGGGGTACTTTTCGGAAGTGCCGTTCGCGTTCTTCATGTCGGCCGCGTCCGCCGCGGCGGTTCTTCCGAAGCGCGGGCGGGCGAATTTTGCGCTCGCGGGCGCGCTGCTTGCGGTTGGCAACTGGATAAGGCCGCTGGCCGCCGCGTATTTCGCGGCCATAGCCCTCTACGCCGCATGCGGGCGCAAACACGCCCGCGCGAGCGTTGCGGCCCTCTCAATTTCGGCGGTTCTGACGGCGGCGGCGATAGGGTTAGTGACGAAGTCCTCCTGCGGCATATTCGCCTTCCAGTCCGCAACCTCGGGCCTCAACCTCGCCGGCAGCGCGAACGGGTTCGCAAACGGGCTCGTCGGGTTCGGATTTGAAAGAGACGGCTTTTACCGCGAAAAAATTCCCGCAGATTGGGAGGAGGCGGATTTCGCCCGGAAGGACGCCCTGCTCAGGGGCGCCGCCGCGAAATGGATAGCCGAAAACCCCGCGGACTACCTCTCCCAGCTGCCGCTCAAAGCCGCGGTTCTGCTCGGTTTCGACACGTGGAGCGAGCGTTTCAGGAAGGGCGACGGGCTCTCGTCGGTGAGGGAAAAAATCTCGTCGGACGTCGCGTTCGCCGCCGGGTACTGCGCCGGGCTCTTCTTCAAGAGCCTCGCGTACTACGCGGCCGCCGCGCTGTTCGCGCTGTATCTGGCGGGAATCCGAAAAAACCCGTTCCGCGCCCGCAACGCCCTGGCCGCGGCGCCGATGCTCATAGTCGCCCTGACGCTGCCGTTCATGGTGACCGACAGATACCACTACCCGATGATGCCGGCCGTCTGGATTTACGCGGGAGCCGCGCTCGCCGGCCTCCTGCGCGGCCGGGAGGGGAAGATTCCGGAAACTGCGCCCGGAAAGCCGCCATTGTCCGGAGGCGCCTCCGCCTGCCGCGGCCCGAGCAAAATATCTTGACGGAGATTCGACACGCCGTATTTTTATTTCTAAATATATTATTATTTGCCGATTCCGCAAAATGGCGGAGAGTCGGCGCGACGGGAAGAAGACGAGGGATCTCCTCGCCCGGGAAATGAAACTTTACAAAGACTGCATAAAAAGGCTTTTGGACGCCGCGGGCTCCGCCCTTCTGATCGTCCTGATGTCGCCGGTATTCGCGCTCATATGGGCCGTGGTTCGGATTGCCATGGGCTCTCCCGCCGTTATATCGCAGAAGCGCGCGGGGCTGCGCGGAAAGATTTTCAGCCTGTACAAATTCAGGACAATGTCCTTCGAGCGCGGTTCGGACGGGAAGCTGCTGCCCGACGAACGGCGCATAACAAAAATCGGGGCGTTCCTGCGCAAGACGAGCCTCGACGAAATCCCACAGTTCTTCAACGTGCTCAGGGGCGACATGTCGTTCATCGGGCCGCGCCCGTTTCTGGACTACGAAGTTCGGGCCCTGGACGAAAACTCCATGCGCCGCCACGACGTCCTGCCGGGGCTGAGCGGGCTGGCGCAGGTCTCGGGGCGGAACGAGATAACCGTGGACCGCAAAATTGCCAAAGACCTCGAATACGTCGACAAAATCTCCTTCGCGCTCGACGCGAAAATATTTTTCCTCACGCTCGTGAAAGTCGTCTTCTGCATCGACTCGACGCCGGTAAACAAAAATACGGTGGAAAAATACTCCAAGGGCGGCGGGGACTGAACCGGGCCTACTCCGAGAGGATCTTGCCGATTCCGGACTTTTCGATTTCCGCCCGCCCGCCGGGGCTTTTCAGAATGTCGCGTATGGCGCGCTTTATCGACAGGCTCTTCCTCCGCCCGTCCGGCAGGGCGTCCAGCAGGGCGACCGACGCGGCGGGATCGCCGCAGCGGGCGAAAATCTTCGCGGCGTATTCGCAGTACTCGAAGAGCCCCGCCCGGACCTCGTGGAGGGTGTCGGGCGACAGCGATTTATCCCTGAATATCATATACAAATCCTCCCTCCCCTTCAGCTTTGAGAGGTATGCGGCCAGCGGCCGCGAGAAAACCTTCCACCTGTCCTCATCCATGTTTTTCTCCGGGAGCCCGAACGCAATCCCGGCGTACTGCAAATCGCGCTCGGCCTTTTCGGCGGAAATGTTCCGGTAGTCGTTCTTGGCCCGCAAAAGCCACGAACGCGCGGAAGTGCCGGCGAACTCCCTCTCAATGAAATCATACGTAAACGCCTCCATTATCTCCGGGCTGCCGGCGCACCCGTAGACGCATATTGCGAAGTCCGCCGAGACGTTCCCGAGCTTTATGAATTCCGCAAGCCATTTCGCGTCGCCCGCGCCAACCAGCATATCGACGGCCTCTGTCAGGTACGGTTCGGCGGCGGTCTTGTTCGACGACTGGAAATTCACGTACGACTGGAACATCAGCCTGTCGTACCCCGCGGCGTCGCCGCGTTTCAGCGCCCCGGCCGCCTCCCTCGCCTTTTCGAGCCCGCGGGCGCAGTTGCGGTACAGGGGGCCAGAGTCCGTCTCAGTGCCGGCGTAAATCCTCCGCGCGACCTCGAGGTTCGCGTCCTTGCCGCCGAAAAAGCCGAGGAATATGCCCGCCGCCGAGAGCGCGGCGGCCAGCAGTAAAACCTTATATTTCACGGCGGCCCCTCCCGGAAAACGGAGAAAACGAAAACACGCACATCAGCCCGAAGGCAATCATGGTCGACGGAATGTGGAGCTCCATGTCGAAGGCCCCGTGGAAGAGGCACGAGAGCGCTCCGGCGGCGCACGCGGCGTTCGCAAAACCGAGCGAGCGCCTGTTCCTCCATATCTGGGCAATCCACGCAACGCCGCAGGCCGCCAGAACCGCCAACCCCGCGACCCCGAAATCCAAAAGGTATTCGAGGATGTCCGAGTGCGGCCTGTTCGGGGCCTCCGCCACCGCCGCGGCCCCCGGCCTGCGAACCATCGGAAGGACGTACCGCGAGCACTCCCCGCCGACCCCCCAGACGGGGCGCTCCTTTACCAGCGGGATTGCGGACTTGTATATCGCAATCCTGGAAACCGCCGATTCCCGCATCTGCGGGTCGCGCGCCAAATCCGACGGCTCGAAAACCTCCGCCGCGCAAAACGCCGCCGCCGCGAACGCTGCCAATAGCGAGAGCGCCGCGGCGCACGCCGCAAACTTTTCCCCGAAAATGCGCGCGAGGACGCGCCACGCGGCGAGCGCGAAAATCGCGCACCACACGCCCGCGCAGATTAACGCCGCCCCCCTGCTCTCCGAGCGCACCGAGGCGTACGACGCGAACGCGGCCCCCGCCGCGCAGAACGCCGCGAACGCCCCCCCCGCCGCGCCGCGGCGGGCGAACACGGCCGCGCACGCGGCGAGCGCCGCCACCCCCATGTTCAAGTACGCCCCCCCCGCGTTCGAGAGGAAGAAGCTGCCGTAAAATCCGGAGCGCGTGTGGAAAACCCCGTACGGCATGGGAATTTTCGCCGCCTGCTGCCACACCGCGAACGCCCCCATAAAAAGAGCGTTGAGCGCAAACAGCGCGAGCAGTCCGCGCATGGCCCGCCTGTGCGCGGAAAAGGCGGAAGCCGCGAGCGTCGTGAGAAAGGCCGTCAGCAAAATGCAGAGCGACGAGAGCGCACTGCCCTGCGCGAACCCGGCGCGGACGGAAGTCGGCAGCCATTTTACAAATTCGCGCCCGGCGAGGTACCCGAACTTTTCGCGCGCCACCCATTCGGCGAAGGGGTTGAAGTACTGGACGGCGCAGACCGCTATAAAAAATAAGGACGCGAGCGCGAGGGTTCCGGAGAAAATACCGTCGCGCGCGAACATTCCGCCCGCCGCGCAGAAACCGAAGGCGGCGAGGGCCGCCGCAAACATCGGCAGCAGGAACTCCGGGCGCGTCCCGGACAGAAGCCACGCCGCAAGCGCCGTCTGCACGCAAAGCGCGAAGAGCGCGCCGCGGCGCGCCAGGCGGTTTTCCCCGAATGCGTCCATTGCCCATTTCTATTTTACGGCGCGCGGAGATTGCAACAAAAATGCGGCGAGCCGCGCGGGGCAAAAGAATGCTCGACATCTTTTTGCGCGCGCGCAAATATATCGGGGTTTTAATATACGGCGCGCTCGGCATGGATGTAGGCCTCATAACCCAGCACAACCTCCGCAACTTCGGCTCGGATTTGCAGGCGTTTTCGCTGTACGCCTACCTGAACGGCCTCGGCGCCAACACGAGCGTCATAGACTACTGGCTGCCGGGGCTGCGCCATATATACCGCTCGAAATACGACTGGAAAGTCGGCGGGCTCTCGAAGCTGCCGAGGCGGATTCTCGGCAACCTCGCCAGGTTCGCCAACGCGCGCAACATCGAAAAGTCCCGCGAGAGGTTCGCGGAGTTCAGAAGCCGCTGGCGCTTCACGCGCGAATACGTCGGGGAGGACGCGATAAACCGCGACCCGCCGCTTTTCGACGCCTACGTGGCGGGCAGCGACGCCATCTGGCACCCGGAGTACATCGTCCCGGCGCGCGGGCTGTGCTTCGCCAAAGGCCTCGGGAAGCGCACAGTCGCCTACGCCCCGAGCGTGGGGACGTCGCGGATATCGGCGGAGGAGGCTGAGAACATGCGCCGGATAATATCGGGCATAGACTTCCTGTCGTGCCGCGAAAAGTCGGGCGCCGAAAGGCTCTCCGAAATCCTCGGCGAACCCGTGGAAGCCGTCCTCGACCCGATATTCCTCCATTCCCCCGAATGGTGGAAAAGCCAAATCGCGGAGGAGCCGGCGGTAGGCGGCGACTACATTTTCTCATACCTCGTGCTGCCCGACAGAAAGCTCGCCAGGGAAACCCTGCGCGCGGTAAAAAGGCGCTACGGGCTGCCCGTCGTATCGATCGCCCTGGGAATCGCCGACAACTACGGGCTCGGAGTGGACAAAACCGTATTCGACGCCGGGCCGCGCGAATTCCTGAACCTGCTCGTCAACGCGAAGGCGGTTGTCGCCAGCTCTTTCCACGGGGTGGCCTTCGGGCTGCATTTCAGAAAGGACGTATACGCGATCAAAAGCAACCCTTCCGACACGCGCATAGACGACATTTTCGGGAGGTTCGGATTGCCCTCTGAACGCATAATCTCAAATTCCACCCCCCCCCTTCGCATATCTACTTGTCAAATATAGACTTTTCAAAATCGAATGCCTTGTTTGCCGAAGAGCTTTCAAAATCCGAAAAGTATTTGAAAAGTGCGCTGGGCATTGGGAAATGAAGCTCAAAACCGGAATAGAGCGCAAAGACTGCTGCGGATGCGCGGTCTGCGCGGAGGCCTGCCCCAAATCCGCGCTCTCGATGAAACCCGACGGGGACGGGTTCGACTACCCCGAGCTCGACGCCTCCGCCTGCGTTGACTGCGGGCTGTGCGCGGCCGTCTGCCCGATTGCCGGGGAAAATTCGCGCGGGCTTTTCTCGGGGATAATTTCCGCCTCCGCCTTCGTCCACGGCGACGAAAGGGTTTTCGCGGAGAGCTCGTCGGGCGGGGCGTTTACGGCGATAGCGCAGGCATTCTGCGGCGGGGGGGAAAACTGCGCGGTTTTCGGCGCGGAATCCGCGTCGCGCTCGGAGGCGGCGCACTCTGTCGCCGAAAGCCTCGCGGAAATCGGTCGGTTCAGAAAGTCGAAATACCTGCAAAGCCGCACGCTCGGAATTTTCTCCCGGGCGCGCGCCATGCTGAAAGAGGGGAAAAAGGTTTTATTCTCGGGCACGGCCTGCCAGATCGCGGCGCTGAAGCTCTTTCTGAAAAGGTACTATGAAAACCTGCTGACGGTCGACGTGGCCTGCCACGGCGTGAGCAATTCCCGCCTCACCGAAAGCTACCTGCAAGGCTGCGAAAAGCTCTACGGCAAAAAAATCGCCGCCTACTCTTTCAGAAACAAGGGCAGAAAGCTCGGGGCCGACCGGAGTTCGTTCGCCGAATTCAAATTCGAGGACGGCTCCAAAAAGAAAATAGACCACGACATACTCTTCTGGGGGTTCGTAAAAAGCCTTTTCATAAGGGAATCCTGCGAATCGTGCCGCTTTTCCGGCAAGAGGCGCGTCGCCGACTTTACCATAGCGGACTTCTGGGGCGTTGAGAGGCTCTCCGAAGAGTTCAGCGCGGGGCGGGGGTGCTCGCTGCTGTGCGTCAACACCGAAAAGGCCGCAAAGCTCATGCCGAAAATCGCCGCATTCGGCAGGTCGGAGAAGTTTGAGATCGGGCCGGCGTGCGAGTATGTCGTCCCTCTGAAAGGGGAGCGCACGCCGTCCGGAGCCCCGAGGGTGGAATTTTTGAAGTTTGCGAGAGAGAAGGGCATGCTGCCGGCGCTCAAAAAATTCGTAAAAATGCCGTCGCTTGCGGAAAGGGCGCTGTCGTTCGCCATAAGGTGCGTTCCCATGCCCGGGCCCGCCAAAAATGCAGCCGAAAAGCTCCGAGAAATATTGCAAAAGTAAAAAGACAAATTCTGCGCCGCCAATTTATCTGAAATCCAGAATCAATATTTCAAGCATATGGACAAATCAAAACAACTTAGTGCGCAAGAACTGAGGCAAATACAATTGTCAATTTTAGAAAAATTTCATAATTTTTGCAATAAAAACAACATAATATACTTCCTCTCTTCCGGTTCGCTGCTTGGAGCGGTTCGCCACAAGGGATTTATACCGTGGGACGACGATATCGACGTTTCAATGCTCAGATCGGAATATAACAGACTAATAGAAATATACGACAAAAATCCAATAGACGGGCTTTCGCTGATATCGGAAAAAAACAATGACAACAGCCCTTTCCCGCTAATAAAATTATCCGACGATTCTACGGTATTGCGCGAACATGCATATCCGTATTTCAAATATGGCGTATATATAGATATATTTCCAATCGACCCAATGCCCGCGGGAAAATTATCTAAACTAAAATTTAAAATATTGGATTTTATATGCAAATTAGGGCCGTGGTTTATGTCCGCCAAGCAGAAGAATTCCAAAGATTATAAACAGACCAGATATATGCTGTGCGGAACATTTTTTAAATATTCGTTTTTCTTTCTTAAAAAAAATTTCTTTTTGCGCCTGTATTCAAAAATCGCAGACAGCATGGAGCAAAATGCGGAGTTTTATTCCCATACCGTATGCAGTGTAGGCTATAAAAAACTCCCCAAATCGCTTTTTGAATCGCAGGAAATCGTGGAGTTCGAGGGGAAAAAATACAAAACATTCAACAATTACCGCAAGTATCTGGAAATTATATACGGGAATTATATGACGCCCCCGCCCCCCGAAAAAAGAATTTCCCACCACGATTTTGAAGCTTATAGAAAATAAAAAATGCGCAAACAAATAAGCGACCACTCCCCGTAATAATATATGCGTATCCTGCGCCGCACACTCGAATCGCCCCTGTTCAAAAACCTCATGAGCCTGTCGGCCATAAAGGGGTTCGACTACATCGTGCCGCTCGTTCTCATTCCGTTTCTGTTCAGGACGCTCGGGGTTGAGATGTTCGGGCTGGTGTATTTTGCGCAGGCGTTCATCGGGTATTTCATGGCGTTCACGCAGTTCGGATTCAACTTCTACACCACCCACTACATAGCCTCAAACATATCCGACGCCCAGAAGACCCGCGAGGCGTTCTGGTCGGTGATTTCCGCAAAACTCGCGTTCGCGGCGGCGGCGTTCGCGGTCATGGCGGCGATAGTCTGGCGGTTCGAGACCTTCCACGAGCACCGCGAGGTCTATTTCCTTTACTTCGGCATAGTGGTCGGCGAGGCGCTATTCCCGTCGTGGTTTTTCCAGGCGGTGGAGAAGATGAAGTTCATCACCTACATCACGCTCTCGGCGCGCACCCTTGCGATGGTGCCGATGTTCTTCGTCGTGAGGGGCCCCGAAGACGTCTGGATCCCACCGCTCTGCTACTCGCTCGGCAGCATTTTAAGCGGGGGCGCAGGCATCGCCGTGGCGCGGGCCAAGTTCGGCATGGCATTCAGGCTCGCGGGGTTCGGGCAGATCTGGAAGCACATACGCGGGAGCTCGCCGTTCGCACTTTCAAGCCTATGCACGGCCTTGCAGGCCGAGTCGGGCACTTTCCTGCTGGGGCTCGTCGGCGGCAACGCGGCGACCGGCGTATACTCCGCCGCGCGCAAGCTTGTGGACGCCTACAACGCCGTAATCCAGCCGATACAGATCGCCATGTACCCGTACATGATAAAGCGCAAAAACCTGCGGCTTTTCTGGAAGATATTTTTCGCGGCGACGGCCGCGAGCGCGGTTTTCGCCACGGCCGCCATCGCTTTCGCGCCGCCCATAACGGACCTCCTCTACAACACGCCCTCACGGGAGATAGCCGACGCCATGCGCATAATAATGCTCAAATCCTACGCGACCATTCCCGTCATACTGCTCGGATTCCCGCTCATAGGCGCGGTAAAGTCGAACTCCCTCGTGATAAAAACCTCCGTCCGGGCCTCCGTGTTTTACGTCTGCCTCGTATTCGGGCTGTACTTCTGCGGCGCGATTTCCGTCTACTCCGTGGCGGCCGCCGCGGTGCTGGCGGAATATGCGCTGCTGGCGCAGAGGCTCTTCATAATCCGCGGCGGAGAATTCCGCATTCGATAAGATGAGATACGAACTCCCAGACAAAATAAAATTCGCGGCGATACTGTTTGTGCTCGCGGGCCACCTGACCTTCCCCGCCCCGATGGCGCACTGGATTTACAGTTTCCACATGCCGCTGTTTTTCATAATTTCGGGGGCGTTCGCAAAGGGGCTCGGCGGGAGGCTCCGCGATTTCGCCGGGCGGCAGTTCAGGCGGCTGATTCTGCCGTATTTCATATTCGGAACGCTGCTTTTGGCGCACTACTGCGTCTACGCGCAGTTCGCAAGATACGGGCGCATGGAAATAGACTTCCCGCAAATACTGGAAAGCTTCGCGCTCGGGAACCTCTCGGTGCTGTGGTTTTTGTCCGCGCTCTTTTTCGCCTCCATATTCTGCTTCCTGTCGGAAAAGATTTCGCATTCGCCAAAATTCCTGCTCCCCTTCACCTTCGCGGTCGCGGCATGCGCGGCGTGGCTGCTGCGCGGCAGGGAGGGGTTCTGGTGCGCGAATATAGCGCTTGTTGCGCTGTTCTATTTCCAGCTCGGCAACCTGCTGATGCGCGCCTACGAGCAAAGGCCCGGGGCTTTCGGGGCCGCGGCGGACTCCCCCCTCGCGCCCGCCGCGGGGCTCGCGCTCTGCGCCGCGGCGTTTTTCGCCTGCCCGTACAACATGCCCTACGAAATGGCCACGATGCGCTTCGGCAACCCCCTGCTGTACATTCCGATATCGCTCGCCGGCTGCGGGGGGATAGCGCTGACGGCAAAATATATACCGTATTGCGCGCCGGTAAGGTGGGTAGCCGCAAACACCCTGACGATATTCTGCACGCACCTCATAGTCTATTCGTGGTGCAGGGGGGCGCTCAAAATATTCCTTTCGGTGGGCTACCCGGAAACTTTTACCGCTCAGACGCTCGGGATAAACCTGTTTCTGATGGCGGCGGCGCTTCTGGCGGCCGTGCCGATAAAATTTTGCCTCAACAAAATTTTCCCGGCTATCGTGAGGTAGCCCGCCCGCGGTCGGAGGCGAAGGCGTTGGCCATCAGGAAGGCGGAAAAGCTGCCGCAGAAAAACGCCATTGTGTCGCCGTTTATCATCATGCCGCAGATGTCCACGACCGCGAGGGCAAAGATCCAGATGCACTTTTCGCGGAAAATCTCCCTTATGGCGAACGCGCCCTTTATTATTCCGCCGACTGCGACCAATATCAGCGAAATCCCCACCAACCCCGTCGAATACATGATAGTCACCGGCGTGCAATGGGAATATCCGCCGCCTATGAGGTATATGTGCCCGCCGATAATCGGGCTGTCGAAAAACTGCGAAATCCCGTCCCTTATCAGGCCTATGCGCGAGAGCTGGTCGTTGTCCGTAAGGTTGTAGTCGAGAATGCTCTCAAGCTTCATAACGCGGTCGAACGCCTTTGAAATGACGAGATACGGTATGAACAGCGCAGCCCCCGCGACATAAACCACAAGCGCGTACACCGTTGAATACACATGCCTTATCGAGACCACCGCGTAAAACGCGAGCACGAGGAACACCGTTACGATTGTCGTGCGGCTATCGCTTATCAGCACGCACGAAAGGGCTGCGGCGCACCCGAGCGGCCCCCAGAAGAAGTTGCACAGCCTGTTCTTCGAAAAGAACATCAGGTACGGGGAAATCATGATGAGGTTCATCACGGGACCGATTATCGCCGCGCGCCTGACGTCGCCGAAGTCGTAGAGGTAGGTCTGGTAGAGGTCGAGGGTGCCGAACGCCCTCATGTTGGTGGCGATGATTATCAGCACGGACAACAGCGACGGTATATAGATCAGCGACGGGTTGTTCAGCACGTACGCCATGCGTTTGCGCCCCGCAAAGAATATGAGAAAATACGACAGGGACGATATGAAGAACAGGTACGCGACTTCCAGCTTGCCCCTCTGCATGGATCTGCCCGTGGACACATCGACGTTCGCGCCAAAAACGTTTTCGTCCAATATGAACACACACAGGTAGTACATCAGAAAGATACCGAGGCAGATTATTGAGGCCGTCATTCTCGGGTACTCGCCGTTTGAATAGTCCTTCAGGATAAAATATCCCGCGATGCCGAAAGTCGTGAGCCTCATGAGCCCCGACGGTATGCCTGTGGGAATTTCCAGAAAGAAGTTGAGGTTCAGCAGGCCGTAGAAAAAGAAGTACGAAAAGAACATTATGAACATCAATATCCTATCGGACTTGCAAAGAAGAAACGGCGCGTCTTTTTCAGCAAACAATTTCATTTTCGCCTTCCCTAAAAAAATTTTCAGCCCCAGGCGGCGACCGTCCGGTCTATAAAGGAAATCCATTTTTCCGACCACGATCCGTAGTCTAACCCCATTTTCGCGGTCTCGCGCGCGTTGCGCGCCATTGCGTCGAACTTTTCGTCGCCGGCCAGCAGGGCGCCGCGCACGCAATCGTAAAAGGAGTCCCCGTCGGGGTAGGACATCAGCCCGTTGAAGCCGTCGACGACTATGTTGGTCATTCCGCCCACATGCGTGCAGACCGGCAGGCACCCCGCGCCCATCGCCTCTATGAGCGACAGCGACGTGCCCTCCGAAAATATCGTCGGGACGACGGCAATGTCGAAGCGCTTGTGGAACTCGAACGTCTCGTCGGGGTGGAAGGAGGTTATCTTCACGTTTTCGTCCGCGCCGAACCTTTCGCGCAGGAGCCCCTCCTGCGGCCCCTCTCCGGCGAAGGTGATTTCGATGTCGCCAAACTCCCGCAGCAGGCGCTCAGCTACGTCAGCGAAGAGCTCCGTCCCCCTGTACCACACGAACCTGCGGGCGAACACTATGCGCCTTTTGCGGTTTCTGCGCGAGGCGAGCTTTTCCTCAAAATCGGCGCCTGATATGAACCCGGAGCAGAAGTTGGGAATGACCTTCAGGCGCGCGCCGTCCCGGGGAGACGATATGGTTCTGAGCCAGTTGAAGTGGTTGTAGTCCACGCACACGGTGTTGTTCACGTACTGGAACCTCACGACATTGCGCACGCACCGCAGGAGCTTTACGAAAGATTTGAGCCAAAACGACAGGCCGCTCCCGCCTATCGGATAGTCGAACGCTATCCCGTGCTCCACCACTATCGCGCGGGGGTCGCGGGTTTTCACGTTCATATGGTCGCCCGATATGACTATCGCCCCCCCCTCCGGCGCCCGAGCGCGCGCGTATTCGAAGAGCTTCTGGTTGGCCGGCTTTAAGATCCCCCTTTTAACCGGCACTCCGTGCAGGGTGAAAAACCCCTCGTCGCGCGTCCATTCGGAGTCCGAAATCTGGTAGGCGTCCACCTTCGCGCCCCTCTCGTGCGCGGCCTTTGCGAGCGCACGCATGTAGCTTTCAACGCCGCCGAGCTTGTAGGCTTTCGCGGCGTTGTCGTACAGGGGGATTGTGACAATTGTCAGCGAGTCCGCAAGCATGGCGATTTTTCCAAAATTTCCCTTATTTTTTCCGCCGCCCTGCCGTCGCCGTACGGGTTTTTGAGGGAGCTCCTGCGCGCGTATTCCGCCGGGTCGGAGAGCAGAACGGACGCCTCGGAGACGATTTTTTCGGGGTCGGTGCCCGCTAAAACGCACGTCCCCGCCTCGACACCTTCCGGCCGCTCGGTGGCGTCCCGCGTGACTATTACGGGCTTGCCGAGGCTCGGGGCCTCCTCCTGTACGCCGCCGCTGTCGGATATTGCGAAGGCGCAGCGGTCCATCAGCCATATGAAGTCCTCGTATCCCACCGGCGGTATCAGCGCCGTCCGCCCGAGCCCCGAAAGCAGCCTGCGCACGGGCTCCTGCACGTTCGGGTTCAGGTGGACGGGATAGAGAATCCCGACGTCCGGATATTTTTCGGAAATCGTTTTCAGGGCCAGGCACAGGTTTTCAAAGCCCCTGCCGAAATTCTCGCGCCTGTGCCCCGTGACGAGAATCCACGGCGCCCCCCCTTCCAGATATCTTTTGGCGAAACCCTCCGGCACCGAACAGCGCGCCGCAACCTCCGGGGCCGAAACCCCGCCTGAACGGAGCCTGTCGCGCATCCACAGCAGCGAGTCTATCACCGTATTGCCCGTCACAAAACACTTTTCCTCGGGGATTCCCTCGCGGACAAGGTTGTCCAGGTTTGATTTCGTGGGCGCAAAGCACCAGTCGGAAAGCGGATCGCAAAGGCGTCGATTCATCTCCTCCGGAAACGGCGAACGCATGTCGAAAGTGCGCAGGCCCGCCTCGACATGCCCGATTTTCACCCCCGCATGAAAGGCGGCGATTGAGGTCGCAAGCACCGTCGTGGTGTCGCCCTGAACCAAAACCGCGTCGGGGCGGCGGGCCGAAAAGTATTCGTCCCAGGAGGCCATCAGCCGGGACATCAGCGAATTGAGCGACTGCCCGGGGCGCATGGCGTCCATGTCGCAGTCGGCGGATATTCCGAATATGGACATGGCCTGGTCGAGCATCTGCCTGTGCTGGGCGGTGGACACGAACTCGACGTCCATAAACGGGGACTTTTTCAGCTCGCCATACACGGGAGCCATCTTTATGACTTCCGGGCGCGTCCCCGCGACTACGGCCACTTTTGCCTTTTCGTTCATTTTGGAAATAATTTATTTTTTCGGCCTTATTGCAAGCAGAAAAGCCCCGAGCTTAATTCCTAAAATCCAGCATCATGCAATTACACGAGGTAACAGTCCGCCTGGCGCCTCGCTATCGCCCTGAAATCCGTCTTTCTTATATTTTTAGAAATTTTATTGTAAAACGCGGGCTCCCTGATTCTCCGTATCGCCCCGGCGATAGGGTCGCCGTCCGAGAACCTGAAAACCGCGCCGTTCACGCCGTCCTCCACGGCCTCGCCGTTGCACCCGACGTTTTCGCTTATTATGACGGGCAGCCCGTTGTTCAGGGCCTCCTCGACGACGAGCCCCCAGGTTTCGCTGAAAGACGGCAGAATGAACACGTCGTTTTGCCTGTAATAATCCGGAAGCCGCGAGTTTTCAACCGCCCCCGCGAATTTGACGTTTTCCGGGGCCGCCGCGCGCAGCTCGGAGTCGAGCTCCCCGTAGCCCACCATAGTAAGGGTGCAGTCCGGGAACTTTTCAAACGCCCTCACGAGGTTTGCAAGATTTTTGCACGGTATGAACCTTCCCACGTATATGAAATTGCGGATTTCGGACTTTGGCTCGAACGGGGGCGTGTCGACTATGTTGTATATGCCCACCCCCTTTGTTATTACGACTTCCCCGCGGTATCCGAGCCCGTCGAGCAGCTCTTTGTGCATCTTTCCCGAGGCGAAGACCTTAGATATGCGGCTTAAAAATACCCTCTTCAAAAGCCCCCTCCACCCCGCGGCCGACGATTCCGCCGCGCTGGATTCCAGCGCGAGGGCGTTTTTGCGGCGGGGAGATGCGAACGCGCAAATCCATTGCAGCGCGCTGTTCCACCCCCCAAAAACGAGCATTTTGTGCTCGCAGAAAAATACTATTTTAAGCATGGCTGCGAGTTTCGACAAAAACGGCCTCCCGCCCAGGCTCACGCTGTCGAAACCCGCCGCCCCCTTGTAAAAGTCGGCGTTGCGCGTGGGGTCGCCGTCGTCGGTGAAAACGGCAAGCACGCGCTGCTTTTTATTTATTTCGCTGTACAGATTTAACTTGTAAAATGAAGGCAAATTTGTAACAAAAACTGCGCTGTATGTGTTCATCTTTCGACATGCGGAAATGTTTGGTGCAAACTGCGGATTCTGCCGGCCGCACCCGCCAGCCGCCGCATTGCATTTTCATTGTCAACGCGTATGCATAATGCGATGCTTCTGAAGTTTCAAGCCCCAAGAATATGAATATACTCCAAATCAACACAGTGGGCAATTCGGGCTCAACCGGGAGAATCGCCGAGCAGATAGGGATCGCCGCAATGCGCAGGGGCTGGCAAAGCCATATCGCCTGCGGAATAAGGATATCCGAAAGCAGGTCGCAGATTTTGCGGATAGGAAGGCAATGGCACAGATATCCGAACATCCTATGGACGCGCGCGTTCGACTCCGACAGCCCGCTCGCGAAGGCCTCCACGCTCAAATTCATAGAGGATATAAAGAAGCTTTCGCCCGACATAGTGCACCTGCACAACCTACACGGATACTACCTGCACGCGCCGACGCTCCTGAAATTCCTGGGCGAATACGGCAGGCCCGTCGTGTGGACACTCCACGACTGCTGGCCGCTTACAGGGCACTGCTGCTATTTCGACCTGTGCGGCTGCCAAAAGTGGAAATCCGCCTGCTGGGCTTGCCCGCAAAAGCGGGAATATCCCGCCTCGTGGGCGCTCGACCGCTCAGCCCGAAACCACGCCGAAAAAACCGCGCTGACCCTGGGCATAAAAAACCTAACCCTCGTCCCCGTATCTGAATGGATAAGGGAAACGGTGAGAAAATCCAGATTGAAATCCTGCAATATCCGGGTAATCCGCAACGGGATAGACCTAGACATATTTCGTCCCCCGGCCGAGCCCTCGAACCCTCCGAAAAAAACGGTGCTGTTTGCGGCGAACAAATGGGAGCCAAGAAAGGGCCTCGAATTTGTCCCGAAAATCGCCGAGCTTCTCGGAAGCGATTTTTCATGCGCGGTGCTGGGCACAGACGCCGGACAGGCCGAACGCCTCCGCGCCATGGGAATAAACGCCATGGGGCGCACGGAAAGCGCGGAAAGGCTGCGGGAAATCTACTCCAAAGCCTCCGTGTTCGCAAACCCCACAATGCAGGAGGCCCTGTCGCTCGTGAACATGGAGGCCATCGCCTGCGGCACCCCCGCAGTGACGTTCGACAGCGGGGGGACGCCCGAGACAATCCCGGACGCCCGGGTAGGGTCGGTAGTCCCGCGCGGGGATGCGGGCGCGATGGCCGAAGAAATCAGAAAATTTGCGGAAGCGGACAAGGCGAAAATTTCAAAAATCTGCCGCCGCGCCGCCGTGGAAAATTTCGATGCAAAAGCCGCGTTTGCCAAATACTGCGAGTTGTACGAGTCCCTGTTGATCAATGACAGAGGGTTAAATGGCGGACGATTTGGGTAAATTACGGACTATTGCGGGCGCGGAGCGGATCTGCGGCTGTTTGCTCCATATTTTCGGGTTTGACGGATTCCCCCCCCCCCGGAAAAGCCCGGATACGGGCCGTTGTGCCAGGCGTTTGACTGGTTTTTCTTCCTATAATGCCTGTGATAACACCTTGCAGGGCCTTTTTTATCCCCCTGCATGGGAAGGGGCATCAAACTAAAACCGGTCGTTTGGCAGACTATATCAAACTTTTGGAGCGAGTCCCTGTCCGGCCGACCGTCAGTCGGATTTCGCCGACCTCGGCGGGTTGTCGCCGAGGGAATCGAAGAAAATCCATTCGAGTTTTTCGGGCTCGTCCTCCACGTCGGCCTCCGTCCAGCCGCCTCCGAGAGACTTGTAGAGGGCCACTATATAGTTTACGAAATCCCTGCGGCTCTGCACGCGGCTCTGTTCGGAGGAGAGCATGGAGCGCTGGGCGTCGAGCAGGTCTATGAACTCGATTTCGCCCTGCGTGTAGAGCTCGCGCGAGAGCTCGAAAGCCTTGCGGTAGTTGTCCACTATGCGGTTGAGGTACTCAATCCTCTCGCGCTCCTTTTTGGCCGAAACCAGCGCGTCCTCAACCTCCTTGACGGCGGTCAGGACGGCGTCCTCCCAGTCTACGCCCGCCTCGCGGGTCAGGGCCTCCTGAAGTTTCACGTTGTAGACGGTCTTGCCCGCCTGGAAGATATTCCATGAGGCGCTCGGGCCCACCGACCACGTGCCGTACTGGTTTTGCACTATGCTGCCGATTTTCGGGGCCTCGTAGGATATGCTGCCGGTAATTTTGAACTTCGGGTAGTAGTCCGCGCGGGCGTTGCCGATTTTGGCGGTGGCGGCGTGGAGCATGTACTCGGCGGAAATTATGTCGGGGCGCCGTTCGAGAAGCCTGGCGGGCACCGACGCGGGAATGAACTTCTCGAGCGCGGGAATGGTTCCGGCCGGCTCGAGCTCCTTCTTGAGCGCGCCCGTGGCGAGCCCGCAGAGATACTCTATCGCATGCCGCGTGAGCTCCAGCTGGCTCTCGAGCGCGGGAAGCTGGGCGGAAGTGCTCTCCACCTGCGCGGCGGCCCGCACGGCGTCGAGCTTGGAGACAAACCCCGACTTTTGGCGCGCAAGGGTCGCCCTATACGTCCCCTTCTGTGTCTCGAGGTTGCTCCGGGTTATCAGGATTTCCTGCTGGACGCACCTGTACTTAAAATAGTTCCGCGCCACCTCCGCCGCCACCGATATGCGCGCGGCCGCCTTGTTGGCCAGCGCCGCCTTGTACTCCGCGGCCGCTGCCTCTATGCCGCGGCGCACGCCCCCGAATACGTCGACTTCCCACGCGGCCGTCGCCCCCATTCCGTAGGCGGTTTTCGTGACGTCTATGGGGTGGCCGCTTTCGGACATCTTCGCGTTCAGATCCGCCGACGGGAAAAACCCGCTCTGGGTGACGCCCAAAGTCGCGCGGGCCTGCGCAATCCTCTCAGCGGCCGCGCGCATCGAAAGGTTGCCCTCAAACGCGCGCGATATGAGCGACGTAAGCGCAGGGTCGTCAAAAATCTCCCACCATTCGGCGAGCGCCTCGGGGGACATTTCGAGCGGCTCGGAGGAATCGGAAACCTCTGTCCCGTCCCGCCCAGAACTCCACTCCTTGGGCATGTCGGCTTTCGGGGGCTCGAAATCCGGGCCGACCATGCACCCGCAGAGCGCGGCGGCCGCCGCCGCCGCAAAAAAACGTATTCCCTTCGCAATGCGCATAAAACTATTCATATCTGAGTGCCTCTATCGGGTCGAGACGCGCGGCCTTCCACGCCGGATAATATCCGAAAACGACGCCGACGAGCGCCGAAACCCCCACGGAAAGGCATATCGCAAAATACGATATCGCCGTGTGCCAGCCCATTTTTGCGGCCATGAAGACCGACAGGCCGTGGCCCACCGCTATCCCTATTATGCCGCCGAGAATGCAGATGACTATCGACTCGACCAAAAACTGCTGGAGTATGTCGCGCGCGCGCGCGCCGACGGCCATGCGCAGCCCGATTTCGCGCGTGCGCTCCGTGACGGAGACGAGCATTATGTTCATTATGCCGATCCCCCCGACGAGAAGCGATATGAACGCCACGCACATCAGCAGGTTCGCAACGCTCTCGGTCTGCTTTTTGAGCATGTCGGCGAACTCCGCCATGGAGCGTATGCGGAAGTCGTCGTCGGCGTCGCCGAGCTTGTGGGTTTCGCGCAGAACCTCGCGGACCTTCTCTATCGTCTCCGCCACGTCCTCGGGGCGGGCTACGGACATTATCATGCTGTCTATGTTGGAAAACCTGACGGGGGGGATCGTGTTGTACGCCTGCGGGTAGAGGCTCACGCCGCTCGTGTAGATGTCCGACGCGGAGGTGGAGGTTGTCGTGGAGGCGTCGGTGGTCGTCCCCACCGCGCTCAGCGAAGTCTGCCCCGCCCCTTTCAGGCGGGATTTCATGGTGGTCCACGGCAGTATCACGCAGTCGTCCATGTCCATGCCCATCATGTTCGCGCCCCTCGACTTCAAAACGCCGATTACCTTGAACACCACGTTTTGTATGCGCAGATCCTTGCCGACCGGGTTCGCGCCGTCGTAGAGCTCGCGGACTATCGTCTGCCCCACGAGGCACACTTTGGCGGCCCTCGCCACGTGGGCCGCGGAAATCGGAATGCCGTCCTCCACCTTCCAGCTCGATATTTCCAGAAAGTCCTCGTTGCCGCCGCTTATGCTGAACGGCCTCCAGTTTTTGTTGCCGTATATGATCTGCCCCCTCACCGAAATCTGCGGGGAAATGGCCGTCACCTTAGGGCAGTCCTTTTTAATCGCGCGGGTGTCGGCGACGGTAAGCGTCGCCCAGGAGCCGGAGCCGCTGTTTATGCCGCTGCGCGTGACGGGGCCCGGCCAGACGCGGATGGTGTTCACCCCCATCTCGGAAAAATTGTTTTCCAGCGACACCTGCGCGCCGTTGCCGATTTCGATAACCGCTATCACCGCCGCTATGCCGATGATTATCCCGAGCGTCGTCAGAAACGTGCGGGTGGGGTTGCGGGCTATCGATTTGAGCGCCCATTTCAGTACGCGAAACCTCTTCATTTTCTTATCACGGTGTCGTCGGCGATCTCGCCGTCCACGAGACGCACTATGCGCTTGGCGCTGTTCGCCACGTCGGACTCGTGCGTGACGAGCACTATCGTCACGCCCTCGCCCGAGTTGATTTCGTTGAATATGCGGAGGATTTCCTCGCTCATTTTGGTGTCGAGGTTGCCGGTGGGCTCGTCGGCGAAAAGTATGCTGGGGCTGTTGACGAGCGCGCGGGCTATTGCTACCCTCTGCTGCTGCCCGCCCGAAAGGCGCGACGGCTCGTGGTCCATTCTGTCGGCGAGCCCCACGCGCTCGAGCATCTGCCTGCCGCGCTCGAGCATCTGCCTTTCGGAGAGGTGGCTGGCCGTATAGCCGAGCGGCATGATGACGTTTTCGAGCGCGGAAGTTCGCGGAAGCAGGTTGAAGTTCTGGAATACGAAGCCGATTTTGCAGTTGCGGACGTCCGCGCGCCCGTCGTTGGAAAGGCGAGATATCTCCTCGCCGTCGAGCCAGTACTCGCCCGAAGTCGGCCTGTCGAGGCACCCGAGGATATTCATCAGCGTGCTCTTGCCCGAGCCCGACACGCCGGTGAGCGCCACCATGTCGCCCCTTTCCACGGACATCGTAATGCCTTTGAGCACGGGCAGCCTGATGTCGCCCATCACGTAGGTCTTGCGAATATCCCTCAACTCTATGAGCCCCATCTGCCGGCCTCCTACCGCTTTTTGCGCTGCGGCATTTTTGGCATGAACGGGTTGGCGGCGCTCCGCTTTGCCGCGACTTCGCCGCCCGTGACGACCTTCATGCCCTCTTTGACCTCCGCGGACTCGACCTCCGAGTACGCGCCGTCGTTGACGCCTATGGAGACCGCGACCGGCCTGACCTTGTTTCCGGGGGCCTCGACCCACACGAAGCGCCTGCCCTCCGGAGGCTCCGCGGGGCTGCCTTCGGCCACCATGGACTCCGCCGGCTTCCAGCGCAGGGCGGCGTTCGGGACGGCGAGAACGCCGTCGCGCCGCTTTACGATAAAGCTCAAATTGGCGGTGAGATACGGCAGCAACTTTCCGTTGGAGTTGTCCGTCGAGACCTCGACTATGTAGGTGACGACGTTCTGGGACATCGTGGCGTTCAGGCGGACTTTGTTGACCTTGCCCCTGAACTTCTCGCCGGGGAACGAGTCGACCGTAAACTCGACGTCCTGCCCCGCGAAAATGCTGCCGATGTCGGCCTCGTTGACGGACGCCCAGACCTCCATCTTTTTGAGATCCTTGGCGATCAGGAAGAGGGAGCTGGCGTTCATGCTCGAAACGACCGTCTGGCCCACGCTGACTATGCGGTCTATCACGACCCCGTCCACGGGCGCCTTGATGACGCAGTAGGACAAGTTGCGGCGCTCGAGCTTCACGTCGGCCTCGCACGACATGACTTCGGCGTCGGCCGACAGGATCTGCGCCTGCGCGACCCCGATTTCGGCGGTGGCCTGCTCCCACGCGGACAGGTAGGAGTCGTAGGAGGCCTGCGAAAGGGCCTCCGAGACGCCGAGCGCCTTGGCGCGCTTCCAGTTGCGCTCAGCCTGCCGCAGGTTGGCCTCCGCCACGTTGAGGTTCGCCCGCGCCTGCTTCTGCGACGCCTTGGCCCTCTCGAGGTTGGCCTCAGCCTGCAGGAGGTTCGACTTCTGGATTTCGTCGTCGATCAGGGCGATCACCGCGCCCTCCGAAATTTCCGAGCCGTAGTCGACCTCTTTGCCGTTTTTGTCCTTGCCGAACGAGACAATTTCGCCCGACACGCGCGCGCCGACATTGACCAGATCCTCCGGCTCGACGGTTCCGGTGGCGTCGATGGTAAGCAGCATGTCGCGCCTCTCCACCTCCGCCGTCCTGTATTCGACGGGAAGCTCGCCCTCCCGAAGGAAAAAGTAATAAGCCGCGAACGCGGCCGCCGCCAGCGCGCATACCCATGCCGCGGCGCGCCTGTGTCTCTTCAGAATTTTCAAAATGATCCCTCCTTGCAATGTATGCCGTATAATGTTTTTACAAATGCCGCCATTTCGGAAAAGTTTCAAAAAATCACCTTTTCCGCGCCGAATCCTGCGCAACGGCGCGCGACCCGTCGTGCGCGTCGCAGCCCATCTGGGAATATTCGCCGCGGTACGCGCCCGGGGTGGTGTCGAAAGCCTCCTTGAATTTCCGGCAAAAGTACGGCAGATCCGAAAACCCGCATATTTCGGAAATCTCGCCGGTGGAAAACGACGAGGTCGCCAGCAGCCACTTGGCGTAGCGCAGGCGCGCGCCGTTTATGTACTCGGTGGGCGTGCAGTTCAGATACTTGCGCATGGCGCGGTTGATATACGACATGTCCTTTCCGCATATCTCGCGGAATTTTTCGAGGCCGAGGGCGAGGTTTTCGGGGTTGCGTATGCGCTGGCAGGCGTCCGATAGCCAGTCGGGCATGTTGCCGGGCAGGGCAGAGGCGAACACGCTCTTTATCTGCCAGTACAGGTTTATCAGGAAGCGGTAGACCGCCATGAGCGAGTCGTTCTGCCAGACGAGCTCCGAAGCCGCGCGGTCGAGGTATGCGGTCTCGAACGAGGAAAGTTTCAGCGACATTCCCCCGAACTTTTCGCGGAAGAAGCCGTCCTCCTCCGAAAGGCAGTCGCGGACAAAACGCTTGAACACGCCCCCTGGAATGGCCACGTAGGAAAAGTCTAACGTGGAATTGCGCGCGGGCTCTATGACGTGGACTTCGTTCGGGCGCGATATGAAGAGCAGGTGGCGGCTGAAATACCTCTCCTTCCCCCCGGAAATGAGCATTCCGTCGCCCGAGCGTATCCATAGAACCTCGACAAAGTCGTGGCGGTGCAGCCCCACGCAGCGCGACTTGTCCGTCTTGCCGTGCACCACCCTGAAATATTTGTTTCCCTTTAAATGGGATTCCTCGCTGAATTCGGTTATTCCGTTTTCCATAAACCCGCCATACCGATAAAGTCAAAATAGGACAAAACCGAAAGCGGACGCAACCAAATTTCTCCGGTTTTGCGGGACGCGCGCAAATATTTTCAAAAAAAGGCGGAACGCGCCCGCTGAAACGCTGTCGGTTAAATTGCGGCGCGGGGGCGGAAGCCTCCAAAATCCCGGCGGGCGAAGCCGGCCGTCCCCGGGGAAGGCCGCGGAATTTTTGTCAATAGGCAACATATCGGCAATATATGGGGGGAGCGCCGCTGTTTTTTGGCGCTCCCTTTTTTTGCGGGCGCGCAAAACCGCCGTTCCGAGATGCGGGCTAATTTTGCTCAAAGGGTTTGAGGAATCGCCGAAAGTTGCCGAAACAGGGAATTTGTAAACGGTTGGAATTTCCGGGGATTGGTTTGAGGGGGAAAACCCCCGGACGAGCCGACAATGCGCAAACAATCGAACCTTTGAGAAAAAACCTTAGAGGGCAAAAGGATATCGACTGCATGGGAAGGCGGGCTATATTCACGCCGCCGCCCGGTTTTTTGAAGTCTTCGGCGGCGCATTGCGCCGCCTGATGTTGAAACCGACATCGGGCCGTATGCTGTGCGCAAACCCGACAGACGACATGAAAAAGCGCGGGGCGATGACGCGCAAGGCGTCGCATGCCTTTTCCAGATCTGACGGAACGCGTTATTCCCGCAACACCAGAAGGGCACGGGGCATAACGACACCTCGCGCGAGACGGCTATCACGCCCGCACAATGGAAAGCGACGCGGCGGCGGGCGGTTCGTCTGCGCCGGGCCGAAAGCCTCATACGGCGCCGAAAACGGCGCCTGCGAGCTGCGCGCCAAGAACCCCATTCCTGCAAATAACGCACCCCGGCGCGCTCGCTTATCGGTTTTAACGGAGGCTGCAATTCCTTTGCAAACTCCCCTGTCCCCCTTCCGAAAACCTCCCCAAAACGGTTTTCCCCAAGCGTTCGATTTTCCCCTCAAACATTGCCATGTAGAGCCGCCAAAGCGCGGCGCGGCCGAACCTGCGCGCGCGGAAAATTTTCCGCGGGGGCTCCCGGATTTTTTCACAAAAGAGGCCGCCGCCGCACAAAAGCGGCCGGGCGGCGTTCCGAAATTCCGCGGCAAGCTACTTGTCTTCGGGTTCCGGCGACATCTTTATGATTTTCGCCGCCTCGGCGAGGTTGTGGCGGACGATCAGGCTGCGCTTCATGTATATCACGTCCTCGGCTATGTTGGTGCACAAATCCGCGATGCGCTCGAGGGACTTGGATACGAGAAGGTAGTTTATGTACACCATCGCCGCCTCCGGGTTTTCCGATATTCCCGAGGCGACGTTGCCGTAGCACCGGCGGTTTTCCTCGTCCACTATCGAGTCGTCGGAGCACACCCCGACCGCAAGGTGCTCGTCGCCGCCGAGAAAGGCGTCTATGCTGCTCTTCAGCATATAGACCGTGCGGGAGGTCATCTTGTCTATGTCGAACGGTATCGGCGCCCTGCCGCCGCGCAGCAGGAACGGGACCCGGCGGGCGATGTTCGCGGACATGTCGCCGATGTGCTCGAGCTCGTTGTTTATTTTCAGCACCGTTATTACGAACCGCAGGTCGCTGGCCACCGGCTGGTGGAGGGCGAGAATTTTCAGGCACTCCTCCTCCGTCTCAACCTCCATTTCGTCGATTTTCCTGTCGCTGTAAACGACGTCCTCCGCGAGGGGGGCGGAGAGCTCGCGCAGGGCCCTGACGCTCTTGCGGACGTTTTCCTCGACGGCCGCGGCGACGCGCAGAACCCGCGACTTGAGCCTGTCCAAATCCTTTACGAGATGCGCGTTCATGTCAGCCGAACCTCCCTGTTATATAGTCGTTTGTCTGCTTCATCTGCGGGTTGGTAAACATCTGCTTCGTCTGCCCGAACTCCACGAGGCTCCCCTCGTAGAAGAACGCGGTGTAGTCGGAGACGCGCGCGGCCTGCTGCATGTTGTGGGTAACGATCGCTATCGTGTACTCGCCCGAGAGCTCGTCAATCAAATCCTCTATGCGCGAGGTTGACTTCGGGTCGAGGGCGCTGCACGGCTCGTCCATCAGGAGCACTTCGGGGCGCATGGCAAGCGCGCGGGCTATGCACAGCCTCTGCTGCTGTCCGCCCGACATTCCGAGCGCGTTCTTCGAGAGCCTGTCCTTCACCTCGTCCCAGAGCGCCGCGCGGCGCAGGGAGGTCTCGACTATCCCGTCGAGCTCCGCCCTGCCGACGCCGCCCGCGAGCCTCGGGCCGTAGGCGACGTTGTCGTATATGCTCTTCGGGAACGGGTTCGGGCGCTGGAACACCATGCCGATGCGCCTGCGCAGCTCCACGACGTCGAGGCGCGGGTGGTATATGTCCACGCCGTCGATCGCCAGAAGCCCGGAAGTCGTGCAGCCGTCCACGAGGTCGTTCATGCGGTTTATGCAGCGCAGGAATGTGCTCTTCCCGCAGCCGCTCGGCCCTATTATGGCCGTCACCTTCCTGCGGCGGAGGCCCATCGACACGCCCTTTACCGCGCGGAACCTCCCGTAGTCGTAGCATATCGAAAAGTTTTCCGCCACCACGGCCGTGTCCCCGGCCTCCGGCGCAGCCTTCGCGGCCTCCCCGCTTTGCGTCTTCGTTTCTGTCATTTTTCCCTTTTCAAGTACGGTATTCATCTGAAAGCTATCCCCTCAGTTTTTTCTGGAGCCTGTCGCGCAGCACGATGGCCGCGGAATTGAGCGCGAGCACTATCGCAATGAGGGTGAGAACCATGCCGTACTGGACGTGCTCGATTTTGTCCGCCATCTCGTGCTCGGAGCAGATGTTGTAGATGTTCCAGGGCAGGGCGGGGGTAGCCTCGGAAAACACGTCGGCGAGCGCGATCGCCGCCCCCGTGCTGGTCGCCGCCGTAAAGATAATCGGCGCGGTCTCGCCCGCCGCCCTGCCCATGGAAATTATTATGCCCGTGAGCATTCCCGGAAGGGCCGCCGGGAGAATCACCGTGCATATCGCCCTCCACTTGCCGGCCCCGAGCCCGAGGGCGGCCTCGCGGTACGAGTTGGGAACCGTTTTGAGGGCCTCCTCGCACGAGCGTATGATGGTCGGCAGTATAAGCAGCGCGAGGGTTATCGAGCCCGCCAGCACGCTTTTGCTCTCCGACACCTTCATTGTGTTTATTAGAAACGCCAGCCCGAACAGGCCGAACACTATCGAAGGGACCCCCGCGAGGGTGCCGACGCACATTCTCAGAAAATTGACGGCCCTGCCGTTTTTGGCGTACTCGGAAAAGTAGATGGCCGCGACTATTCCGAGGGGGGCGGCGAAAATCATGGCGCCGACCGTCAGGTAGAAGGTGCCGAGAATCATCGGGAAAATTCCGCCGAATATGTTGGAGTCGTACGGGCTGTCGAACAGAAACCCCCAGTAAAACGTGTTTCTGGGCTGCATCATGGCGGTGAAATTCTCCCGGGCGCACTCCGCCATTTCCGCGAGGGGGGTTCCCCTGAACCGCTCCGCCACCTCGACGCTCTCGGAGGTCTGCCTTCCGTCCGAATCCGCCGAGCTGACGCGTATGCGCAGCACAGACTCTTCGAGAACCTTGCGCGCGACGTCCATGCGGGTCTGCCCGAATCTCCTGCGCATCATTTTTGCGTCCTCCTTTTCCGCCTGCGTCCGGGGGCCGAGGAGCTCCCGCACGCCCTCCTTGAACGCCGCATACGCCGCGACGTCCTCCGACGCCTTTTCGCAGGCCGCCCCGAGGGTTTCGAGCGCGGCGGCGGGGAGTTCGCGGCGCACCCTGCCCTTTTCGAGGACGCCCAGCCTGCGGATTTTTGCAAGTTCCCCCAGAACCGCGCGCGCGCCGTCCTGCACGGCCTGCTTCTCGCCCTCGAGGAACTTCGCCATCGCAGGGCTCGACGAGCTCCCGGCCGCCTCCCGGACGAGCTTTGAGTAGCCCGCAAAAATCTCGCCGCCGAGCCTTTTTACGGCGGGGGCCGCGGCCGCCCCGGCGTTTTCGTCGAGAATTTTCACAAATTCCGCGCCCCTTTTTGCCGCTTCGTCGAAGGCGGCGCGGCGGGCGGACTCCATCTCTCCGGAAACCCTTTTAAAATCGGCGGGCGACTCGTAGGCGCCCATCAGCGAATAGAGCTTTTCGCGCGCCGCATCGGATTTGCGAACCATCTCGGCGAGCTCCTGCGCCGATCCCCTGTCCAAAACCTCCCGCAAAAATTTGAAGTGCTCGACTGTGGCCTTGAACCACACCGCCCCCGCCCCGTTTATTATGATGGGCGCCAGAAACGCGACGACCGCCGCGCACATTATCGCCATCGACGACAGCGCGAGCGCGCCGAACGACTTGTCCAATATTTTTCTGGTAGATGTCTTCATTTTCCGCCCTTTTTGCGCGCGGGCGCCCCGCGCGAAATTATCCGCTGGCTCAGCCAGTTGAGAGCCATGCCCGAGACGAGCAGGCACAGGCTCATCGCAAACAGCACGTGGTATCTCGCCGACCCCGTCGTCTGGTCGGCCTCGCCCATTTCGCCCGCTATCGTCGCCGTCAGCGTCCTGACGGGCTCGAAGAAATTGTAGAAGGGTTCGGGAATTTTGAGGGAGTTGCCGGAGGCCATCCACACCACCATGGTTTCCCCTATGACGCGCATGAAGCCGAGTATGACGGCCACGGCGATGCCGCTTTTGGCGCAGGGGAGAACCACCTTGAATATCGTCTCGAACCGCGTGGCCCCGAGCGCGAGCGAACCCTCGCGCATGTCGCGCCCGACCGACGAAAGGGCGTCCTGGGAAATGCTGACTATCGTGGGCAGCGCCATGACCGCCAGTATCACGGAGGCATTGAAGGCGTTTGTTCCGCTCGAAATCTCAACGCCCGAAACCCTCCATGCCGCATACGCCGCCGCGGAGCACAGCGCGGCCCCCGTAAAAATTCTGAGCGCCGCAACCGCCGCCGGAGCGGGTTTCCTGAAAATCCTCGACGACGCAAACTCCGCCAGCGGTATGGCCGAAACCCCCGCCACCGGCAGCCCCGCGGCCAGTATCAGCGCGCCTATCATTATCCCGCCGCGGTTCTGCAGCAGCGGCGCAAAAACGGCCATCGCAAAAAACCCGTAAGCCACCGAAGGTATGGCCGCGAACAGCTCAACTATCGGCCTGAAAATCCTCGAAACCCGCGCGCTCACGATTTCGCTCATGCATATCGCCGCGATTATCCCGAGCGGAACCGCCACGGCGCACGCGCCCGCGGTCACCATCAGCGTGCCGTAGAGTATGGCGAGCGACCCGAAATGCGGATCCCCCTCGCGCGAGGGGGCCCAGTCTGTGCTCGTAAAAAACTCCCTGACGTGCCCGAAATTCTCGAAGAACGGCAGGGACTCTTTGAATATGAAAAACAGGATGAACACGACGGCCGCCGTCGGGACGGCCGTCACGCACAGGAGGAACCCGCGCCCGAGCCTGCCCAAAAGCATTTTCGCGGCGCAGCTGTGCCTGTCCATTATCAGCCCCTTCCCGGCGCGCCCGCGCCCCGCATCGGCGGTTGTCGCATTCATATGTCCCGGCTCCCTTTTGTCATGTCCGGCGCCCTATTCGGCGACCGGCACGTAGCCCAGATCCCTCACGATTTCCCTGCCCTCTTCGGAAAGGTGGAGGGTCACGAAGTCGTAGACGGGCGTGCCCATTTTCGGGTACTTGTCAGTGAACATGAACAGGGGCCTCGCTATCGGATATTTGCCCGAAACTATGGTCTTGGGCGACGGCAGGATCCCGTCGACGGAAAGCGTCTTGACGGAGTCGTCCGCAAAGCCGAGCCCGACGTAGGCGACCGCGTTCTTGGTGGACGCCACGCGGGTCTTGGCCTGCCCGTTGGACCCCACGTATTCCGCCCCCTTGACGACGGGGCTCTTGCGCAGGACGAGCTCGTTGAAGGTCTCGTAGGTGCCGCTGTTGGTGTCGCGGGATATGACGACTATTTCCGCGTCGTCGCCGCCGAGCTCCTTCCAGTTGCGGATTTTGCCGGTGTAGATGCCGGCGATTTGCTCCATCGTGAGCGCCCCGACCCTGTTCGCGGGGTTCACAACCACCGCGAGGCCGTCGAAGGCCACGACGTGCGCGACGGGCAGAATGCCCTTTTCGACGCAGGTCTTGAATTCGGAATCCTTCATAAAGCGCGACATGTTGGCGATGTCGCACGCGCCGTTGACAAGGCTCTTGACGCCGTTGCCGCTGCCGGATTCGCTGATGGTCGCGCCCACGCCGGTCTTTTCCTTATAGTAGTCGGCGAACGCCTTGGCGATCGGCCCCACGGTGGTGGAGCCGTCTATTACGATGCTCTTTTCGGCCATCGCGGGAGCGGATGTGAAGGCCGCGGCCGCGAGGGCGATTAACGTCATTGTTGTGGCTATTTTGCTTTTCATGGTGGAAAATTTTTTGTCGTTTTTTTTGGGGGAGAAGGCCCCGCGCCGCCGGGCGCGGAGCCGGTTTTGCATCAGAAGAGTATCTGCATCTGCGCGCGCACCGCGTCGACGTACGCCCTCGAATTTGCGGAGGCGTCGGAGGGGTTGCCGTAAAATTCCGCCCATTCGTAGCCGAGCTGGAATTTCACGTTGTTGCCGTCGATGTACCAGTTTACGCCGGCGAACACGCTCTGGGCGTTGTTGTAGAAATCCGTGCCTCCGGATTTTATGGAGGGCGCCGAACTCATGGCGTCGGAGATCTTGACGCCCCTGCCGTTGGTGAAGAGGGCCGAGTAGCGGACGGTCGGGGCTATCGCGCCGAACTCGCCGATGTCGAATTTGTATTCCGCCCCGACGTTGAAGCCCTGCGGCGTGGCGTCTTCCACGCCGCCGTTCGGCGACGTTCTGCCGTTCTCGACGCCGGCGAGCAGATAGTCCGCCCACAGCGTCAGCCCCCTGAACCCGATTTTGACGTAGGGGTTTACGCCCCATATCGAGCCGTTTTCGCCGTAGCTGCCGTTCGTCGTGTTCGCGCCGGGCCCGAAGCCGCCGTTGACGCCGATTTCGTAGCTCAGCACGTTCGAGTCTCCGAAGTCCTCCCTGTTTTTATAGGAGGCGGAAAGCCACGCGTTGACGGAGTTGTCCGCGCCGTCGCCGCCGGGCTTGAAGTTGTAGTTCTGCGAGTTCGTCACCGCAACCGCGTAGGAGAGCCCGTCGATCTGGACGACTTCGCCGTTCCAGTAGGCGCCGGTGTAGTGCGAGCCGAACCCGAGGTTGCCCTTCTGCCCGTATCCGGACTTCTGCGGCTCGACGAAGTAGCGGGTGGCTATCGAGCGCTCGATGGTAAGCAGCTTGCCGGAGGAGGTGTTTTCCTCAAACGCGAAGTTGACCTTCTTGTACCCGAGGTCGAGCCTGCCTTTGAGATAGTCGATGTCCGCCTTTTTGGAGATGAAAGCCTCCTCGACATAGTCCGCGCCGGGGGTGCCGGTCTTGGCGATGTCGAGCACGACCGAGCCCGACCAGCCCGCGCCGAGGTCGGCGCCCATGCCGAAGTAAATGCGGCGCATCTGGAACCCGTTCTTGGAAACGGACGAACTGTCCCCCGCCATGTCCTCGGAGTTCAGCCACTGGTACTGAACCTGCGTCCTTCCGGAGAAGGTGAGTTTTTGCGCGTTCTTTTCCTTCGAGGAAACCTGAACCGATTTTTTGGCGACCTTGTCAGCCTCGGCGCGCGTGATGACGCCTTTGGATACGAGAAGGTCGAGTGTGGCCTTGTCCTGGGCCTGCAGGAGGGCCGCCGCGGAGAACGCGGAAGCCGCCAATATGCTTGTGAGTTTGCCGTTCATGTTTTTTTATTGTTTGCTCTCCGGGCGCATTCCGCCCGAATCGCCGCATATTGTCCCATACCGGGATTCGCAGTTTATTCGCGCCCCGTTAGAATTGCGTTCGGGCGCGTATTCGGCCTCTTTTTCCTTTTCTATTTAAGTGGTTTCAGGGGGCATAATCGCACGGCGGAATGAGTTTTTTGTTTGCGCCCCGTTAGAATTGCGTTAGACGTCAAAAACGCGGTTGACGCGCGGCTTTTTTGCCGCTTAAAGCTTTGGAAAACTCTCCGGAATATGACGTTAAAGCCAATGTTTTCAAAAATTAAAACCCGGGTGTTCGTGGGCGTATTCGCCGTGAGCGCCCTGATAACGGCGGCGGTCGCCGTGAGCGCGTACTTCCTGCTCGACGGAATCTACAAGCGCAACCTGTCGCGGACGCTGTCCGACATATCGGCGATGGTCGTCAACGCCGCCGGCGACGGATCCGAAAGGGATATCGCGGAGGCCGCGAGGGTCTGCGGGGCGTTCACGGGCAAAACCCACATGCGCGCGACGATAGTGCGCGCGGACGGCGAGGTCCTCTTCGACTCCGACTACGACAGCGCCGGCATGGCGAACCACCTCAGGCGCCGGGAAATTGCCTCGGCTCTCGCCGGAACCCCCGCGCGCGACATCCGCTACTCGCAGACAATGAAGACGCGCATGCTCTATCTGGCTTCCCCCGCGGGAAAGGCGAACCCCGACGGCACGCACCCGCTCTGCGTGCGCATTTCCGTGCCGCTCGAGGATCTCGCCGGGGCCAAGCGGATATTGGCGGTCGAAATATTCGCGCTTGCGGGGGCGGCGCTCGCGTTTTCGATAGCCGCGTCGCTGCTCGTCGCGCGGGGCATCGGCAGGCCGATCGCGGAGCTCACGCGGGCGGCGAAACTGCTTGCCAACGGCAACTCCGGCGTCCGCATACCGCGCTGCGACATCGAAGAGGTGCGCATACTCTCCGACGCCATGCGCGCCATGTCCGACGAGCTCGGGAGGCGCATAAACTCCCTGCACAAGCGCAACTGCGAGCTCGACGAAATCTTTGCGCACATGGGGGGCGCCGTGTTCATCTGCGCCTCGGACGGATCGGTGCTGCGCATGAACAGGGCGGCCGCCGACCTCTTCGGGCTGCCCGCCGACGCCGACAGGCCGAAAATAGGGGAATTTCTGCGCAACATAAGCCTCATCGACGCCGTGGACAAAACCTTCGCCGAAAAGACGCCCGTCAGCCGCGAAATCGAGCTCGACTCCGGCAGGATACTGGCGCTCTCGAGCTCCATACTCCCCTACGCCTCCGACAGGCCGCGCGCGCTCTTCGTCATGCACGACATAAGCCGCATAAAGGAGATGGAGACGCTCAGGCGCGAGTTCGTGGCCGGGGTTTCGCACGAGCTCAAGACGCCTCTCACCGCCCTGCGCGCCGCGGCGGAATCGCTGCCGGAGGCGGAGTCGCCGGAGGAGAGCTCGCGCATCTGCGAGATAATATCGGCGGAGTGCGGCAAGCTCGCCATGCTCGTGGACAACATGCTGCTGCTCACGAAGCTCGACTCCGCCGAAAAGATGGTTTCCCGCGGCTTCGAGAAAGTGAAGATTTCCTCCGTCATAGCCGCGGCGGTTTCCAACAACATGACGCAGGCGCGTCAGAAGGGCGTTGAGATATTCGAGGACTGCCCCGGGGACGTGGAGGCGCTCGGCGACGAAATGCTGCTTACCATCGCGGTAAGCAACCTGATAGGCAACGCCGTAAAATACGGCGGCGACAACTCCGAAGTCCGCGTATCGGCCGGGTGCGACGGCGAAACCGTTTTCGTCTCCGTGCGCGACAGCGGCGGCGGAATTGCGCCGGAACACGCGTCGAGGGTGTTCGAGCGCTTCTACCGCGTGGACAAGGGCAGGTCTCGCGCGCTCGGCGGAACGGGGCTGGGGCTGGCGATAGTAAAGCACATCGCGCTGATCCACGGGGGGAGGGTCGGGCTTGAAAGCCGCGTCGGGGAAGGCTCGACATTCACGATAACGCTCAAATCCGCATAGGCATGGCAGCAAAAAAAATACTGATAGTCGAGGACGAGCGCAACATCGCCGAACTCATCGCCTTCAACCTCCGCAAAAACGGCTACGAATACCGCTGCACGGACTCGGGCGAAAACGCCCTCAAAATCCTCGAGCGCGAGGCGTTCGACCTCATACTCCTCGACCTGATGCTGACGGGAATGGACGGGCTCGACTTCTGCCGCCTCTATCGGACGAACCCGGAGCTCAAACAGTCGCCGATAATAATGCTGACGGCGCGCGGCGAGGAGGCCGACATCGTAAGCGGCCTCGAATACGGCGCGGACGACTACATGACGAAGCCTTTCAGCCCCCGCGTGCTCGTGGCCAGAATCCGCGCGCGCCTGCGCAGGGACGAAGAGGACGCCGACGAGGTTGTCTCGCGCGGCGGGATAACGCTCAGGTGCAAATTCCACGAGGCGGAAATCGACGGCAGGCCGCTTGCGCTCACCTCCAACGAATTTTCCATGCTCAAAATCTTCCTCTCGAACCCGGGGAGGGTGTTTTCGCGCGACGAGATAATCGGCAGGGTGCACGGCAGCGGCTACGCGGTCACGGACAGGGCCATAGACGTGCAGATAGTGGGCCTGCGCAAAAAACTCGGCGAAAAGGCGCGCATAATAGAGACCGTGAGGGGCGTCGGATACAGGTGTTCCCGCGCGGAGGTTTAAAGGGGGGCAACGCTCTTTACCGCTTGCCTTTTCGGGAGGGATTTTTTAGACGTCGCCCCCAATGAAAGGCGACAGGATTTTTTACGCGGACTTCTCCCCCGGCGGTCGCGTCGTGACGTTTGACGCCCTCCGGGCGGACCTGGCGGCGGCGGACTCCTTCCCGATCAGGATAGCCTTCGCCGATCCGTACGCGTGTTTTCTGGCAACGCTTCTCTCGCTGCTCGCCGACGAGCCCGTGCGCTTCTCGGATCCGGCCGGCGGCGCAAAATCCGCAAGCGAAAGGGCGGCGGCAAAAAACGCCGGATTTTCCTCCGCCGAAGAAATGCTGCGCGCCGTCGCAGCCCCCAAAAAGAAGTGGCGGGCGGCCCTGCAAACCTCCGGCACGGAAGGGAGGCCGAAGGAGGTCTCGCACACCTTCAAATCGCTGGCGCGCTCCGCAAGGGTCTCCGCCGGGCGCGCGGGCGACGTCTGGGCCTTCGCGTATTCCCCCGTTCACATAGCCGGGTTGCAGGTGTTTTTGCAGGCGCTGCTCAACGCCAACACCATAATACGCCTATTCGGGCTGACGCGCGCGGAAATCTTCCGCTCCCTCGAACTCGGGAAGCCGACTCATATATCCGCCACCCCGACCTTCTATCGTGGCCTCGCGCCGGCGGAGGGGAAAACTTTTCCGTCGGTGCGCCGCGCGATATTCGGGGGAGAAAGGTTCGACCCCGGCGCGTCGGAGGCCGCCGCCGAAATCTTCCCGAACGCCCGCGCAAAAAACATTTACGCCTCCACCGAAGCCGGGGCAGTGCTCTCCTCCGACGGGGAAATTTTCTCCGTCGGAGGCTCCGCCGCCGGGCGCGTGAAAATCGAGAACGGCGAGCTGTTTCTGCGCCGCGACCTGCTTGCCGGCCCCGGATACCGCGCGGGCGAATGGTTCGCAACCGGCGACTGCGTGGAGACGCTTTCGGAAAACCCGCTATCCTTCAGGTTTACCGCGCGCAGGGGCGACTTCATAAACTCCGGCGGGTACAAGATAAACCCGCACGAAGTCGAGGACGCTATACGGCGGATAGACGGTGTGGCGGACGCAAGGGTTTTTGCGAGGCCCAGCGCCCTGCTCGGCTCCGCCGTGTGCGCGGAGGTCGCGCGCTACGGCGAATTCCCCGACGAGGCTCGGCTGCGCATGGAACTCGCGCGGGAGCTGCCCAAATTCAAAATTCCGAGGGTCGTCGAGTTCAGGGACTCGCTGGCGACCACCCCCACCGGAAAACTTTCAAGGAAAACATGAAAAACATTCTGATTACGGGCGTGTCGCGCGGGCTCGGGCTGGAGCTCGCGTCACAGTCGCTGCGCGAAGGCTACCGCGTATTCGGCGTCTGCCGCACATTTCCGGACGCGCTGAAAGGCCTGTCCGCCGAATTTCCGGGGAGACTCGAGCTCCTCCAATACGACCTCTCCGACACCGAAAACATGCGCGAGAAAATATTCAGGGACTTCATAGGCCCCGGCACCCCCCTCTGCGGCTACGTGAACAACGCGGCGGCGGCCTCCGACGCGCTCGCCTCCGACGCCGACGAAAAATCGGTAAGGCGCATGTTCGCCCTCAACGCGATCTCCCCCATAATGGCGGCAAAGCACGTCCTGCGCAATTTCATTCTCCACGGGACGAGGGGCTCGATAGTCCACATATCCTCCATTTGCGTCCACACGGGATACGCGGGGCTCTCCGCATACGCCGCCACAAAGGGGGCGGTAGAGGCGTTTTCCAAGAATGTCGCCCGCGAATGGGGCCGGAAGGGTATACGTTCAAACTGCGTAGTTGCGGGCTTCATGGAAACGCCCATGAGCGCGTCGCTCACGGAGGAGCAGAAGGGGAAAATCTTCGGGAGAACGGCCCTCCGCCGGCCGACGTCCGCCGAATCGGTCGCAAAGACAGCCCTATTCCTGCTCTCCGACGCCTCCGAATCCGTCACCGGGCAGAACGTGTTCGCCGACTCCGGGGCGATATGACCCTCCCGATATGCGTTGACAAAGCGGCGGCGGAACCTACGGTCTTCTGGGTTTGGGGCGGCCCCGCAAAAACGGCATAAGCATGGACCTTCTGAAATTCAAACCCATATACGAAGAGCGCATCTGGGGCGGGCGCTCCTTCAAAACGCTTTTCGGGAGGGCGATCCCGAAAGGGCTTAGGATAGGGGAGTCCCTTGAAATCTGCGACTCGCCCAAGGCGTCGTCGGAAATCTCGGGAGGGGAGTTCGGGGGGTGGACGCTGAGGCGGGCGATCGAAAAATACCCGGCCGACATAATGGGCCCCGGCTGGCGCCCCGAAAGGCTTTTCCCGATAATCGTCAAGCTGCTCGACGCGCGCCAGAGGCTCTCGCTGCAAGTGCACCCCAACGGGGCCTCGGAAAAAAAATACGGCCTGCCGCGCAAGAACGAGGCATGGTACCTGCTCAACTGCGGCGTGAGATCGCGCTTCATCGCGGGGCTGAAAAGGGGGATTTCCCCAGAGCGGTTGAGGGAGGCGGCCGCCGCCGGGCGGGTCGAGGAGCTGCTTGAATTCCGCGATTCGCACGTCGGCGATTTCATGTTCGTGCGCGAAGGCACCGTGCACTCCCTCGGCGCGGACAACATTGCGCTCGAAATCCAGGAGAACTCCGACAGCACCTACCGCCTGCACGACTGGGGCAGGACGGACTCCGAAGGCAGGGAGCGCGCGCTGCATATCGCCGAGGCGGCGGACTCCGTAAACTACGACAGCCCCGCCGTAGAGCCGATCTCCGAAAACGACGAGCCCGAGCGCGCTCTCTGCGACTACAAAAATTTCAAAATCCTGCGCCTGCGCCTCAAAGCCGGCGAAAGCGTGCGGCTCGCCTCGCGCGTGGAGCCGAGGATACTCTCCGTCGTCTCCGGCGCGCTGGACTGTGGAGGGGCGGCAATGGAGGCCGTCGAAAGCGCGCTCGCCCCCTATTGCGCGGAAATCGAAATGCGCGCCCGAAGCGACTCCGCGGTGCTCGTAACCGAAAACTTTTCGAGGCATGAATAAAATCGCCCTAATAACGGGAATCACCGGGCAGGACGGCTCGTACCTGGCGGAGCTGCTGCTCGGAAAGGGGTACACCGTGCACGGCGTTATCCGCCGCGCCAGCTCCTTCAACACCGGCAGGATCGACAGGCTGTACGCGGACAGGAAATTCGACGACAGGCTCTTTCTGCACTACGGCGATCTCACGGACTCTTCAAATCTCAACAGGATTGTCGAGAGGGCTATGCCCGACGAAATCTACAACCTCGGCGCACAGAGCCACGCCAAAGCGTCCTTCGACAAGCCGGAGTACACTTCAAACTCGATTGCGCTCGCGGCCCTGAGACTGCTCGACGCCGTGAAGGAGGTCGGGCTCGCGGGAGGGACAAAATTTTTCCAACCATCGTCGGCGGCGCTCTATGGGGGCGCGGACGGTGCGCCGCAGAGCGAATCCACGCCGTTTTTCCCGCGCAACCCCCGCGCCGCAGCGGAACAGTTCGCGTACTGGACAGCCGTCAATTACCGCGAGGCCTACGGGATTTTCGCAAGCAACGGCATACTCTTCAACCACGAATCCGAGCGCAGGGGCGAGACGTTCGTCACGCGCAAAATCACGCGGGCGGCGGGCAGGATAAAGCT